>NZ_CP158866.1:110000-431100 GCF_050990905.1 Falsibacillus pallidus
CCATATCCAAACCAAAAAAAGAGCTGCACACTACATGCAGCCAGTATTCAAAACCCTGCTTTTCCTTTGATCTCCTTCAAAAATTCACTAGCTTTCATTCTTGCTTTTTCCGCTCCATAGGAGAGGATCTCATCTAATTTATGGGGGGACGCCATTAATTCGTTATATTTTTCCCTCGGTTCTTCGAGGCGGGTGTTCATGAGTTCAAATAGTGCTTGCTTGGCATCTCCCCAGCTGATGCCTTTATTGTATTCTTCCCTCATAGCCTTTACTTCACTTTGATCAGCAAACTCCTTGTAGATGGAAAAGATGATGGAGTCATCCGGATTTTTGGGTGATTCAGGCGGTAGGGAATCCGTCTTGATTTTATTGATTAATTTCCTCAGTTTTTTCGGTTCTGCGAAAAGAGGGATGGTGTTGTTATAGCTTTTGCTCATTTTTCTGCCATCAAGCCCTAATAAAATGGAGGATTCTTTTTCAATGATGGCTTCCGGGAGCTTGAAGGTTTCCCCATAGTTCTTGTTGAATGCCTCAGCAAGGTCTCTTGCGATTTCCACATGCTGAAGCTGGTCTTTTCCGACGGGCACTAAATCAGTGTTAAAGAGCAGGATATCCGCTGACATCAGGACGGGATAGGTGAATAACCCCATGTTGACACCATCGTCTAAGTCTTTGCCTGCAGCTCTATTTTTTTCCACAGCGTCTTTGTAGGCATGGGCGCGGTTCATGAGGCCCTTAGCGGCAAAGCAGGATAAAATCCAGCTGAGTTCAAATATTTCCGGAACATCTGATTGCCGGTAGAAGATTGATTTTTCCGGGTTTAGGCCAAGGGCGATCCATGTCGCTGCGATTCCATAGGAAAGCTGCTTCATTTCATGGGGATCGTGGATTTTCGTCAATCCGTGGTAATCGGCGACAAAGTATACGGGATTGTAATCCTTTTCCTCGGCAAGGGCCAAGGCGGGTTTGATTGCACCTATATAGTTGCCAAGATGGATTTGGCCGGTTGGTTTGATGCCGGTTAAAACTGTTTTTTTCATTTTTGCTCCTCCGTTCAAAGAAAATAAAAAAGGGTCCCCCATCCTATAAAAAGGACGGGAAACCCGTGGTGCCACCTTCATTCGGCTGCTGACAGCCGCGCTCAAAGAGTACGGAAATAATACACATGATTATTTCGATACCTGTCTTTTTTAACGGTAAGACTCTCCGCCGTGGCCTACTTATGGTTCAGCCCGGATGCTCAGAAGCCCATTCAATATAAGTTCACACTGATTCCCACCAGCCATCAGCTCTCTTAAGTGCCGCTTACATCTACTCTTCTTCTTCAATGCAATAGTATGATTTCAATTATTGTAAATTATGGATATTTAAATTGCAATAGTTATTTTAAAGATTAGGGGAAAGGGCGGTTTCCTACCGCTGAAGGATGGGCCTATAAAGAATAGAGAAAATTTTTTGTAGGCCTGTTTCTTTAGAAAAAACAAGGGTATTAAAGTAATAATTATCGCATAACGGGTTTAGACCATGTGTGAACATGGAACAATGGTTACATATCAATTCGTTGCCAAGAAGAATGTCTTTCATGTATAATTTATGTCAAAGATAGTCAAAGTCAAGTCAAAGGATTGGGGGTGACTTGGTGAGGAACATTTCAGACATCATTGAAAATTATTTGAAGCAGGTTTTATCCTTGAGCCAAAGTGAAATATTGGAAATCAAGAGGAGTGAAATCGCGGATAAGTTTCAATGCGTCCCCTCCCAGATCAACTATGTAATCAATACCCGTTTCACGATTGAGAAGGGATATTTGGTGGAAAGCAAAAGGGGAGGCGGCGGGTACATTCGAATCATGAAAGTACAGTCACATGATCAGGCACATTTGATCGATCAGCTGATTTCTCTTGTAAAATCAAGGGTTTCCCAGGCAAGTGCAGAGGATATTGTCTTCCGTTTGGTGGAAGAGGGCGTCCTTTCCGAGCGGGAAGCAAAGATCATGATCAGCGTCATGGACCGTTCCGTCCTTTTCATTGAATTGCCTGAGAGGGATGAGCTCCGTGCAAGGATGCTTAACGCGATGCTAATGACTTTAAAGTATAAATGATGAAGAGGTGAATGAATTGATTTGTCAGGAGTGCAATGAACGACCAGCGACTCTTCATTTTACAAAAATCATCAATGGTCAAAAGACAGAGTTCCACTTATGCGAGAAATGCGCCCAGGATAAAGGGGAGAGTTTTTTATTCGGCGACCCATCAGGGTTTTCAATCAATAACCTGCTTGCAGGTCTTTTTAGCAGCGATAATATTTTTCAGAAGGAAAAGCAAACCCTTCCGAAGAATGAAGTAGTTCAATGTGAACGGTGTTCCATGACGCTTCCGCAATTTATCAATATTGGACGTTTTGGATGCCCGAATTGCTATCATGCGTTCCGCAATCATCTTGATTCCATCTTAAAAAGGCTTCATAGCGGGAATACAGCACACCATGGGAAAATCCCTGAAAGAATGGGCGGATCCATTCATACGAAGAAACAGATCAATTTATTGAAAGAAGAAATGAAGGCGTTGATCGAAACGGAGGAATTTGAGAAAGCCGCTGAGCTGCGCGACCAAATCCGTTCGTTGGAGAAATCCTTGAAGCAGGGAGGGGAATCTTCATGAGCCTTGAGAAATTTTTGAATCAAGCGGTCAGCAGCTGGATGTGTGAACAAGGACCGGATTCTGATATTGTGTTAAGCTCCCGCATCCGATTGGCCCGGAATTTGAATGATTATAAATTTCCGACGATGTTCTCTAATGAAGAGGCGGCTGAGATTGTAGCAAATGTGGAGAAGAATCTGGAGAATGAAGCATTCCATCAGTTCGGCCAGATCGAAAGTTTGAAAGTGAACGAACTGCAGCCGCTCCAAAAGAGGGTGCTCGTCGAAAAGCACTTGATCAGCCCTTACCTTGCGGAGGATTCCAATTACCCGGCTGTGCTGCTGTCAGAGCAGGAAGATATCAGCATCATGATAAATGAAGAGGACCATATAAGGATTCAGTGCCTGTTTCCAGGGCTTCAATTAAAAAATGCATTAAATCGAGCAAATCAAATCGATGATTTAATGGAGCAACAGGTAGATTATGCATACAATGAAAAATTAGGATACTTAACCAGCTGCCCAACCAATGTCGGTACAGGGCTCAGGGCATCTGTCATGATGCATCTGCCGGGACTTGTTTTGACGCAGCAGATCAATAGAATCATCCCGGCAATCAATCAACTTGGTCTAGTTGTTAGAGGAATTTATGGGGAAGGCAGCGAAGCTTTAGGAAACATCTTTCAAATTTCCAACCAAATCACGTTGGGGAAATCTGAAGGTGACATCATAGAGGATTTATACAGCGTGGTCCAGCAGATTATTTCCCAAGAAAGGTCCGCTAGGGAAGCATTAGTCAAAACATCAAACATACAATTAGAAGACAGAGTGTATCGATCTTATGGTGTTTTGACCAACAGCAGAATCCTTGAATCAAAAGAGGCTGCCAAATGTTTATCCGATGTTCGTCTTGGGATTGATTTAGGGTTCTTTTCCCATATTTCCAGAAACATATTAAATGAACTCATGATTCTGACTCAACCAGGATTTTTACAGCAATATGCCGGTGGGCCGCTCAGACCTGATGAGCGCGACATCAGAAGGGCTGCATTGATACGTGAGCGATTGAAGTTAGAGGAAAATCAGAATAGCAAGGAGGAAAACTAATATGATGTTTGGACGATTTACAGAAAGAGCGCAAAAGGTGTTGGCCCTGGCTCAAGAAGAAGCCATTCGATTATCACACAGCAATATCGGCACAGAGCATGTCCTTCTTGGATTGGTAAGAGAAGGGGAAGGCATTGCAGCAAAAGCTCTATATGGACTTGGATTGAGTCCTGAAAAGATCCAAAAGGAAGTAGAGACGCTAATCGGAAAAGGGCAGGATTCCTCCCAGACGATTCAATATACACCGAGAGCAAAGAAAGTCATCGAATTATCTATGGATGAAGCACGTAAACTCGGCCATTCCTATGTAGGTACAGAACACATTCTCCTTGGATTGATCAGAGAAGGAGAAGGCGTGGCAGCACGTGTTTTAAATAACCTTGGCGTCAGCCTGAATAAAGCACGCCAGCAAGTGCTTCAGCTGCTCGGAAGCAACGAAGCGAATAATCACCAGGGCGGTTCAAGCTCCAATGCCAATACACCGACTCTTGATGGATTGGCCCGCGATTTGACAGCCATTGCCCGCGAAGGCAGCCTTGACCCGGTCATCGGAAGAAGCAAGGAAATCCAGCGCGTCATTGAGGTCCTCAGCCGCCGGACGAAAAACAACCCTGTCCTGATTGGGGAGCCTGGTGTCGGGAAGACAGCCATTGCGGAAGGGTTGGCTCAGCAGATCATTAATAATGAGGTGCCTGAGATCCTGCGCGACAAACGCGTCATGACCCTTGATATGGGAACAGTTGTAGCGGGCACTAAATACCGCGGTGAGTTTGAAGATCGATTGAAAAAAGTGATGGACGAAATCCGACAAGCGGGGAACATCATTTTATTCATTGATGAATTGCATACATTGATCGGTGCAGGCGGAGCGGAAGGCGCAATCGATGCGTCTAACATTCTGAAGCCGGCACTTGCAAGGGGAGAATTGCAGTGCATCGGTGCTACGACCCTTGATGAGTACCGTAAATATATTGAAAAAGACGCGGCTCTTGAAAGACGGTTCCAGCCAATTACCGTCGATGAGCCGACAACTGAAGAGTCCATCCAGATTTTGAATGGCCTGCGCGACCGCTATGAAGCCCATCACAGGGTTTCCATCACCGATGCAGCGATCGAAGCGGCAGTGAAGCTTTCTGACCGCTATATTTCAGACCGGTTCCTGCCGGACAAAGCGATTGACTTGATCGACGAAGCAGGTTCCAAAGTGCGCCTCCGTTCTTATACCACTCCTCCGAATCTGAAGGAGCTCGAAGCGAAACTGGAAGAGATCCGTAAAGAAAAGGATGCTGCTGTACAGAGCCAGGAGTTTGAAAAAGCTGCTTCATTAAGAGATTCTGAGCAGAAGCTTCGTGAAGAGCTGGAAGAAACGAAGAAATCCTGGAAAGAAAAACAGGGGCAGGAAAACAGCGAAGTCACGGTAGAGGATATCGCACATGTGGTATCCAGCTGGACTGGTATTCCTGTATCGAAGCTTGCACAGACGGAAACAGAGAAGCTTCTCAACCTTGAAGAAATCCTGCATTCCCGCGTCATCGGACAGGAAGAGGCTGTGAAAGCTGTGTCCAAAGCGGTGCGCCGTGCAAGGGCAGGATTGAAGGATCCAAAGCGCCCGATTGGCTCATTCATTTTCCTTGGGCCTACAGGCGTCGGAAAAACAGAGCTTGCCCGCGCATTAGCTGAAGCAATGTTTGGCGATGAGGATGCCATGATCCGCGTCGATATGTCTGAGTACATGGAGAAGCACTCCACTTCACGACTAGTGGGATCTCCTCCAGGCTATGTAGGATATGATGAAGGCGGACAGCTTACAGAGAAGGTTAGAAGGAAGCCTTATTCCGTCATCTTGCTG
The DNA here is from genome assembly GCF_050990905.1 of Falsibacillus pallidus. Taxonomy (GTDB): domain Bacteria; phylum Bacillota; class Bacilli; order Bacillales; family DSM-25281; genus Falsibacillus; species Falsibacillus pallidus_A. The sequence goes on from NZ_CP158866.1 coordinate 115,595, forward strand.
GATGAAATCGAAAAAGCTCACCCTGATGTTTTCAATATCCTATTGCAGGTCCTTGAAGACGGAAGGCTTACAGATTCCAAAGGACGCACAGTGGATTTCCGCAATACTGTCGTCATCATGACATCAAACGTTGGTGCAGATGCATTGAAACGGAATAAATATGTCGGATTTAACATCCAGGATGGTGAACAGGATTATAAAGATATGAAAGGGAAAGTGATGGAAGAGCTGAAAAAGGCATTCCGTCCAGAGTTCCTCAACCGTATCGATGAAATCATTGTTTTCCACTCACTTGAAAAAGACCACCTGAAGCAAATCGTCACATTAATGGGCGAACAGCTTACAAACAGGCTGAAAGAGCAGGAAATCAATCTTGAACTCACAGATGCAGCCAAGCTGAAGATCGCTGATGAAGGATTTGATCCTGAGTACGGGGCACGTCCGCTCCGCAGGGCCATTCAGAAGCATATCGAAGACAGACTTTCAGAAGAACTATTGAAGGGTACTGTATTGACTGGCCAGCATGTGACCATCGATGTGAAAGATGGAGAATTTGTGGTCAAAACCAATGAGGCAACCGGAACATTATCATAAATAAAATGAGAGGTACACGAAAAGCGTGTACCTCTTTGTACATATGACGAATTTTTGTATTATTTTCCAACTTTCATGCTTATGGGAAATATACCTACATACATATGTAGAGAGGAGTACAGGATGGCGAAAAAAAAGACGAAATTTATATGCCAATCATGCGGATATGAATCAGCCAAATGGATGGGGCGCTGCCCTGGGTGCGGGGAATGGAACCAGATGGTCGAGGAAGTAGAAGTGGTTTCTAAGGCGAAGGGGGTCTTTCAGCACTCTGCACCGGGAAAAGCCGCTAAAGCTTCACCGATAACATCGATTGAATCTGTACAGGAACCTAGAATAACAACAGATATGAAAGAATTGAACAGGGTACTTGGAGGCGGAGTCGTCCCCGGCTCGCTTGTTTTGATCGGGGGAGATCCCGGCATCGGAAAATCTACGCTTCTGCTTCAAGTATCGGCGCAGCTTGCCAGGCTTGATCACCAGGTCCTTTATATCTCCGGTGAAGAATCTGTGAAACAGACAAAACTAAGGGCAGACCGGCTGAATGTCCTTTCACCGAATTTATTTGTATATTCCGAGACGAATCTTGAATCCGTCCATCAATCGATAGAAGAAGTAAAACCGGACTTTGTGATTGTGGACTCCATCCAGACCGTTTATCACCCGGAAGTGACATCGGCTCCGGGAAGTGTATCCCAAGTCCGGGAGTGTACAGCTGAATTGATGAGAATTGCGAAAACAAAGGGTATCGCCATATTTATCGTCGGGCATGTTACAAAGGAAGGTTCGATTGCAGGGCCGCGGCTTTTGGAACATATGGTAGATACCGTCCTGTATTTTGAAGGGGAGCGCCATCATACATACAGGATTCTGAGGGCAGTTAAAAACCGTTTCGGCTCAACCAATGAAATGGGCATATTCGAGATGAAGGAAGCGGGTCTTGAAGAAGTGGAAAACCCTTCTGAGATCTTTTTGGAAGAACGTTCGAAAGGGGCTTCCGGGTCAACTGTCGTGGCTTCCATGGAAGGAACCAGGCCTGTCCTGGTGGAAATCCAGGCTTTGATTTCACCGATGAGCTTTGGGAATCCAAGGAGGATGGCTACAGGAATTGACCATAACCGGGTGTCCCTGTTGATGGCCGTGCTGGAGAAAAGGGTGGGCATGCTGCTTCAGAACCAGGATGCCTACTTAAAAGTGGCAGGCGGGGTGAAGCTCGATGAACCTGCCATTGACTTGGCGATTGCTGTCAGCATCGCTTCAAGTTTCCGCGATCAGCCTACCCGCCCAACGGATTGCTTTATAGGTGAGATAGGCCTTACGGGGGAAGTAAGGCGCGTATCACGGATCGAACAGAGGGTCCAGGAGGCAGCTAAACTTGGATTCGAACGAGTCCTCATCCCGACCAATAATATCGGAGGGTGGTCTTTCCCGCCGAACATCAATGTAGTAGGTGTTTCTTCTGTCAGCGAAGCATTGCAATTTGCATTAGGAGGCTAACCTGTATGGATGATAAGAAGCAAGCGGATAAATCCATGTCTGACATCTTGCAATTTGTGGCTCCGGGCACTCCCATCCGGGAAGGCATAGAGAACGTGCTCCGTGCCAATACGGGCGGATTAATCGTGATGGGATACAATGAAAAAGTCCGCTCCATCGTAGATGGCGGTTTTCATATCAATTGCCCATTTTCTCCAAGCTATTTATATGAATTGGCTAAAATGGACGGTGCGATCATCCTTAATGAGATCGGTAGTAAAATTTTGATTGCCAATGCACAGCTGGCCCCGGATGCAGCGATTCCTTCTACAGAAACAGGGATGAGGCACCGGACAGCAGAACGGGTCGCCAAGCAGACGAAAGCACTCGTCCTGGCTATTTCCCAGCGCCGCAACGTCATCACGCTTTATCAAGGGAATTTCCGCTACGCTCTAAAAGACATCGCTGTGATCCTAACGAAAGCGAATCAAGCCATCCAAACTCTGGAGAAATACAAAGTGGTTCTGGATCAGAGCATTGCAAGCCTGTCTGTCCTGGAGTTTGAAGAATTGGGGACATACAGCGACCTTCTTCAAGTTCTCCATCGTTTTGAGATGGTCCTTAGGATCAAGAATGAACTTCTCTCCTATTTAAGCGAATTGGGGACGGAGGGAAGGCTCATCCGGCTGCAGATGAACGAATTGCTCGCAGACATCGAGGAAGAAGCGATGATGATCATCAGGGATTATGCGGCAGATCGTTCCATAAAGCCATTTGAAATTTTATATCGTTTTCAAGAGCTGGTCAGCACAGATGTTTTGGATGACGGCATGCTTTTGAAGCTTCTTGGCTATAGTGGCTTTGTTCCGATGGAAGAAGGGATCTGTCCCCGCGGGTACCGGGTGCTGAGCAAAATCCCCCGCCTGCCGGTGGTGATTATGGAGAATTTGATCACTGAATTTGAAAAACTTCCCAATATATTGAAGGCAAGCGTCGAAGCCCTTGATGACGTAGAAGGAATTGGGGAAGTGAGAGCGCGCAAGATCAAAGAAGGGCTGAAACTCATTAAAGACCAGACATTTGCAGACCGTCAATTATAAAATATTTTAAGGGGTCAATTGTGTCTAAAATGACACAGGAAGAAAATTGACACCCTTATACGTACGGTGCTACTCTAAGACCAAGAAGCACTTACAAATCATTACAGTTATAACGGATTTATTATATTAATAAAACAAAAAGATGTCTTTTTTGTAACATAGCCAAAATTAAATGTTTTCCTACGTTTCAAATTTAGGATTTTGTTTATAATGAGTAAAAGGAGGTGAAGGAATGTTAAAGCGTATAGTGCAAGCGTGTTTTATCATTTTAGGTGGAACGCTTGGGATTTTTCTCATTCCTGATTTATTAGAGTTTACTAACTTTTCTACACTGACTTTGATTAATAATCCATATGTAACCGCCATTTTAGGAGCCATTATTTTTTATATTGTTGCTTTTTGGGCTGTGGATTACGTTGTTGATTTTGTGAAATGGTTTGAAGATTCTTTGGTCAAAGCGCCTGTAACAGATATATTGTTCGGAAGCCTTGGATTGATTTTTGGGTTGATTGTCGCATTTTTAGCAGGACTTCCGCTGAACACCATCCAGATTCCGATCGTCAATACAGTGGCACCTATCCTTTTGACGCTGCTGCTTGGATACCTGGGGTTTCAGGTTGGCTTCAAAAAGCGTGATGAACTAATTAATTTATTCTCTATTTCGAATCGATCAAATAAACGAAAGCATCCAGAAGATGAATTGGAAAAGCCGGTTAAAACATTAAAAATCTTGGATACAAGCGTTATTATAGATGGCCGCATTGCGGATATCTGCCAAACGGGATTTATCGAAGGAATCATCGTCATCCCTCAGTTCGTCCTTGAGGAGCTTCAGCATATCGCAGACTCTTCCGACGCATTGAAACGGAACCGGGGGCGCAGGGGCCTTGATATCCTGAACCGCATCCAGAAAGAGCTGGATATTGAAGTCCAGATTTATGAAGGGGACTTTGAAGAAATCCAGGAAGTGGACAGCAAGCTGGTTAAATTGGCAAAGCTCACAAACGGCATTGTTGTAACCAATGATTTTAACTTGAATAAAGTCTGCGAGTTTCAAAATGTACAAGTATTTAATATCAATGATCTGGCAAACGCCGTTAAGCCTGTTGTCCTACCTGGGGAAGAGCTTAAGGTGCAGGTCATTAAAGACGGGAAAGAACAGAATCAAGGGATTGCGTACCTTGATGACGGCACAATGATTGTCGTCGAAGAAGGACGGAACTATATCGGCAAGTATATCGATGTACTGGTGACAAGTGTACTCCAGACATCAGCAGGGCGAATGATCTTTGCGAAGCCCAAGCTATTAGAAAAAGCGCTATAATCAGAATGGAGCAGACAAGATGATGAATTATCAGGTAGTCATTCCTGCTGCAGGGCAGGGAAAGAGAATGGGTGCAGGGAAGAATAAACTGCATATCCCGTTGGATGGACTTCCGGTTATTTCTCATACTCTACAGGTTTTTCTAAGCGATCCCAGCTGCAAGAAGATTATATTGGCCATCAATCCGGATGAAGAGGAGTTTTTTTCCTCCATGGTGAAAGACCTGCAGGCAGAAAAGCGGGTATCATTTGCAGCCGGAGGGACTGAACGCCAATATTCCATTCATAACGCACTGAAGACTGCAGATCCAGAAGGCATCATCCTGGTACATGACGGGGCGAGGCCGTTCATCCGCCAAGAGGTCATAGACCGCCTGGTTGTTCAAGCCGAGAAGGTGGGAGCGGCAATTACAGCCGTTCCGGTAAAGGACACCATCAAAAAAGCGGTGAATATGGAAGTGTCAGAAACAATTGAACGATCAAGCTTGTGGTCTGTACAGACGCCACAAGCTTTTCGTATTTCTTTATTGCTGCAAGCTTATGAATCGGCTGAATCGGAAGGATTCCTTGGAACGGATGATGCTTCCCTTGTGGAGAGGATCGGAGCACCTGTAAGTATAGTAGAAGGCCATTATGACAATATAAAATTGACGACGCCGGAGGATCTTTACTTTGCAGAAGCAATTTTAAAGAACAAAGGCTGACTGGGGGAAATAATATGTTTCGAATTGGACAAGGTTTTGATGTACATCAATTGACGGAGGGGCGCCCGCTGATCATCGGGGGGATTGAGATCCCTTATGAAAAAGGGCTCCTCGGACATTCGGATGCAGATGTTCTGCTTCATACCGTAGCGGATGCGTGCCTGGGGGCAATCGGAGAAGGCGATATCGGCCGTCATTTTCCTGATACAGATCCGGAATTCAAGGATGCGGACTCCGCCAAACTTTTGACGCACGTTTGGGGAATTGTAAAAGAGAAAGGGTACAGCCTCGGCAATATCGACTGCACCATCATCGCACAGATGCCTAAAATGGCGCCTTATATCCCTGCGATGCGCGAGAGGATTGCAGAACTGCTTGAAGGGTCTGTTGATCAGGTGAATGTGAAAGCGACGACAACCGAAAAGCTTGGCTTTCCTGGAAGAGGGGAAGGAATTGCCGCGCAGGCAGCTGTCCTTTTGCAAAAAGGGTGAAGTTGGAGAAATACTTTATTACGGAACTTTAAAATGGTAAAATATTAGAATCAATTCATGCCATATCGGCATTGACCATTTATTGAGGAGGCATTTTTATGTCAAATGAAATTCGCGTCCGGTATGCTCCGAGCCCAACTGGACATTTACATATCGGAAATGCGCGGACAGCGCTATTTAATTATTTGTTTGCCCGTCATCACAAAGGGAAATTCATCATCCGCATCGAGGATACAGATCAAAAGAGAAATATCGAGGGTGGAGAAGAGAGCCAGCTGAAATATTTGAAATGGCTTGGAATGGATTGGGATGAAAGCATTGATATGGGCGGTGCGTTCGGCCCTTACCGCCAATCAGAAAGAAACCATATTTATGAAGGATACTATAATGAGCTTTTGGAAAAAGGCTTGGCATACAAATGCTATTGTACGGAAGAAGAGCTTGAAGCAGAACGCGAAGCACAGACTGCACGCAGTGAAATGCCGCGCTATTCCGGGAAATGCCGCCACCTGACAGAAGAAGACAGGAAGAAATTTGAGGAAGAAGGCCGCAAGCCAAGCATCCGCTTCAAAGTCCCTGCAGGAAAAGTCTATACTTTCAATGACATGGTGAAGCATGAAGTTTCTTTTGAATCCGACGGCATCGGTGATTTTGTCATTGTTAAAAAAGACGGCATTCCGACTTATAACTTTGCCGTGGCAGTAGATGATTATTTGATGAAGATTTCTCATGTACTTCGCGGGGATGACCATATTTCCAATACTCCAAAACAGCTGATGATTTTTGAAGCATTGGGCTGGGAGCCGCCGACTTACGGCCACATGACATTGATTGTAAATGAAAGCAGAAAGAAATTGAGTAAACGCGATGAAAGCATCATCCAGTTCATCGAACAGTATGAAGCATTGGGCTATCTTCCTGAAGCGCTTTTCAATTTCATCGCTTTATTGGGCTGGTCTCCAAAAGGAGAAGACGAGCTTTTCACGAAGGAAGAGTTTATTGATATTTTTGATGCAGACCGCCTTTCTAAGTCACCTGCATTATTCGATACGCAGAAATTGACTTGGGTCAATAACCAGTACATGAAGAAGCTTGACCTGGAAAAAGTGGTTGAATTGTCCCTGCCTCACCTTGTCAAAGCAGGAAGAGTCAGTGAAAACTTGACGGACGATGAGTTGAAATGGGTCAAAGATGTCATTGCCCTATATCAGGAACAAATGAGCTTCGGCGCAGAAATCGTCGAGTTGTCCACTCTATTCTTTGAAGATGAGCTGGAATATGAAGCAGAAGCGAAAGAAGTTCTTGCTGATGAAGACGTCCCGGCGGTTCTTTCCGCGTTTCTTGAAGAAATTGATAAGCTTGAAGTATTTGATGCTGCAGGCATTAAAGCATCGATCAAAGCTGTTCAAAAATCAACAGGCCAAAAGGGCAAGAAATTGTTTATGCCGATCCGTGCAGCGGCAACCGGCCAAACACATGGACCTGAACTTCCGAATACAATTGAGCTTTTAGGGAAAGATAAAATAAAACAGCGTTTGCTGAGCATTATCGGTTAACATTTTTGCCGTTGTGTAATATAGTAAGGTTATATATGTGAAAGTGATGATGAGGAGAAGTAAAAAAGTGAAGCTTTTTAGAGAGAACCATCACCGGCTGAAAGTGGTTCAGGCCAATCATTTTTTGAAATGCACCTCAGAACCTTGATTCGAACGATTTGCATCCAGTAGAATCGAGCGGGAACCTGCCGTTACAAGGATAAGTTGGGATGTGGGCATTTATTGCAGCGTCCAAACAGAGTGGAACCGCGCATAAGCGTCTCTGTCTTTTTGGCAGAGGCGCTTTTTTATTTTCGCAGAAGAAAAGCAAAGGGGTGAGGAAGAATGTTTCGTTTGTTCAAGGAGGATATAGAGGCTGTTTTTGAACAGGATCCGGCGGCAAGAAGCTACTTGGAAGTGGTATTGACGTATGCCGGCCTTCATGCCATATGGTCTCATCGTATTGCCCACGGACTTTTTAAACGTAGATTTTATTTTTTAGCCAGATTGATATCGCAGATCAGCCGTTTTTTCACAGGGATTGAAATCCATCCAGGAGCCAAGATCGGAAGACGGTTTTTCATTGACCATGGAATGGGAGTGGTCATCGGGGAAACATGTGAAATCGGCGACAACGTCACCGTCTATCAGGGCGTGACATTGGGGGGGACCGGAAAGGAAAAAGGCAAGCGGCATCCGACGCTCCAGGATAACGTACTGGTTGCCACCGGGGCGAAAGTTTTAGGGTCCATCACGATTGGAGAGAATTCCAAGATAGGGGCAGGATCGGTTGTATTGAAGAACGTACCGAAGAATTCAACTGTCGTTGGAATACCGGGAAGAGTAGTGATCCAGGATGGGGTCAAGATACCAAAAGATTTGAATCACAGCGATCTGCCGGATCCAGTGGATGACCGATGTCATGCCATGGAGATGAAGCTGCAGCAGCTGAAGGATGAATTGAATGAATTGAAGAAGGGGGTCCATCAATAGATGACTATTCAAATTTATAATACACTGTCCAGGAAAAAAGAGGATTTCATTCCGTTAGAAGAAGGTAAGGTCAAGATGTATGTCTGCGGACCGACCGTTTACAACTATATTCATATCGGGAACGCCCGACCTGCCATCGTCTATGATACAGTCAGGAAATATTTAGAGTATAGAGGCTATGATGTTGATTTTGTCTCTAACTTTACTGATGTCGATGATAAATTGATCAAGGCTGCCAATGAACTGGGGGAAGACGTCCCGACCATTGCTGAGCGTTTTATCAACGCCTACTTTGAGGATGTTTCCGCCCTTGGGTGCACAAAGGCAAATGTCCATCCGCGCGTAACAGAGAACATCGATCTAATCATTGAATTTATCGAGACCCTCATTGAAAAAGGCTTCGCCTATGAATCTGAAGGGGATGTCTATTACCGCACGCGCAAGTTTGATGAGTACGGGAAGCTTTCCCATCAATCCATCGATGACCTTAAGCTGGGTTCAAGGATCGAAGTGGGGGAAAAGAAGGAAGATGCCCTTGATTTCGCCCTTTGGAAAGCCGCAAAAGATGGCGAGATTTCATGGGATAGCCCTTGGGGGCAAGGACGTCCTGGCTGGCATATCGAATGCTCTGCCATGGCCCGTAAATATTTGGGCGACACGATCGATATCCATGCAGGAGGACAGGATTTGACGTTCCCTCACCACGAAAACGAAATCGCCCAGTCGGAAGCACTTACCGGGAAGACTTTTGCCCGCTACTGGATGCATAATGGCTATATTAATATCGATAACGAGAAAATGTCTAAATCCCTCGGGAATTTTGTCCTGGTGCATGATATCATTAAGCATCATGATCCGGAAGTGCTCAGATTCTTCATGCTGTCCGTGCATTACCGCCACCCGATCAATTACAGCGAAGAGCTGTTGGAGAATGCGAAATCAGCACTGGACCGCCTGAAGACTTCTTATCAAAACCTGATGCACCGCAAAGGGTCCAGCACCAATCTGGATGAAAACCAGCAAGAATGGCTTGAAAGAATCGAATCTGCACGCAGTCAGTTCGAAAAAGAGATGGACGACGATTTCAATACAGCAAACGGGATTTCTGTATTGTTCGAGCTGTCTAAACAAGCGAACTATTACTTGATGGAAAACAGTACATCTGAAGCGGTCATCGATCGTTTCCTTTCAGTATTTGAAGATTTAGGTGCTGTCCTTGGATTGAAAATGGAGCAGAAGGAAGAGCTTCTGGATGAAGAAATTGACGCTTTGATCCAAAAGAGGATCCAAGCTCGGAAAGACCGCGATTTCCAACTGGCGGATCAAATCCGAGACCAGTTGAAGGATCTGAATATCATTCTTGAGGATACGCCTCAAGGTCCAAGATGGAGACGAGGCTGATATGGATAGTATGCAAGGCAATGAGAAAAGCAGCATAGTGCCCAAGCAGTTGAACAGCCTTGCCCTTGCCTATATGGGAGATGCCGTATATGAAGTATATATACGGCGCCATCTCCTTGAAAAAGGACAAGTGAAGCCGCACCAGCTCCATAAAGAAGCGACAAAGTTCGTTTCAGCAAAAGCGCAGGCGAAGTTCCTCCACGATTTCTTCCAAGCGGATTTTTTCACTGAAGAAGAACAAGGTGTCATTCGACGCGGAAGGAACGCGAAGTCGGGCAGCATACCCAAAAATACGGATGTTCAGACATACCGGTACAGCACGGCATTTGAAAGTCTGATCGGATACTTATACCTAACGGGGAACACAGTGCGGATGGAAGAAATCATCCACATGATCCTCGAAGGAGAAACGGAAAAATTGAAAGGAGGACAAGCATGAGCCAGGAGTATATCATCGGGAAGAATCCCGTCATTGAGGCGCTTAAATCAGAGCGGGATATCAATAAGATATGGATAGCAGAAGGATCTCAAAAAGGACAGATGCAGCAGATCATCGGCATGGCCAAAGAAATGAAAGTATTTGTCCAATTTGTACCGAAGAAAAAAATCGATCAAATGGTCGAGGGAAATCACCAAGGGGTGGTTGCTCAGGTTGCAGCCTATGCCTATGCAGAGGTGGATGATTTATTTGCATTGGCAGAGAAGAGGGGAGAAGCTCCATTTTTCATGATATTGGATGAATTGGAGGATCCCCATAATCTTGGTTCGATCATGAGGACGGCAGATGCTGTAGGTGCCCACGGGATCATCATCCCAAAAAGACGGGCGGTTGGATTGACCGCTTCGGTTGCCAAAGCTTCGACAGGGGCCATTGAATATATTCCGGTTGCAAGGGTCACTAACCTTGCGCGGACAATAGAAGAATTAAAGGAACGCGGCGTGTGGATCTTCGGGACGGATGCCAAGGGCAGCGGGGATTACCGCAGCATGGATGGAGCGATTCCTCTTGCATTAGTAATAGGCAGTGAAGGAAAAGGAATGGGGAGGCTTATCAAGGAAAAGTGCGATTTTCTGATTCATTTGCCGATGGCAGGAAAAGTCACTTCCCTCAATGCTTCTGTAGCCGCCAGTCTATTAATGTATGAGGTTTACCGCAAAAGAAATCCATTGGGAGAATAGCCGATGGATATTCTCCTTGTCGATGGCTATAACATCATTGGAGCCTGGCCGGAACTAAGGGAGCTGAAAAAGAAGGACTTATCTGCTGCGCGGGATCGGCTGATTGAACGATTAGCCGATTACCAAGGATATACCGGGTATAAAGTAATCGTTGTATTTGATGCTTACTATGTCAAAGGAATCGAAAGGAAGTATCGAAATTACCGCATCGATGTCCTTTTTACGCGGGAACACGAGACAGCCGATGAACGGATTGAAAAAATGGCGATCGAAATGAACAACATTAAAACCCAGATTCATGTGGCCACTTCGGATTATACAGAACAGTGGGCAATTTTCGGCCAGGGGGCCCTGAGGAAATCGGCGCGAGAATTGTTGAACGAAATAAATGCAATCGACCGGAAGATTGAGAAAAAGCTGGAAAAAGACCAGCAGGTACGGCCTTCATCCAAGATTCCGCTCTCTAAAGAAGTTGCGGAAATTTTCGAAAAATGGCGCCGGGGACAGGGATGAGCGGTTGACGCCTTGAAAAACCGTGCTGTATAATATTTCTATCTATTGTTTTTGCGCGGTCAAGGGGGGACTTGTGTGAGCTCAAACAAAGGAATAGGAATTATTGAAGATTACGAGCAGCTTGAAGATGAACACCTAGTCGATTTGGTCCACCAAGGCGAAAGTGAAGCCTTGGATTTCCTTATTCAAAAATATCGGAATTTTGTGAGAGCAAAAGCCAGGTCGTATTTCTTGATAGGAGCGGATAAAGAAGACATCGTGCAAGAAGGCATGATCGGCTTGTATAAAGCGATCCGCGACTATAAAGAGGACAAGCTTACCTCTTTTAAAGCCTTTGCAGAATTATGCATCACAAGGCAGATCATCACAGCTATCAAGACAGCCACCAGGCAAAAGCATATCCCGCTGAATTCCTACGTTTCCCTCGATAAGCCCATCTATGATGAAGAGTCTGACAGGACCCTTATGGATGTCATTTCGGGGACGAAGGTCATGAATCCTGAAGAATTGATCATTAACCGCGAAGAATTCGACAATATTGAGGATAAAATGACTGAACTGCTCAGCGACCTTGAAAGAAAGGTTCTTGCCCTTTATCTGGACGGGCAGTCCTACCAGGAAATTTCTGAAGAACTCAATCGCCATGTGAAGTCTATTGACAACGCCCTTCAGAGGGTGAAAAGAAAATTAGAACGGTATTTAGAAGTAAGGGAATTCAGTCTGTAAAAAAATGGGGTTCGTATTGACACACTCTCTATTGCATGTTATTTTTTTATGGATGAAAAGATGCAGTGAATTAGGTGGTAATTATGAGTAAAAAGGTCGTATTAGCATGTTCTGTTTGCAGTTCCCGCAACTATTCTACTAATCATAAAGCTCCAAGCGGAGATAGGTTGGAATTGAGGAAGTTTTGCAAAACCTGCAATGACCACACCATCCATAAGGAAACAAAGTAGGTCCCTTTGAGATAAATCGCCGATTTTACGAGTTGGAGGTCACACAAATGTCTAGCATAACGCAATTCTTCCGCAATGTTACATCCGAAATGAGAAAGGTCAGCTGGCCAAAAAGAAAAGAACTAACAGGCTATACGGTCACAGTGTTTGCAACTGTCATTTTTCTTACTTTATTCTTTGCTGTTGTAGATTTAGGAATTTCTAAGCTTGTCCGACTCATTTTAGAATAGTATCATAGTAGAGAAGAAATTTTTAAGGTTACTTTGAATAACTTCTATTCCCCCATGGTATAATGGGGGTAGTTAAGAATTTTTCTTTCAAAAACCCGTCCTGCGGGTTTTTTAATTTGGTTTGAAAAAAGCAGCGGAATCCGCTGACTATATTTTTTTAGGGAGGGAAGGACGCATAGTCCTGCAGAATGGAAAAGAATTGGTATGTTGTCCATACGTATTCAGGCTACGAAAATAAGGTTAAAGCGAACCTGGAGAAGCGTGTCGAAACGATGGGGATGCAAGATAAGATTTTCCGGGTGATCGTACCTGAAGAGGAAGAAACTGATATCAAGAACGGCAAGAAAAAAGTGGTAAAAAGGAAAGTATTCCCTGGCTACGTGCTTGTTGAGATCATCATGACTGATGACTCATGGTATGTTGTACGGAACACGCCTGGTGTTACAGGATTTGTTGGCTCTGCCGGTTCTGGATCGAAGCCGACTCCGCTTCTTCCTGAAGAAGTGACGACAATCCTTAAACATATGGGAATGGAAGAAAAGCGAGTGGATGTTTCCTACACATTGGGCGAAACTGTATCGGTCAAAGAAGGGCCATTCGCGAACTTCACGGGTACTGTCGAAGAGATCGACCGCGACAAAGGAAAAGTCAAAGTCATGGTCAATATGTTTGGCCGGGAAACGCCGGTTGAGCTTGATTTTATACAAGTTGATAAATTATAATGGAAAACAACTTGAAATATTTCTGGATAAATGATAATATTTCAAAGGTCAGTATGTCTCAATCTGAGAGACTGAACATATGTTGAAGTACTTTATAATCATAAAGACATCTATATGAGTGGGAGGGCCAGAGCCCTATTACCACATCACGGACTTAAGGAGGTGTGTCTCGTGGCTAAAAAAGTAATTAAACTTGTTAAATTGCAAATTCCTGCTGGTAAAGCGAACCCTGCACCACCTGTTGGACCTGCATTGGGTCAAGCTGGTGTTAACATCATGGGATTCTGTAAAGAATTCAACGCTCGTACAGCAGATCAAGCTGGCTTAATCATTCCAGTTGAAATCACGGTATTTGAAGACCGTTCATTTACATTCATTACGAAGACTCCGCCTGCAGCTGTTCTATTGAAGAAAGCGGCTGGCATCGAGTCAGGTTCTGGAGAACCTAACCGTAAAAAGGTTGCAACAGTCAAACGTGACAAGGTACGTGAGATTGCTGAAACGAAAATGCCTGACCTAAATGCTGCAAGTGTTGAATCAGCAATGCGCATGGTCGAAGGTACTGCACGCAGCATGGGTATCGTCATCGAAGACTAATCCATGTAAATGAATTGTTTCAGTTGGACAAGGTTGCGAGGTTGAAAGCTGTTCACCCGCAACCTTTATTCGTGGGAGGTCATTCCGCTAAAACCACAATCAAGGAGGAAGTTTATCATGGCGAAAAAAGGTAAAAAATATCTTGAAGCTGTAAAATTAGTAGACCGTACAAAAGCTTATTCTGTTGAAGAAGCTATCGAGTTGGCGAAAAAAGTTAACTTCACTAAGTTCGATGCATCTGTAGAAGTTGCATTCCGTCTTGGCGTAGATCCTAAGAAAGCTGACCAGCAAATCCGTGGTGCAGTCGTTCTTCCGAACGGAACTGGTAAAACACAACGCGTATTGGTATTTGCTAAAGGTGAAAAAGCGAAAGAAGCAGAAGCTGCTGGAGCTGACTACGTAGGTGATTCTGATTACATCACTAAGATCCAACAAGGTTGGTTCGAGTTCGACGTAATCGTTGCGACTCCTGACATGATGGGCGAAGTTGGTAAAATCGGTCGCGTATTGGGACCAAAAGGTTTAATGCCAAACCCTAAAACTGGCACAGTTACTTTCGACGTAGAAAAAGCTGTCAACGAAATCAAAGCTGGTAAAGTAGAATACCGTGTTGATAAATCCGGTAACGTTCATGTTCCAATCGGTAAAGTGTCTTTCGAAGACAACAAGCTGGTTGAAAACTTCACAACAATCTTCGATACTATGCTTAAAGCTAAGCCATCTGCGGCTAAAGGTACTTACATGAAAAACATCACTGTAACTACTACAATGGGCCCTGGCGTAAAAGTTGATCCTTCTTCTTTCGCAGCGAAGTAAAAAAAGAGTTGACTTTACAAAATACATCTAGTAAAATGTGTTTTGTTGTATAAATAGAAAACATTTATACCGTAGACAGCAGGAGCTTTTTAAAGCTTAATATCCTGCCGAGGTAATCGCGATATATATAACGTTTAGCATCAGCTATTCGATATTGCGCCTCCATGTCTACTTTCGGATATGGAGGCTTTATTATTGTCGGTATGAATGTTCATCTAGTAAGTAGAAGCAACTGCGGCATTTGCTGCAGCTGCTGACAAATCTACAGGAGGTGTAAGGATGAGCAGCGTTTTAGAACAAAAGAAACAACTAGTAAACGAAATCTCTGAGAAATTCAAATCCAGTGTGTCTACTATCGTAGTTGACTACCGTGGATTGAGCGTTGCAGAGGTGACAGAACTTCGTAAGCAGCTTCGTGAAGCTGGAATCGAGTTCAAAGTGTACAAAAACACGATGACTCGCCGTGCGGCTGAAGCAGCAGAACTTAGTGGGTTGAATGACGCTCTTACAGGTCCTAACGCAATCGCGTTCAGTACTGAAGATGTCGTAGCTCCTGCGAAAGTTCTTAACGACTTTGCTAAAAAGCATGAAGCTTTGGAAATCAAAGCTGGTGTTATCGAAGGAAACATTGCAACTGTTGAAGAAATCAAAGCACTTGCAGAACTACCATCTCGCGAAGGCTTGCTTTCTATGTTGCTTAGCGTACTTCAAGCACCTATGCGCAACTTTGCCCTTGCTGCTAAAGCAGTGGCAGAACAAAAAGAAGAACAAGGCGCTTAATACAGCGTTCGCCTGAATACAGGCAAAAAACAATACTATTAATGTAAAAATTAAGGAGGAAATATATCATGACTAAAGAACAAATCATCGAAGCGATCAAAGAAATGACAGTTCTTGATCTTAACGATCTTGTAAAAGCTATTGAAGAAGAATTTGGTGTAACTGCTGCTGCTCCTGTAGCAATGATGGGTGGAGCTGCTGGTGGAGACGCTGCAGCTGAAAAAACTGAATTTGATGTTGTACTAACTGACGCTGGTGCACAAAAAATCAAAGTTATCAAAGTTGTTCGCGAAATCACAGGCCTTGGTCTTAAAGAAGCGAAAGAACTTGTTGATAACACTCCTAAAGCTCTTAAAGAAGGCATCGCTAAAGAAGAAGCTGAAGAACTTAAAGGCAAGCTTGAAGAAGTTGGAGCCGTTGTTGAAGTTAAGTAATCTTCTTGTAAATGAAAAGCTCGCTTGCTAAGCGGGCTTTTTTCTTCTTTAAAATAAATCCTCAACTTTTCTCTGCTGACAGTCTCCTTTAGGAGGTGATTTGAATGTCAAATCATTATTATTCCCGAACACCTGAAGTAAAAAGTGAACCTCAGTATTGGGAGTTTCGGTTGAAAAATCACACGTTTCGCTTTAAAACCGATACCGGAGTCTTTTCGAAAAGCGAAGTGGACTTTGGTTCAAGGCTTTTGATAGAAACGTTTGAAACACCTGATACGAAAGGTCCTATCCTTGATGTCGGCTGCGGATACGGTCCCATCGGACTGAGTATAGCTAAGCATGAGCCGGGGCGGACAGTTCATATGATAGATGTAAACCAGCGTGCACTCTCTCTTGCGGGGGAAAATGCGAAAGCGAATCACGTTGAGAATGTTCGGATCTATGAAAGTGATCGTCTAATGGGCGTGAAGGAATCAGGGTTCGCTGCAGTCATCACCAATCCCCCTATCCGTGCCGGAAAAACAGTGGTGCATGATATTTTTGAGCAGAGCCATAAGGTTTTGGCCGACAACGGCGAGATTTGGGTAGTCATCCAAAAGAAGCAGGGGGCGCCTAGCGCAAAGGCGAAATTAGAAGAATTATTTGCCGAAGTAGATATTGTTGAAAAAAGCAAGGGTTATTTTATCATTAGAGCAAAAAAATATTGACTGCTAATTTAGGCTATGTTAGCATTATAAAATGCCAATATATTATTTTCCGGAATTCTATCTATTTCATACATAGATTGTATAAAATTTGGATAGATTGGAAAGTATTATAAAATAATAGCTCGTCATGTGAAAATGTGGTTTTTAATAAAAAACCCTTTTTCTTTTTGTCTGTTGAGGAAGGGCTTTTCCTTGTCAATAGGCATTATAGACGCAATCAAAACGCTTGATTTGAGGGGTGAATCAGTTGACAGGTCAACTTGTTCAGTATGGACGACACCGCCAACGCAGAAGTTTTGCGCGTATCAGTGAGGTTTTGGAGCTTCCAAACCTTATTGAAATCCAAACATCTTCCTATCAATGGTTTCTAGATGAGGGATTAAAAGAAATGTTCCACGACATTTCTCCTATCGAAGATTTCACAGGGAACCTTTCCTTGGAATTCATCGACTATTCCCTTGGAGAGCCAAAGTATTCAGTTGAAGAATCAAAGGAAAGAGATGTTACATTCTCCGCGCCTCTTCGAGTGAAGGTACGTTTGGTTAACAAAGAAACAGGTGAAGTAAAAGATCAAGATGTATTTATGGGTGACTTCCCGCTGATGACTGAAACAGGTACTTTCGTCATCAATGGGGCAGAACGCGTAATTGTATCACAGCTCGTTCGTTCTCCGAGTGTGTATTACAGCGGTAAATTGGATAAGAACGGTAAAAAAGGATTCACTGCGACTGTTATTCCGAACCGCGGTGCCTGGCTTGAGTACGAAACAGATGCGAAGGATGTCGTATACGTACGCATCGACCGCACGCGCAAATTGCCGGTAACGGTTCTATTGCGTGCACTTGGATTCGGCTCCGACCAGGAAATCATCGATTTAATTGGTGATAATGAATATATTCGCAACACGCTGGAAAAAGACAATACGGAAAGCACTGAAAAAGCGCTTCTCGAAATCTATGAGCGTTTACGCCCGGGCGAACCGCCTACAGTTGAAAATGCGAAAAGCCTTTTGGTTTCCCGCTTTTTCGATCCAAAACGCTACGATCTAGCGAATGTTGGTCGCTATAAAATCAATAAAAAGCTTCATATCAAAAATCGTCTGTTCAATCAGAAACTGGCTGAAACATTGGCAGATCCTGAAACAGGCGAAATCATTGCAGAAAAAGGAACTCTTCTTGACCGCCGCACCCTGGATAAAATCCTTCCTCAGCTTGAAAGCGGAGTTGGATTTAAGACTTTCCGCCAAAACGGTGGAGTGGTAGAAGAGGATATTGTCCTGCAATCTATTAAAATTTTCGCTCCAAATGAGGAAGGCGAAAAGGACATCAACGTCATTGCCAACGCTTTTGTAGAAGAAGCAATCAAAAACATCACTCCTGCAGATATCATTTCTTCTATCAGCTACTTCTTCAACTTGCTTCATGAAGTAGGGGATACAGATGATATCGATCATCTAGGAAACAGACGTCTTCGTTCTGTCGGTGAATTGCTTCAGAATCAGTTCCGTATCGGTTTATCCCGTATGGAGCGTGTGGTACGCGAAAGGATGTCCATTCAGGATACAAACACAATCACGCCTCAGCAGCTGATCAACATCAGACCTGTGATTGCGTCAATCAAAGAATTCTTCGGAAGTTCCCAGTTGTCGCAGTTCATGGATCAAACCAATCCGCTTGCTGAATTGACGCATAAACGCCGTCTATCTGCATTGGGACCAGGTGGTTTGACACGTGAGCGTGCCGGATTCGAAGTACGTGACGTCCATTACTCCCATTATGGCCGCATGTGTCCGATCGAAACTCCAGAGGGTCCGAACATCGGATTGATCAACTCGCTTTCATCTTTTGCGAAAGTCAACCGCTTCGGATTTATTGAAACACCATATCGCCGCGTCGATCCTGAAACAGGAGACGTGACTAACCATATTGATTACTTGACTGCAGATGAGGAAGATAACTATGTTGTGGCACAGGCGAATGCTCGTTTGGGCGACAACGGGGAATTCCTTGATGAAGAAGTAATCGCTCGTTTCAGAGGGGAAAACACAGTCATCAAGAGAGAGCGCATCGACTACATGGATGTATCTCCTAAGCAGGTAGTATCTGCTGCGACTGCATGTATCCCGTTCTTAGAAAATGATGACTCCAACCGTGCATTGATGGGAGCGAACATGCAGCGCCAAGCTGTACCTCTCATGCAGCCTGAATCACCTATCGTCGGTACAGGTATGGAATATGTATCTGCAAAAGACTCCGGTGCTGCAGTAATCTGCAAACACGAAGGAATCGTTGAACATGTTGAATCCCGTGAAGTATGGGTTCGCCGCATCAAAGAAGTAGATGGCCAGGAAGTAAAAGGCGATCTTGATAAATACCGTATGCAAAAATTCATCCGTTCCAATCAGGGTACTTGCTACAACCAGCGTCCAATCGTTGCTGTAGGAAACCGTGTGACAAAAGGTGAAATCCTTGCTGACGGTCCATCAATGGAAAAAGGTGAATTGGCTCTTGGCCGCAACGTTATGGTCGGATTCATGACATGGGATGGATACAACTATGAAGATGCCATCATCATGAGCGAACGTCTTGTGAAAGATGATGTCTACACATCCATCCACATTGAAGAATACGAGTCAGAATCACGCGATACCAAACTGGGACCTGAAGAAATCACTCGCGATATTCCTAACGTCGGGGAAGATGCATTGCGCAACCTTGACGAACGCGGAATCATCCGGGTCGGTGCGGAAGTAAAAGACGGAGACCTGCTTGTTGGTAAAGTAACACCTAAAGGCGTAACTGAATTGACAGCTGAAGAACGTCTATTGCACGCAATCTTTGGTGAGAAAGCACGTGAAGTACGTGATACTTCACTACGTGTACCTCACGGCGGTGAAGGAATCATCCTTGATGTTAAAGTTTTCAACCGTGAAGACGGAGATGAGCTTCCTCCAGGCGTCAACCAGCTTGTCCGTGTCTATATCGTTCAGAAGCGTAAGATTTCTGAAGGAGATAAGATGGCCGGACGACATGGTAACAAAGGGGTTATCTCAAGGATCCTTCCAGAAGAAGATATGCCGTACTTGCCGGACGGCACACCAATCGACATCATGCTTAACCCACTAGGGGTTCCATCTCGTATGAATATCGGACAGGTGCTTGAGCTTCACCTTGGTATGGCTGCCAGAACGTTGGGAATCCATGTCGCATCTCCAGTATTTGACGGTGCGCGCGAGGAAGATGTCTGGTCTACCATTGAAGAAGCCGGCATGGCACGCGATGCAAAAACCATCCTTTACGATGGAAGAACAGGCGAGCCGTTCGATAACCGTGTATCTGTAGGTATCATGTATATGATCAAACTTGCTCACATGGTCGACGATAAGCTCCATGCACGTTCTACTGGACCATACTCTCTAGTTACGCAGCAGCCATTGGGCGGTAAAGCTCAATTCGGTGGTCAGCGTTTCGGTGAGATGGAGGTTTGGGCACTTGAAGCATATGGCGCAGCTTATACGCTTCAAGAAATTCTTACAGTTAAATCCGATGACGTTGTGGGCCGTGTGAAAACATACGAAGCCATCGTCAAAGGCGAAAATGTTCCAGAACCTGGTGTTCCGGAATCATTCAAAGTATTGATCAAAGAACTTCAAAGTTTGGGCATGGATGTTAAAATCCTTTCCGGCGATGAAGAAGAAATAGAAATGCGCGATTTGGAAGATGAAGAAGAACAGCAGCAAGCTGATACTCTTAACATCGCGCCTGATTCCAGAGAAGAAGAATCAGAAATTGTTGGCAGTAAGGAATAATCTCTTGTGAAGCAATAAGGGTAGAACCTGTAGATTAAAAGGGAGGTAGGCCCCTTGCTAGACGTTAATAATTTTGAGTATATGAAAATCGGTTTAGCTTCACCTGATAAAATCAGATCATGGTCATTCGGGGAAGTCAAAAAACCAGAAACTATCAACTATCGTACTTTAAAACCTGAAAAAGACGGTTTGTTCTGCGAGCGCATTTTCGGTCCTACAAAGGACTGGGAATGCCATTGCGGAAAGTACAAACGCGTACGCTATAAAGGCGTCGTCTGTGATCGATGCGGGGTAGAAGTAACAAGGGCGAAAGTTCGCCGTGAGCGCATGGGCCACATCGAACTTGCTGCACCTGTTTCCCACATCTGGTACTTCAAAGGTATCCCTAGCCGCATGGGCCTTGTCCTTGATATGTCCCCGCGTGCTTTGGAAGAAGTCATTTACTTCGCTTCCTATGTTGTAACAGAACCGGCTGATACAGCCTTAGAAAAGAAACAGCTTCTTTCCGAAAAGGAATATCGTGCATACCGTGAAAAGTACGGAAACAAATTCCAAGCTGCAATGGGTGCTGAAGCGATCAAAAAACTTCTTCAAGATATCGATTTGGACAAAGAAGTCGATTATCTGAAAGAAGATCTTAAAACTGCACAAGGCCAACGCCGTACACGTGCAATCAAACGCCTTGAAGTACTTGAAGCATTCCGAAACTCCGGAAATGATCCGGATTGGATGATTCTCGATGTGCTTCCTGTCATCCCTCCTGAACTTCGTCCGATGGTTCAGTTGGATGGAGGACGTTTTGCGACATCTGATTTGAATGATCTTTACCGCCGTGTCATCAACCGCAACAACCGTCTTAAGCGTCTATTGGACCTTGGTGCTCCAAGCATCATCGTTCAAAACGAGAAGCGTATGCTTCAAGAGGCTGTAGATGCGTTGATCGATAACGGACGCCGCGGCCGTCCAGTTACAGGCCCGGGCAACCGTCCATTAAAATCCCTTTCCCATATGCTGAAAGGGAAGCAAGGGCGCTTCCGTCAAAACTTGCTTGGTAAACGTGTTGACTACTCCGGCCGTTCTGTAATCGTCGTTGGTCCTAACTTGAAAATGTACCAATGCGGACTTCCGAAAGAAATGGCTCTTGAATTGTTCAAGCCATTCGTCATGAAAGAGCTTGTCGAAAAAGGCTTGGCGCATAACATCAAGAGTGCGAAAAGAAAAATCGAACGGGTTCAGCCTGAAGTATGGGATGTCCTCGAATCGGTCATTAAAGAGCATCCAGTTCTCTTGAACCGTGCTCCAACTCTTCACAGACTTGGAATCCAGGCGTTCGAACCAACATTGGTCGAAGGACGCGCAATCCGTCTTCATCCGCTAGTATGTACTGCATACAATGCTGACTTTGATGGTGACCAAATGGCCGTCCATGTACCTTTATCATCTGAAGCTCAAGCAGAAGCAAGATTGTTGATGCTTGCAGCTCAAAATATCTTGAATCCAAAAGATGGCAAGCCGGTTGTTACTCCTTCCCAGGACATGGTATTAGGAAACTATTACTTGAC
This sequence comes from Falsibacillus pallidus, assembly GCF_050990905.1. Classification (GTDB taxonomy): domain Bacteria; phylum Bacillota; class Bacilli; order Bacillales; family DSM-25281; genus Falsibacillus; species Falsibacillus pallidus_A. Next base: position 137,516 of record NZ_CP158866.1, read on the forward strand.
GATGGAAAGAGAAGGGGCTGTCGGTGAAGGCAGTATCTTCAAGGATACGAACGAAGCCTTGATTGCCTATCAAAATGGATATGTGCATCTGCACACTAGAATCGCCGTTCATGCCAGTTCAATAGTGAATCAAACATTCACTGACGAACAAAGGAAAATGCTTTTGATCACGACAGTCGGAAAACTCGTATTCAACGAGATCCTGCCTGATTCGTTCCCATACATCAACGAACCTACACAAACGAATCTGGAAGTTCGCACTCCAGAGAAGTATTTTGTAGATCCGACAACAAATGTCAAGGAACATATCCAAAAGCAGCCTGGCATTGATCCATTCAAGAAGAAAATCCTTGGAAACATCATCGCGGAAGTATTCAAGCGATTCAAAATCACTGAAACGTCTAAGATGCTTGACCGCATGAAAAACCTTGGATTCAAATACTCTACTAAAGCCGGCATCACTGTCGGTGTAGCAGATATCGTCGTATTGGCTGAAAAAGAAGAAATTCTAAAAGAAGCTCAAACGAAGGTAGACAATGTATTGAAGCAGTTCCGCCGTGGTCTTATCACGGAAGAAGAACGCTATGACCGCGTCATCTCCATCTGGAGTGGTGCGAAAGATACAATCCAAGGCAAGCTGATGGCTTCCCTTGACAAACGCAACCCGATCTTCATGATGAGTGACTCTGGTGCCCGTGGTAACGCATCTAACTTTACACAGTTGGCTGGTATGCGCGGATTGATGGCCAACCCGGCCGGACGCATCATCGAGTTGCCGATCAAATCTTCATTCCGTGAAGGTCTGACAGTACTCGAGTACTTCATCTCGACGCACGGTGCGCGTAAAGGTCTTGCGGATACAGCCTTGAAAACAGCTGACTCAGGATATCTTACACGCCGTCTTGTTGATGTTGCACAGGATGTTATCGTCCGTGAAGATGACTGCGGAACAGACCGCGGCCTTCATATCAGCTCCATCAAAGAAGGCACAGAAATCATCGAGCCATTGGAAGAGCGCCTGATTGGCCGTTATGCAAGAAAAGCCATCAAAAACCCTGAAACTGGCGATGTGATGGTAAATGAAAACGAATTGATCGACGAAGATCTGGCGAAAGCCATCGTAAGTGCAGGTGTGGAATCTGTTTCCATCCGTTCTGCCTTCACTTGCAACACACGCCACGGCGTATGTAAGAAGTGCTACGGCCGCAACTTGGCTACTGGCCAGCAGGTTGAAGTGGGAGAAGCGGTCGGTATTATCGCTGCCCAATCAATCGGTGAACCAGGTACACAGCTTACAATGCGTACATTCCATACAGGTGGGGTTGCAGGGGACGATATCACACAAGGTCTTCCTCGTATCCAAGAGTTGTTTGAGGCTCGTAATCCTAAAGGGCAAGCAATCATTTCCGAAATCACCGGTGTTGTCACAGCCATCAACGAAGGCCGCGACCGCCAGCAGGAAATCGTTGTCCAGGGTGAAGTCGAAACGCGCTCTTATAACGCGCCATATACAGCACGCTTGAAAGTTGCTGTAAATGATAAAGTTGACCGCGGCCAAGTAATGACTGAAGGGTCCATCGATCCGAAAGAATTGCTTAAAGTTCGTGATGTCAATGCGGTGCAGGAATACCTGCTTCGCGAAGTACAAAAAGTTTACCGTATGCAGGGTGTTGAAATCGGTGATAAGCACGTTGAAGTAATGGTTCGCCAAATGCTTCGCAAAGTACGTGTCATCGATGCCGGCGATACAGAAGTTCTTCCTGGATCTCTTCTTGATATCCATCAATTCACGGATGCCAACGAAAAAGCAATCCTTGAAGGCGGAGTGCCTGCAACAGGACGTCCAGTCTTGCTCGGTATTACAAAAGCATCACTTGAAACGGATTCCTTCTTGTCTGCAGCATCGTTCCAGGAAACAACTCGTGTCCTTACAGATGCAGCAATCAAAGGAAAACGCGACGAGCTTCTCGGCTTGAAAGAGAATGTCATCATCGGTAAATTGGTGCCGGCAGGAACAGGCATGCAGCGCTACCGCAAGGCTGAAGCCGACCTGATCGGTTCTGAAGAACCAGTGACGGTAGAATAATAAAAATAGGCCGGCGCAAAAGGATAGCAACTCTTCCTTTTGCGTCCGGCTCCATTTTTGAAAATTATCAAATATCCTGTTGACATTAAAATAGGTAGATGATAATATATTCAAGGTTGCTCTTATTCTTTATCCAGCTGCTTTGGAGGATATGCAAATGTCTTATGAAAAAGTATCGCAGGCTAAAAGTTTTATAGCAGGAACTAAACAGACAGTTAAAGCTCTAAAAGATAGAAATGTCAATGAAGTCATCGTTGCCGATGATGCCGATCCAATGTTGACGGCGAAGGTAATTGAAACGGCTGAGAACATGAATGTCACAATTACTCATGTAGATTCTATGCGAAAGCTTGGAAGAACATGCGGTATTGATGTCGGAGCAGCAGCTGTCGCACTATTTTATTAACATGTTTTTGCAGCACTGGTGAACTGCAAAGACTTTGTTTTTGCTTAAAAATGAACCACCTGGATGTGTGGGCTTAAACAAACTTGAAGGGAGGAAATACACATGCCAACTATTAACCAATTAGTGCGTAAACCACGTCAATCAAAATCGACTAAATCTAAATCTCCAGCACTTAACAAAGGTTATAACAGCTTCAAAAAAGCTAACACAAACGTATCATCTCCACAAAAACGCGGAGTATGTACTCGTGTTGGTACAATGACACCAAAGAAACCGAACTCCGCATTGCGTAAATATGCTCGTGTTCGTTTGACTAACGGTATCGAGGTAACTGCTTATATTCCTGGTATTGGCCATAACTTGCAAGAGCACAGCGTCGTACTTATCCGCGGCGGACGTGTAAAGGATTTACCAGGGGTGCGTTATCACATCGTTCGTGGTGCTTTGGATACTGCAGGCGTTGACAGCCGCAGACAAGGCCGTTCTAAATACGGTACTAAGCGCCCTAAACCAGCTAAAAAATAATTCAATGAAGAAAGTAAGCTTTTGCTGAAAGGAGGAAATACACATGCCACGTAAAGGTCCTGTTTCTAAAAGAGATGTATTGCCAGATCCGCTTTACAATTCTAAACTAGTGACTCGCTTAATCAATAAAATGATGGTTGATGGCAAGAAAGGTACTTCTCAAAAAATTCTTTATTCATCTTTTGATATCATCAAAGATCGCACAGGTAAAGATGCAATGGAAGTATTCGATCAAGCTTTGAAAAACATCATGCCAGTATTGGAAGTAAGAGCTCGTCGTGTTGGTGGTGCAAACTACCAAGTACCAGTTGAGGTTCGCCCTGAGCGCCGTACGACTCTTGGTCTTCGCTGGTTAGTAAACTACGCTCGTCTTCGCGGTGAAAAAACCATGGAAGAGCGTTTAGCTAACGAAATTCTTGATGCAGCAAACAACACTGGTGCAGCAGTCAAGAAACGTGAAGATACACACAAAATGGCGGAAGCAAACAAAGCGTTTGCTCACTACCGCTGGTAATTTGATCTTTAAACCTAAAAAATTATTCATATAGGAAGGAGAAATAACAGCATGGCAAGAGAGTTCTCCTTAGATAACACTCGTAATATCGGTATCATGGCTCACATCGATGCTGGTAAAACAACAACTACTGAACGTGTTCTTTACTACACTGGACGTATCCATAAGATTGGTGAAACACACGAAGGTGCTTCCCAAATGGACTGGATGGAACAGGAGCAAGAGCGCGGTATCACAATCACTTCCGCTGCAACTACTGCATCTTGGAAGGGTCACCGCGTAAACATCATCGATACTCCGGGACACGTAGACTTCACAGTAGAAGTTGAACGTTCTCTTCGTGTACTTGACGGTGCAGTTGCTGTACTTGATGCTCAATCTGGTGTTGAGCCTCAAACAGAAACTGTTTGGCGCCAAGCTACAACTTACGGAGTACCACGTGTCGTTTTCGTCAACAAAATGGACAAAATCGGTGCAGACTTCTTGTACTCTGTAAAAACTCTTCATGACCGTCTTCAAGCTAACGCTCATCCAATTCAGATTCCTATCGGAGCTGAAGATGAGTTTGAAGCGATCATCGACTTAGTCGAAATGAGAGCAGTATTCTATGGCAACGACCTAGGTACTGAAATCGAAGTTCGCGACATTCCTGAATCTCACCAAGAGCTTGCAGAAGAATGGCGTGAAAAACTTATCGAAGCAGTTGCAGAACTTGATGAAGAATTAATGGAAAAATACCTTGGTGGAGAAGAAATCTCTACTGATGAGTTAAAAGCAGCTATCCGTAAAGGTACTGTTAACGTTGAATTCTATCCTGTAATCTGTGGATCTGCCTTCAAAAACAAAGGTGTTCAGCTTATGTTGGATACAGTAATCGACTATCTTCCATCTCCATTGGATGTTCCAGCAATCAAAGGAACTGTTCCAAACTCTGATGAAGAGGTTACTCGTCCTTCAAGCGATGAAGAGCCATTCTCAGCTCTTGCGTTTAAAGTAATGACTGACCCTTATGTTGGTAAGTTGACGTTCTTCCGTGTATATTCCGGTACATTAAACTCCGGTTCATACGTACAAAACTCTACAAAGGGCAAACGTGAGCGCGTAGGTCGTATCCTGCAAATGCACGCTAACTCCCGTGAAGAGATCTCTCAAGTGTATGCAGGTGATATCGCTGCTGCTGTAGGTCTTAAAGACACTACTACAGGTGACACTCTATGTGATGAAAAGAATCTTGTTATTCTTGAATCAATGGAATTCCCTGAGCCGGTTATCTCTGTTGCAATTGAGCCAAAATCTAAAGCTGACCAAGATAAAATGACTACAGCTTTACAAAAGCTTCAAGAAGAGGATCCTACGTTCCGTGCGCACACTGACCAGGAAACTGGACAAGTTATCATCGCTGGTATGGGTGAACTTCACCTTGATATCATCGTTGACCGTATGAAGCGTGAATTCAAAGTTGAAGCAAATGTTGGTGCACCTCAGGTTTCCTACCGTGAAACTTTCCGTGCTTCTGCTCAAGTCGAAGGTAAATTCGTTCGACAATCCGGTGGACGCGGACAATACGGTCACGTTTGGATCGAATTCTCTCCTAACGAAGAAGGAAAAGGATTCGAATTCGAAAACGGAATCGTCGGTGGTGTAGTACCTCGTGAATACGTACCTGCTATCCAATCCGGATTAGAAGATGCGCTTGACAACGGTGTACTTGCGGGCTACCCGCTAATCGACATCAAAGCTCGTTTGTTTGATGGTTCTTACCATGATGTTGACTCCTCTGAGATGGCATACAAAATTGCGGCTTCTATGGCGCTTAAAAATGCCGTATCAAAATGTAACCCAGTTATTCTTGAGCCTATCATGAAGGTTGAGATTGTTATCCCTGAAGAATATTTAGGAGATATCATGGGTGACGTTACTTCTCGTCGTGGACGAGTTGAAGGAATGGAAGCTCGTGGTAATGCACAAGTTGTTAAATCATTCGTTCCACTTTCTGAAATGTTTGGTTACGCAACTTCCCTTCGTTCTAATACGCAAGGACGTGGAGTATTCTCCATGCACTTCGATCATTACGAAGAAGTACCAAAATCAATCAGCGAACAAATCATCAAAAAAAATAAAGGCGAGTAATTGATTTCTCACCTTTAATGAAGTATAACTACTAGTGTAGAACGTGGTTTATAAGAAGATGGTGCACCATCTTCTTTGAACCATATTAAAATAACAAATAATTTCTTTTAAAATTAAAGGAGGATTTCCAAATGGGTAAAGAGAAATTCGATCGTTCCAAAACACATGCGAACATTGGTACAATTGGTCACGTTGACCATGGTAAAACTACTTTGACAGCAGCTATCACTACTGTTCTTGCAAAGCGCAGCGGTAAAGGTGCAGCTATGGCATACGACATGATCGATGCTGCTCCAGAAGAGCGCGAGCGTGGAATCACAATCTCCACTGCACACGTTGAGTACGAAACTGATACTCGCCACTATGCACACGTTGACTGCCCAGGACATGCTGACTACGTTAAAAACATGATCACTGGTGCTGCACAAATGGACGGCGGAATCCTAGTTGTTTCTGCTGCTGACGGCCCAATGCCACAAACTCGTGAGCACATCTTGCTATCTCGCCAAGTTGGTGTTCCTTACCTAGTTGTATTCATGAACAAATGTGACATGGTAGACGACGAAGAATTGCTTGAATTAGTTGAAATGGAAGTTCGTGACCTTCTTTCTGAGTACGATTTCCCAGGCGACGACATTCCTGTAATCAAAGGTTCTGCTCTTAAAGCTCTTGAAGGAGAAGCTGAGTGGGAAGAAAAAATCGTTGAACTTATGAACGCAGTTGATGAGTATATCCCAACTCCAGAACGTGACACTGAAAAGCCATTCATGATGCCAGTTGAGGATGTATTCTCAATCACTGGTCGTGGAACAGTTGCTACAGGACGTGTTGAGCGTGGACAAGTTAAAGTTGGTGACACTATCGACATCATCGGTTTAACTGAAGAGCCAAAATCAACAACTGTAACAGGTGTTGAAATGTTCCGTAAGCTTCTTGACTATGCAGAAGCTGGAGACAACATCGGTGCACTTCTTCGTGGGGTTGCTCGTGACGATGTACAACGTGGACAAGTACTTGCTAAGCCAGGTACAATCACTCCACACACAAAATTCAAATCAGAAGTTTACGTTCTTTCTAAAGAAGAAGGTGGACGTCATACTCCATTCTTCTCTAACTACCGCCCTCAGTTCTACTTCCGTACAACTGACGTAACTGGTATCATCCAACTTCCAGAAGGCGTTGAAATGGTAATGCCTGGCGATAACATCGAAATGACTGTTGAACTTATCGCTCCAATCGCGATTGAAGAAGGTACTAAATTCTCAATCCGTGAAGGTGGACGTACAGTTGGCGCTGGTGTAGTAGCTAACATCCAAGCGTAATAAACCTTTTTGATAAAAAAGCAGATGGCTGATCACCATCTGCTTTTTATTTTGCCCAAAAACCATTGGAACGGAAAAGTTTCTTCTATATTATATAGAAGATTTTAGGAATCTATTTGAGTGGTTGAAAACACTCATCAAACTATGTATAATAGTAAAAGTGTGTGAGGCACAAAGAATTTCAATCTTGGTATTGCATATTCTCTGGGCTTTTAGTATAATAGACAATGTTGGTCTTTGACTGCGATGAAGTGGAAGGTTGCTGACACACCCGGCCGCTTTGCCATGGCGGATGTGTGGGAAATTTCCATGGAGAATGTCTATAGTTAAATAGGCGAAAAGGAGGGAAAATGATGGCAAAACAAAAAATTCGAATTCGATTAAAAGCATATGATCACAGAATTCTTGATCAATCTGCTGAGAAAATCGTTGAAACAGCTAAACGTTCAGGTGCTGCGGTATCAGGTCCGATTCCATTGCCGACTGAGAAATCTGTTTACACGATCCTTCGTGCGGTGCATAAGTACAAAGATTCTCGTGAGCAATTTGAAATGCGTACACATAAACGCTTAATCGATATCGTAAACCCAACACCACAAACAGTTGATTCATTAATGCGTTTGGATTTACCATCTGGTGTTGACATCGAAATTAAACTTTAATAAATAAACAATCATTTAACAGGAGGTGTGACTCATGACCAAAGGAATCTTAGGAAGAAAAATCGGTATGACTCAAGTTTTCGCTGAAAACGGTGAGCTTATCCCTGTAACTGTTATCGAAGCAGCTAACAACGTTGTTCTTCAGAAGAAATCAGTTGAAGGCGATGGCTACGAAGCTATCCAAGTAGGTTTTGAAGATAAGCGCGAAAAGCTTTCCAACAAACCGGAAAAAGGACATGCTGATAAAGCGAATACTGCTCCTAAGCGCTTCGTTCGCGAATTCCGCGCAGCAAACTTAGATGAGTATGAAGTTGGTCAAGCAGTCAAAGTAGATATTTTCGCAGAAGGCGATGTAATTGATGTAACAGGTATCTCGAAAGGTAAAGGTTTCCAAGGCTCTATCAAGCGCCATAACCAATCTCGTGGACCAATGTCCCACGGATCTCGTTACCACCGTCGTCCTGGTTCAATGGGTCCTGTAGCGCCTAACCGCGTTTTCAAGAACAAATTGCTACCTGGCCGCATGGGCGGAGAACAAGTTACTATCCAAAACCTAGTTGTTGTCAAAGTTGACGCTGAGCGTAACTTGCTATTGGTTAAAGGCAACGTACCAGGTCCTAAAAAAGCTTTGCTTAAAATCAAAACTGCAGTAAAGTCTAAATAATCGACATCGCAGGAAAGGAGGAAATAGGAATGCCGAAAGTAGCACTCTTTAACCAATCAGGTTCTAAAGTCGGAGATATCGACTTGAAAGATTCTGTATTTGGTATTGAACCTAACAACCACGTGTTGTTTGAAGCAGTAATCATGCAAAGAGCTTCCTTGCGTCAAGGAACTCACAAAGTAAAAGGCCGTTCTGAAGTTGCAGGCGGTGGACGCAAACCATGGCGACAAAAAGGTACTGGCCGTGCGCGTCAAGGATCTATCCGTTCTCCACAATGGCGCGGTGGTGGTACTGTATTTGGACCAGTTCCACGCAGCTACAGCTACAAACTTCCTAAAAAAGTTCGTCGCTTAGCAATCAAATCTGCGTTATCTTCTAAAGTAATGGAAGAAAACATCGTAGTACTAGAAGCGTTAGCTTTCAATGCACCTAAAACAAAAGAATTTGCAGCTGTTCTTAAAAGCCTATCTGTGAACACTAAAGCATTGGTAATCACTGATGGTCTAGATGAGAATGTTGCTCTATCTGCTCGCAACCTTCAAGGTATCACAGTAGTAGAAGCAAACAGCGTAAATGTTTTAGATGTGCTTGGTCATGACAAAGTAATCATGACGAAAGCTGCGGTTGAAAAAGTAGAGGAGGTGCTTGGATAATGGATGTACGTGATATCATTAAGCGCCCCGTTATCACTGAGCGTTCTACTGACTTAATGGCAGAGAAAAAGTACACGTTTGAAGTAAACGTGAGAGCTAATAAAACTCAAGTTAAAGATGCAGTAGAAGAAATCTTCGACGTTAAAGTAGAAAAAGTCAACATCATGAACTATAAAGGCAAGTTCAAACGCATGGGTCGTCATGCTGGCTATACTAACAAACGTCGTAAAGCTATTGTTAAATTGACTGCAGACAGCAAAGAAATCGAATTCTTTGAAGTCTAAGCAACTTTAATCAGAAGAGGAGGGAAACGAAATGGCGATCAAAAAATACAAACCTACCTCCAACGGTCGTCGCGGCATGACAGTTTCTGATTTTGCTGAAATCACTACTGATAAACCAGAAAAATCATTGCTAGCGCCTTTGAAAAGAAAAGGTGGCCGCAACAACCAAGGTAAGTTAACAGTTCGTCATCAAGGTGGCGGCCATAAGCGTCAATACCGTATCATCGATTTCAAACGTGTAAAAGATGGTATACCAGGACGCGTTGCCACTATTGAGTATGATCCAAACCGTTCAGCAAACATTGCATTAATCAACTATGCTGATGGTCAAAAAGCTTATATCCTAGCACCTAAAAACCTTACAGTTGGTACAGAAATCATGTCTGGACCAGAAGCTGATATCAAAGTGGGTAATGCACTACCACTTATCAACATCCCTGTTGGTACAGTAATCCACAATATCGAGCTTAAACCTGGTAAAGGTGGACAATTAGTACGTTCTGCAGGTACTTCTGCACAAGTTCTTGGTAAAGAGGGCAAATACGTACTAGTTCGTTTGAACTCTGGTGAAGTTCGCATGATCTTATCTGCTTGCCGCGCTACAGTTGGTCAAGTTGGTAACGAACAGCACGAACTTATCAACATCGGTAAAGCAGGTCGTTCACGCTGGTTAGGCAAGCGCCCAACAGTTCGTGGATCTGTAATGAACCCTAACGACCATCCACACGGTGGTGGTGAAGGACGCTCTCCAATCGGACGTAAATCACCAATGTCACCTTGGGGCAAACCGACTCTTGGATTCAAGACTCGTAAGAAAAAAGCTAAATCCAATAAATTTATCGTTCGTAACCGCAAAAAATAACGCGATTGAGCTACGGTTCGTCGAGAGAACCGTAGAACAATCACGAAGGGAGGTTCAACCATGGGTCGCAGCTTAAAAAAAGGGCCTTTTGTTGATGAACATTTGATTAGCAAGATCGAAAAGCTTAACGAAACTGAGGGAAAACAAGTTGTTAAGACTTGGTCCCGCCGTTCAACGATCTTCCCAGCATTCATTGGTCATACTGTAGCTGTATACGATGGTCGTAAACACGTGCCAGTATACATCACTGAAGATATGGTAGGTCATAAACTTGGCGAATTCGCGCCGACACGTACTTATAAAGGTCACGGTAGTGACGATAAGAAAACAAGACGTTAATGAGAGGAGGGCATCCTGATGCAAGCTAAAGCTGTTGCTAGAACAGTTCGTATTGCTCCTCGTAAAGTTCGCTTAGTTGTTGATTTAATTCGAGGAAAGCAAATCGGCGAAGCAGTTGCAATTTTACGTCATACACCAAAAGCTGCTTCTCCAGTAGTTGAGAAAGTTTTGAAATCTGCTGTAGCAAATGCAGAGCATAACTATGAGCTAGACGTAAACAACTTGGTTATCACTGAGGCATTCGTTGACGAAGGCCCAACATTGAAACGTTTCCGCCCACGTGCGATGGGTCGTGCAAGCGCAATTAACAAACGCACAAGCCACATCACAATCGTGGTATCTGAAAAGAAGGAGGGATAAGTAATGGGTCAAAAAGTACATCCAGTCGGATTGCGTATCGGAGTCATTCGTGATTGGGAATCCAAATGGTACGCTGGCAAAGATTATGCAGACCTTTTACACGAAGACCTTAGAGTTCGTGAATACATCGCGAAACGCTTATCAGACGCTTCTGTTTCTAAAGTAGAAATCGAGCGTGCTGCTAACCGCATCAATATTACAATCCACACTGCTAAACCAGGTATGGTAATTGGTAAAGGTGGTACTGAAGTAGAAGCACTTCGTAAAGCTCTTAACGAGTTGACAAGTAAACGAGTGCACATCAATATCGTTGAAATCAAGAGAGCAGATCTTGATGCGAAATTGGTTGCTGAAAACATTGCTCGACAACTGGAAAACCGTGTTTCATTCCGCCGTGCTCAAAAGCAAGTTATCCAACGCGCTATGAGAGCTGGAGCAAAAGGAATCAAAACAATGGTATCTGGACGTCTTGGCGGTGCTGATATCGCCCGTGCTGAACATTACAGTGAAGGAACTGTTCCACTTCATACTCTTCGTGCTGACATCGACTATGCTCATGCAGAAGCGGACACAACTTACGGAAAGCTTGGAGTAAAAGTATGGATCTACCGCGGAGAAGTCCTTCCTGCTAAGAAGAAAACTGAGGAAGGAGGAAAATAATCATGTTAATGCCTAAACGCGTTAAATATCGTCGTGAACATCGTGGAAAAATGCGCGGTCGCACTAAAGGTGGCGCAGAAGTAGCTTTCGGTGAATTCGGTTTGCAAGCTCTTGAAGCTTCTTGGATCACAAACCGCCAAATCGAAGCAGCTCGTATCGCGATGACTCGTTACATGAAACGTGGCGGTAAAGTTTGGATTAAAATCTTCCCTCACAAGCCATATACAGCAAAACCTCTAGAAGTCCGCATGGGTTCCGGTAAGGGGGCACCAGAAGGATGGGTAGCAGTTGTAAAACCAGGCAAGATCATGTTCGAAATTGCCGGCGTTTCTGAAGAAGTAGCTCGCGAAGCACTTCGTCTTGCATCACACAAGCTTCCAGTTAAATGTAAGTTTGTAAAACGAGAAGAAATTGGTGGTGAATCAAATGAAAGCTAATGAAATCCGTGACCTTACCACTGCCGAAATAGAACAAAAAGTAAAATCTTTAAAAGAAGAGCTTTTCAACCTTCGCTTTCAATTAGCGACAGGACAACTTGAAAACACTGCTCGTATCCGCGAAGTTCGCAAAGCGATTGCTCGTATGAAAACCGTTATCCGCCAAAGGGAGATCGGAGTTAACAATCGATAATTGAGAGGAGGTTTGCAGAATGAGTGAACGCAACCAACGCAAAGTTTATACTGGACGTGTTGTTTCTGACAAAATGGATAAAACAATCACTGTAACAGTAGAAACTTATAAAAAACATTCACTTTACGGCAAACGCGTAAAATACTCTAAAAAGTTCAAAGCTCATGATGAGCAAAACGAAGCTAAGACTGGCGACGTAGTGCGTATTATGGAAACTCGTCCATTATCCGCAACTAAACGTTTCCGTCTAGTAGAAGTAGTAGAAAAAGCAGTTATTATCTAATTTATTAGTTCGGACTGATGTTTATTCCGAAGGGAGGTAACATAGATGATTCAACAAGAATCACGCTTAAAAGTTGCTGACAACTCTGGCGCACGTGAAGTTTTAACAATTAAAGTTCTTGGTGGTTCCGGCCGCAAGACAGCTAACATTGGTGATGTTATCGTTTGTACAGTAAAACAAGCAACACCAGGTGGCGTTGTTAAAAAAGGTGATGTTGTAAAAGCTGTTGTAGTACGCACAAAGAGTGGAGTACGTCGTAACGATGGATCTTACATTCGCTTTGATGAAAATGCTTGTGTAATCATTCGTGATGACAAAGGCCCACGTGGAACACGTATTTTCGGACCTGTTGCTCGTGAACTTCGCGACAACAACTTTATGAAAATCGTATCTTTAGCTCCAGAAGTACTTTAATAAATATTTGATTCGGCCAGTCAAGGAGGTGCGATTGAAATGCATGTTAAAAAAGGCGATAAAGTAATGGTCATCACAGGTAAAGACAAAGGGAAAACTGGCACAGTGCTTGCTGCATTCCCTAAGAAAGACCGAGTACTTGTTGAAGGTATCAACATCGTGAAAAAACACTCAAAACCTTCTCAAGCTAACCCCCAAGGTGGGATCATCAGTCAAGAGGCTGCTATTCACGTATCTAACGTGATGCCGGTTGACCCTAAGACTAACGAACCTACTCGTGTTGGATATAAAGTAGAAGACGGTAAAAAAGTACGTGTAACTAAAAAATCCGGTGAAGTTTTAGATAAATAGTTCTCATGAAGAAGGGAGGTACACGACATGAACCGCCTAAAAGAAAAATTCCAAAAGGAAATTTCTCCTGCTCTAATGAGCAAGTTCAATTACGAATCAGTAATGCAAGTACCAAAAGTTGAAAAAATCATCATTAACATGGGTGTTGGTGATGCTGTTCAAAATTCAAAAGCACTTGATACTGCAGTTGAGGAATTAACTCTTATCGCTGGTCAAAAACCAGTTGTAACAAGAGCTAAGAAATCTATCGCAGGCTTCCGTCTTCGTGAAGGTATGCCAATCGGTGCAAAAGTTACATTACGCGGAGAGCGTATGTATGAATTCCTTGATAAATTAGTTTCTGTATCACTACCACGCGTACGTGACTTCCGCGGCGTTTCTAAAAAGGCATTCGACGGCCGTGGAAACTATACTCTAGGTGTAAAAGAACAGCTGATCTTCCCTGAAATTGATTATGATAAAGTATCAAAAGTACGTGGTATGGACATCGTTATCGTTACTACTGCGAACACAGATGAAGAATCTCGTGAACTTTTAACACAATTAGGAATGCCGTTCCAAAAGTAATCGCTAAAGGGAGGCGAAAACGTGGCTAAAAAATCAATGATAGTGAAACAAAAACGCACACCGAAACATGCGGTTCAAGCGTATACTCGCTGCGAACGCTGCGGACGTCCACATTCAGTCATCCGCAAGTTTAAATTGTGCCGTATTTGTTTCCGCGAACTCGCATACAAGGGTCAGATTCCTGGCGTTAAAAAAGCTAGCTGGTAAACCCCGAATTTGGGAAGGAGGTTAATTTAAATGGTTATGACAGATCCAATTGCAGATTTGCTTACTCGTATCAGAAACGCGAATATGGTTCGTCACGAGAAATTAGAAGTTCCTGCTTCTAACATCAAGAAAGAAGTTGCTGAAATTCTAAAACGTGAAGGTTTCGTTCGCGATGTAGAATACATCGAAGACAACAAGCAAGGAATCATCCGTATTTTCCTTAAGTACGGTTCAAATAACGAACGTGTTATCACTGGCTTGAAGCGCATCAGTAAACCAGGTTTACGTGTATATGCTAAAGCTAACGAAGTACCTAAAGTATTGAACGGTCTTGGTATCGCAATCGTGTCTACTTCTAACGGAGTATTATCCGATAAAGAAGCACGTGCGAAACAAGTCGGCGGCGAAGTACTAGCGTACGTTTGGTAATAAATCGACAGTGAATGGAGGTGCAACAGAATGTCCCGCGTAGGAAAAAAACCTATTGATATTCCATCTGGAGTTACAGTTACTCTAGACGGTTCTACTGTTACAGTAAAAGGACCTAAGGGAGAACTTTCCCGTACATTTAATCCTGAAATCACAATCAGCATCGAGGAGAATGTTGTTAACATTTCTCGTCCATCTGATGCGAAAGACCACCGCGCATTGCACGGTACGACTCGCGCTTTGATCGCTAACATGGTTGAAGGTGTATCTCAAGGATTTGAAAGAAAACTAGAACTTATCGGTGTAGGTTACCGTGCTCAAAAACAAGGTACGAAACTTGTATTGAACGTTGGATACTCTCATCCGGTAGAAATCGAGCCAGAAGCAGGAATCGAAATTGAAGTTCCTTCAAATACAAAGATTACTGTAAAAGGCACAAATAAAGAGCGCGTTGGTGCATTGGCTGCCAACATCCGCGACGTACGTCCACCAGAGCCGTATAAAGGCAAAGGTATTCGTTACGAAGGCGAAATGGTTCGCCGCAAAGAAGGTAAAACAGGTAAATAAGCCTCATAGGTAGAAGAAAGGAGTGACCTCAATGATTACTAAGCCAGATAAAAATATGACACGTAAAAAGAGACATGCTCGTGTACGTGCTAAACTTAGCGGTACTGAGTCCCGTCCACGTTTAAACGTGTTCCGTTCTAACAAACATATTTATGCACAATTGATCGACGATCTTAATGGTGTAACGCTTGCTAGTGCATCTACGAAAGAAAATGACCTTGGATTAGAAGGTACAGCTAACGTAGAAGCGGCTAAAAAAGTCGGCGAACTAGTAGCGAAACGTGCAGTTGAAAAAGGCGTAAAGTCCGTAGTATTCGACCGTGGTGGTTACCTTTATCATGGGCGTGTAAAAGCACTTGCTGATGCAGCTCGTGAAAACGGCTTAGAATTTTAATAGTAAAAGGAGGGACATATCAGATGCTTCGCATTGATGCTAACAAACTTGAATTAGAAGAACGCGTTGTAACCGTAAATCGTGTTGCGAAAGTTGTTAAAGGTGGACGTCGTTTCCGCTTTACTGCACTAGTTGTTGTCGGTGACAAGAACGGCCATGTTGGTTTTGGTACAGGTAAAGCTCAAGAGGTGCCAGATGCAATCCGCAAAGCGATTGAAGACGCTAAGAAAAACTTGATCGAAGTGCCTACTGTCGGCGCTACAATCCCTCATGAAGTTGTTGGACGCTTCGGCGCTGGCCAAATCTTCATGAAGCCTGCTTCTGCCGGTACAGGAGTTATCGCTGGTGGACCAGTTCGTGCGGTGCTTGAATTAGCAGGTATCCACGACATTCTTTCTAAATCTTTAGGATCTAACACACCAATCAACATGGTGCGTGCGACTCTTAACGGATTAACTCAATTAAAACGTGCTGAAGAAGTAGCTAAACTTCGTGGTAAATCAGTAGAAGAACTGTTAGGATAAGGAGGGATTTAAGTGGCGGAAAAATTAACGATTACCCTCACTCGCAGCTTGATCGGTCGTCCGAATGATCAGCGTGAAACAGTTAAAGCCCTTGGGCTTCGTAAAGTTAATCAAACTGTTGAGCATCAAGACAATCCTGCTATCCGCGGTATGATCACTAAAGTTGCTCATCTTGTGACGGTTAAAGAACAGTAATTTGATTCTTTTAAAACAAGGAGGTGCCAACAATGAAACTACATGAATTAAAACCTGCAGAAGGTTCTCGTAAAGAACGTAATCGTGTTGGTCGTGGTATCGGTTCTGGAAACGGAAAAACTTCCGGACGAGGCCAAAAAGGTCAAAACTCCCGTTCAGGCGGTGGGGTTCGTCCTGGCTTCGAAGGTGGTCAAACACCTTTATTCCAACGTTTGCCTAAACGTGGATTCACGAACATCAACCGTAAAGATTACGCAATCGTTAACCTTGATACATTGAACCGTTTTGAAGAAGGTACAGAAGTAACACCTGAGCTTCTTATCGAAACTGGTGTCGTGAGCAAGGCTAAAGCAGGAATCAAAATTCTTGCTAATGGTAAAGTTGAGAAAAAGCTTACAGTAAAAGCTAACAAATTCTCCTCTGCTGCAAAAGAAGCTATTGAAGCTGCTGGCGGTCAAACTGAGGTGATTTAATGTTTCAGACAATCTCCAATTTTATGCGCGTGGGTGATATAAGACGAAAGATTATATTCACTCTTTTAATGTTGATTGTTTTCCGTATCGGGGTTTTCATCCCGGTGCCGTTTGTGAATGCCGAAATACTAAAAATGCAGGATCAAGCTGGGCTCTTCGGCTTTCTCAACACCTTCGGCGGCGGTGCGTTAAAGAATTTCTCCATCTTTGCAATGGGGATCATGCCTTATATCACAGCATCGATCATCGTTCAGCTATTACAAATGGACGTTGTCCCTAAGTTTACTGAATGGTCCAAACAAGGTGAGGTCGGACGTCGCAAGTTAGCTCAGTTTACCCGCTATTTCACAATCATACTTGGTTTCATTGAAGCACTTGGAATGTCATATGGTTTCAACAATATGGCAGGCGGTATGCTTATCGAAAGTTCTGGAGTAGGAACGTACCTGTTAATCGCTTTGGTGTTGACAGCTGGTACATCCTTTTTAATGTGGCTTGGTGAGCAGATTACTTCTAAAGGTGTGGGCAACGGAATTTCTATCCTTATCTTTGCCGGGATCGTGGCTAGAATTCCAACTGCTGTGAACCAAATCTATGCACAGCAAATAGAGGGGGCAGGAGAGCAGCTTTTCCTAAAGATCGTTGTTCTTCTACTAATTGTTCTTGCTGTTATTGCAATTGTAGTCGGAGTTATCTTTGTTCAGCAGGCGCTGCGCAAGATTCCGATCCAATATGCAAAACGTATAGTAGGCCGCAGTCCGGTTGGCGGACAATCAACACATTTACCTCTTAAAGTAAATGCTGCTGGGGTAATCCCAGTTATCTTTGCTGTTTCGTTCATCGTTACACCGAGAACCATCGCGACGTTCTTCGGGCAAAATGATGTAACATCAGCAATAGAATACATTTTTGATTATACAAAGCCAGTGGGTATGCTAATTTATGTGGCTTTAATCATTGCTTTCTCTTATTTCTATGCATTCATTCAGGTCAATCCTGAACAGGTTGCAGAGAATCTGAAAAAACAGGGTGGGTACATCCCGGGAATTCGTCCTGGCAAAAACACACAAGACTATTTGACTCGTGTGCTTTACCGTTTGACTTTCTGCGGATCTATTTTCTTGGCTCTCATCGCTATACTGCCAGTATTGTTCGTTAATTTTGCTGGATTACCATCTTCAGCACAAATCGGCGGAACAAGCTTGCTGATCGTAGTCGGTGTTGCGCTGGAAACAATGAAACAATTAGAATCACAATTAGTAAAACGCCATTATAAAGGCTTTATTAAATAAGATTTAAGGTTTTAGGAACACGCTGCTGTTCCTGAAACCGGATTTAGATACTGAGGGGGAAATACGAGTGAACTTGGTACTAATGGGGCTTCCGGGTGCTGGTAAAGGTACTCAAGCCGACAAAATCGTAGCGAAATATGAAATCCCTCATATCTCAACCGGAGATATGTTTCGTGCTGCTATCAAAGGAGGCACGGAACTAGGATTACAAGCAAAATCTTTCATGGATAAAGGTGAATTGGTTCCGGATGAAGTAACCATCGGAATCGTTCGCGAACGTCTTAGCAAGGATGACTGCGTAAGAGGCTTCCTATTGGATGGCTTCCCAAGAACAGTTGCTCAAGCTGATGCGTTGGAAGGCATCCTGAAAGAACTCGACAAACAAATGGATTTTGTCATCAATATCGAAGTTGATAAAGAGATATTGATGGAGCGCCTGACTGGCCGCCGCATCTGCAAGGACTGCGGTGCAACATATCACCTCGTTTTCAATCCGCCTGCTGAAGAAGGCGTGTGCGACCGCTGCGGCGGGGAGTTATACCAGCGAGCAGATGATAATGCTGAAACGGTTCAAAATCGTCTGGATGTCAACATGAAACAAACGAAGCCTCTTCTGGATTTCTACAATGAGAAAGGCTACTTGCGAAATATCAATGGGCAGCAGGATATCAACGTAGTATTCGGTGAAATAGACGAATTACTCGGAGGCCTGTCCTAATGATCATTTGCAAGACCCCTCGTGAAATAGAAATCATGAAAGAAGCAGGTCGCATCGTTGCGGTAACCCACCAAGAATTGCAGAAGCATATTGTTCCTGGCATTACTACCGGTCAGCTGGATGTAATTGCTGAAAAAATAATACGCGAACATGATGCAATTCCATCCTTTAAAGGGTATAATGGGTTTCGTGGCAGCATCTGTGCTTCGGTCAATGACGAATTAGTCCACGGGATTCCTGGGGATCGCGCCCTGAAAGATGGAGATATCATCAGCATTGATATCGGTGCAAAGTATAAAGGCTATCATGGTGATTCTGCTTGGACGTATCCTGTTGGTAAAATAAATGAACAAACCCAAAGGCTGCTAGATGTTACAGAAGAGTCTCTCTATCTGGGCTTGAAAGAAGCTAAGCCAGGCGAACGTCTCTCGAACATCTCCCATGCGATCCAAACCTATGTGGAAGCAAACGGTTTTTCTATCGTTCGTGAGTATGTCGGACACGGTGTTGGTCAAGACTTACATGAGGAGCCTCAAATTCCTCATTATGGACCTCCAAACAAAGGTCCACGCCTGAAACCTGGCATGGTACTTGCAATTGAACCGATGGTGAATGCAGGCAGCAGATATGTGAAAACATTGGCTGATAACTGGACTGTTGTGACCGTTGATGGAAAGATGTGTGCTCATTTTGAACATACAATCGCTATCACGGAAACAGGCTATGAAATCCTGACTAAAGCCTGATTAAGGGTGATGATGTTGAAGAAGTCTGATTCGACTCCTGTATTAGGGCAGGCTGCCTTCATACGTAATGGAAGAGATGCAGGGCAGGTTGTGATCATCATCGATCACATGGATGAACGGTTTGTCATGGTGGCTGATGGCCACAGGCGCAAATTCGATTCTCCAAAAAAGAAAAACATTCACCATCTTGAATTATACGGCTATGTTTCTCCAGAAGTTCAAAGAAGTATTCAGGAAACAGGGCAGGTCACGAATGGCAAGCTTAGGCATGCTGTTGCGAAAGTATTGGAAAAGGTCCTGGTAGATGGAAAGAAGGGAGTAGAGTTCCATGGCGAAAGACGATGTAATTGAAGTAGAAGGCACAGTGGTTGAGACTTTGCCAAACGCGATGTTTAAGGTAGAATTAGAGAATGGCCATACTGTACTGGCTCACGTATCTGGTAAAATCCGTATGCATTTCATCCGCATTTTACCTGGTGATAAAGTAACGGTTGAGCTTTCTCCATACGATCTTACTCGTGGCAGAATTACGTATCGATATAAATAATCTTATGCACTCCGTACTATTAAGGAGGTTAGAACAAGATGAAAGTAAGACCATCCGTTAAGCCGATCTGCGAAAAATGCAAAGTTATCCGCAGAAAAGGCAAAGTAATGGTTATCTGTGAAAATCCTAAACATAAACAAAAACAAGGCTAATATTTGAAGGAGGTGCGCTTGTACAATGGCACGTATTGCTGGTGTGGATATTCCACGTGATAAACGTATTGTCATTTCATTGACTTACATTTTCGGTATTGGTAAAAATACAGCTCAAAAAGTTCTTGCGGAAGCTGGTGTATCTGAAGATACTCGCGTTCGTGATTTAACTGATGAAGAATTAGGTAAAATCCGTGATATCATTGACAAATTGAAAGTTGAAGGAGATCTTCGTCGTGAAGTTTCCCTTAACATCAAACGTCTAATGGAAATCGGAAGCTACCGTGGCCTTCGCCACCGTCGTGGATTGCCTGTTCGCGGACAAAACACGAAAAACAACGCTCGTACTCGTAAAGGTCCTCGTAAGACTGTAGCGAACAAGAAAAAATAATTAGTAAAGGAGGTTCCTTCTTAAATGGCACGTAAAACAAATACTCGTAAACGTCGTGTGAAAAAGAATATCGAAGCTGGTATTGCACACATTCGTTCTACATTCAACAATACAATCGTAACAATCACTGATGTTCACGGAAATGCAATTTCCTGGTCTTCTGCAGGTGCGCTTGGATTCAGAGGTTCTCGTAAATCTACTCCATTCGCAGCTCAAATGGCAGCTGAAACTGCAGCGAAAACTTCCATCGAACATGGTTTGAAAACTCTAGAAGTAACAGTTAAAGGTCCTGGTGCAGGTCGTGAAGCTGCTATCCGTGCTCTTCAAGCTGCAGGTCTTGATGTAACTGCAATCAAAGACGTAACTCCAGTACCTCATAACGGATGCCGTCCACCAAAACGTCGCCGTGTTTAATTTTTCTGTATATTTTTTGTATCCTTGTCAATAATGGGATATGATATGATGTTTCGTTCATACAGAAATGATGAATCCAGTTGTTGTGCACAATCGGGAACGTAAACATGGGGGAATTTCGGTAAGATCATTCGAACCGGGATTTCGACGTTTTGAAGGAGGGTATATTTGAATGATCGAAATTGAAAAACCAAAAATTGAAACGGTTGAGATCAGCGATGATGCCAATTTTGGAAAGTTTGTCGTAGAACCACTTGAGCGTGGATATGGTACAACTTTGGGTAACTCCTTACGTCGTATCCTATTATCTTCACTCCCTGGTGCTGCTGTCACATCTATTCAAATAGATGGCGTACTGCATGAATTTTCAACAATTGAAGGCGTCGTTGAAGATGTAACATCCATCATCTTAAATATCAAAAAGCTTGCTCTGAAAATCTATTCAGATGAAGAAAAGACGCTTGAAATTGATGTACAGGGTGAGGGAGTTGTAACAGCAGCTGATATTACCCATGATAGTGATGTAGAAATCTTAAACCCTGGATTACACATCGCGACTCTTGGTAAGAATGCTAACTTCCGTATGCGTCTTAATGCAAAACGCGGTCGTGGTTATACACCAGCCGATCAAAATAAACGTGAGGATCTTCCTATCGGTGTGATTCCTATCGACTCCATTTATACACCAGTATCTCGTGTAAACTATCAAGTTGAGAATACTCGTGTAGGACAGATGACGAATTATGATAAACTTTCGCTTGATGTCTGGACAGATGGAAGCATCGGCCCTAAAGAAGCTATTTCCTTAGGTGCAAAGATCTTAACAGAGCATTTGAATATCTTTGTTGGTTTGACTGACGAAGCTCAAAACGCAGAAATCATGGTTGAAAAAGAAGAAGACCAGAAGGAAAAAGTTCTTGAGATGACTATCGAGGAATTGGATCTTTCCGTTCGTTCTTACAACTGCTTGAAGCGTGCTGGCATCAATACTGTCCAGGAGCTTGCGAACAAAACAGAAGAAGATATGATGAAAGTGCGTAATTTGGGTCGTAAGTCTTTAGAGGAAGTCAAAGCTAAGTTAGAAGAACTTGGACTAGGCTTGCGCAAAGACGATTGATTCTATCAATAAATGAAAATCCTTATAGATAACTTCAACAAAGGAGGGAAACTTCATGGCTTACAGAAAGTTAGGTCGTACAAGCGCTCAACGTAAAGCGATGCTTCGTGATTTAGCAACTGATCTTATCATCAGTGAGCGCATCGAAACTACTGAAACTCGCGCGAAAGAATTGCGTTCAGTTGTTGAAAAAATGATTACTCTTGGTAAACGCGGTGATTTGCATGCGCGTCGTCAAGCTGGAGCATTCATCCGTAAAGAGATTGCTAACGCTGAAACAAACCAAGATGCACTTCAAAAATTATTCGCTGACATCGCTCCTCGCTACGCTGAGCGTCAAGGTGGATACACTCGTATCATGAAAATTGGTCCTCGCCGCGGCGATGGTGCACCAATGGTGATCATCGAGTTAGTTTAATAGTAAAACACAACTAGGGCAGGACAGTTAGTGGATATAACTGCTTTCTTGCCCTTTTTGTTTAAATGCATAACGATAGAAGTTCTAAAGCTTAACGAGCGTTATGATGAGCGCTTCTTTTTGAGATCCAGAGTGATCTCCCAAGTGTCTCGTTTAGCTCATGCGCCTCCTTCCTCCTCCAATGAGAGGAGTTCTTGAACAGGACAGGGAAAGTATATCTTTTTCTGGATGGGGGTGCAGGCTTTTTTCTATTTGGAGAACTTTTTTGTCGGATAAGAGATTGAGATAAGCTGAGATTAGGGGAGGAAAGAAAATTGGGCAATAAGCTGATTGAAATCAAGAATGTTTCTTTCCGTTATTATGAACAGGAGCAGTATGCATTGAATGATATTTCTTTCGATGTTTATGAAGGAGAATGGCTGGCTGTCGTAGGGCACAATGGTTCAGGCAAATCTACTTTGGCTAAAATGCTCAATGGACTTCATTTTCCGGAAAAGGGACAGGTCATGGTTAAAGGCATGATATTATCGGAAGAAACCATATGGGATATCCGCAGGGAAATCGGGATGGTCTTCCAAAATCCCGATAACCAGTTCGTTGGGACAACAGTGCAAGATGATGTGGCTTTTGGCTTAGAAAACAATGGAATCGAAAGAGAACTTATGGTCAAAAGAGTCTCCGATGCACTTGTAAAAGTCGGAATGGTTGATTTTCTTGATCAAGAGCCGCACCATCTTTCAGGCGGCCAGAAGCAGCGTGTGGCCATTGCAGGCATCATTGCACTGCAGCCCGGCGTCATCATCCTTGATGAAGCGACGTCCATGCTTGACCCGCGCGGCCGTGAAGAAGTTCTTTCCACCATACGAGACTTGAAGAATGAGACCAACATGACGGTCATTTCGATCACCCATGACTTGGAAGAGGCAGCTAAAGCAGACCGAATCGTCGTGATGAACCGTGGAGAGGTATTCAAGGAAGGACATCCTTCAGATATTTTTAAACTAGAAGAGGAATTGATCGCTCTTGGCCTTGATATTCCATTCCCTATTAAACTGCAGAGGGCATTGGAAAGAAACGGGGTCCAGCTGGACGATCAATACTTAACGGAAGAAGAGTTGGTGAATTCATTATGGACATCTCGTTAAATCAAGTAGAGTATCGCTACCAAGCCGGCACTCCGTTTGAGAGGCTCGCTGTGCATGATGTGAATTTCACCATTCCTTCAGGTACCTTCATGGCAATCATCGGACATACCGGTTCAGGCAAGTCGACCATCCTTCAGCACTTGAATGCTCTTCTTAAACCGACTAAAGGAAATGTGGCCATCGGCGATCGTGTCATATCTTCTGATAAGAAAGAAAAGCATTTGCGCCCCATCCGCCAAAAAGTCGGGATAGTCTTTCAGTTTCCGGAACATCAGCTTTTTGAAGAAACAGTGGAAAAGGATATCTGTTTTGGACCGATGAACTTTGGCGTTTCTGAACAGAAAGCAAAGGAGAGGGCAAGGGAGCTGATTCAGCTTGTCGGGCTTCCTGTGGAAATCCTTAAGAGATCTCCATTTGATCTTTCCGGCGGGCAAATGCGCCGTGTTGCGATTGCAGGTGTATTGGCTATGAATCCGGAAGTCCTTGTTTTGGACGAGCCTACCGCTGGACTCGACCCCAGGGGACGCAAAGAAATCATGGATATGTTTTATCGGATCCATAAGGAAAAAGGGCTCTCAACCGTACTGGTGACGCACAGCATGGAAGATGCCGCTTTATACGCAGATCAGATCATCATCATGCATAAGGGACAAGTGAAAAGACAGGGAAATCCCCGTGAAATCTTTTCGAATCCGGAAGAATTGTTGAATCTCGGTCTGGATGTGCCGGATGTGGTGAAATTCCAGCATGCCTTTGAACAGAAGGCCGGCGTGAAGATAGGGGATATCTGCCTCACAGTCGAGGAATTGTCTGCAGCCATCGCCAGCTGGCAAAGGAAGCGGGGTGAGGGCTTATGATGGAGAAAATGATTTTCGGGCGTTATGTGCCCGTAGAGTCTCTGATCCATAGACTCGATCCGCGTGCCAAGCTCTTATTTGTCTTTGCCTATATCTGCATCGTATTCTTGGCAAATAATACAATAACCTATGCCGTCCTGTTGGTTTTCACCATGGCTCTCATCTTTATATCAAGGATACCCATCATCTTCTTGATCAATGGATTAAAGCCGATATTCCTGCTCATTATCTTTACCTTTTCACTGCACCTGTTCTTTACTGAGGGCGGAGAACTTTTGTTCCAATTCAGTTTCATCCATATTTATGAAGAAGGACTCAGGCAGGGGATATTCATTTCACTGAGATTCATGCTCTTGATTTTCGTGACGTCACTCCTGACCCTTACGACTTCCCCAATCGCCATCACCGATGGGCTGGAGAGCATCTTGAATCCATTTAAACGGATTAAGCTCCCGGTTCATGAATTGGCCCTGATGATGTCGATCTCGCTTCGCTTCATCCCGACGCTGATGGATGAAACAGACAAAATCATGAAGGCGCAGACAGCAAGGGGCGTCGATTTTTCAAGCGGACCCATCAAGGACAGAATTAAAGCAGTTGTACCTTTGTTGATCCCGCTGTTCGTCAGCTCATTCAAACGTGCGGAGGAACTGGCGATTGCCATGGAAGCCCGTGGATACCGGGGCGGCGAAGGCAGGACGAAATACAGGCTCCTTAAATGGTCCGGAGCAGATACAAGTGTATTTGTCTTCTTGGGCATCTTAGTGGCCTTGCTCGTCTACTTAAGGTCTTAACGGAGGTTTTTGGCCATGCAGCGCTATAAATGCATCATAGCTTACGATGGAACCAGCTTCTCGGGCTATCAGATCCAACCGGAGGGGCGTACAGTCCAAGGCGAGCTGGAAAAGGCATTAGGGAAGCTTCATAAGCAGCAGGCAGTCAAAGTCACCGGCTCTGGCCGGACGGATGCAGGAGTGCATGCAAAAGGCCAGGTCATCCATTTTGACTCGCCATTGAATATCCCTGAGGACCGATGGGTGAAGGCACTCAACAGCATGCTTCCGGACGATGCAGCCATCCTTTCTGTGGAGAAGGCATCACCAGACTTCCATGCCAGGTTCTCAGCCGTCGGCAAGGAATACCGATATAAAATAAGTCTCGATCGCACCAAAGATCCGTTTAACCGCAACTATGTTTGTCCATTTCCTTTCACGCTTGATCTGGAGGCGATGGAGGAGGCGGCTTCCCATTTAATCGGGACCCATGACTTTACAAGCTTCTGCTCCGCCAAATCGGAAGTAGAGGATAAAGTGAGAACCATCCACTCCATCAAACTTTTTGAAAGCGGAGAAAATGAACTGACCTTTCAATACATCGGCAATGGATTTCTATATAATATGGTTCGGATTTTGACCGGAACGCTGCTTGAAGCAGGCTCTGGAAAAATAAATCCAAATGATCTTCCAAAAATTTTAAATTCCAAAAATCGCGATATGGCAGGCAAAACCGCGCCAGCAAAGGGACTTTATTTGTGGAAAGTTTTCTATGACAACTAAACCAGGTGTAACATCCTGTTGACATTAGGATTTAAACAGGTTAATATATCATATGGTATGTATTTAACCCCACGGTGAGCCCCGGAAGACTTATTCGTGATTAAAATAAATACAGCATTATTTAGGAGGTAACACTATGCGTACTACGTATATGGCAAAAGCAACTGAAGTAGAACGTAAATGGTATGTTATTGACGCTGAAGGTAAAACTTTGGGACGTCTTGCAAGCGAAGTAGCATCTATCTTACGCGGTAAAAACAAACCAACATTTACACCACATGTTGATACAGGTGACCACGTGATCATCGTAAATGCATCTAAAATCGAATTGACTGGTAAGAAATTAACTGACAAGATCTACTACCGTCACAGTAATTTCCCTGGTGGATTGAAAACTCGTACAGCTCTTGAAATGCGTACGAACTACTCTGAAAGAATGCTTGAGCTTGCTATCAAAGGCATGCTTCCAAAAGGTTCTTTAGGCCGTCAAATGATCAAGAAATTGCATGTATATGCTGGTGCAGAACATAATCAACAAGCTCAAAAACCAGAAGTTTACGAACTTCGCGGATAATTAATAAGGGAGGGAAATATCTTGGCACAAGTTCAATATATCGGCACAGGTCGTCGTAAAAGTTCTGTAGCGCGTGTACGTCTAGTACCGGGCGAAGGAAAAATCGTCATCAATGATCGTGAAGTAGAAAACTACATCCCATTCGCGACTCTTCGCGAAGTAATCAAACAACCTCTAGTAGCTACTGAAACACTTGGAAGCTACGATGTTCATGTTAACGTTAACGGTGGTGGATTCACTGGTCAAGCTGGAGCTATCCGTCACGGAATCGCTCGTGCGCTTCTTCAAGTAGACCCAGAATTCCGCGGAACTCTTAAGCGCGCTGGACTATTAACTCGTGATGCACGTATGAAAGAGCGTAAAAAATACGGTCTTAAAGGTGCTCGTCGTGCGCCTCAGTTCTCAAAACGTTAATTTTTCGTACAACCTTTTGTACATCCAAAACCCCGGTCGAATCCTCGGCTGGGGTTTTTTGCTGTTTTAAAAGAGAATTCGACAAATGTCGAGGGAAATCGGGTCGTGACAGGCACGCACCGAATTTTTTTAGAGCTGACCGGGGCATTTTTGCGTTGAACCCCTCAACTTTTGGTGCTGACCGCTCAACTTTCGCAGCTAACCCCTTAACTTTTGTAGCTGACCGGGCAACTTTCCCAGTTAACCCCTTAACTTTTGGCCATGACCGCTCAACTATCCGTATTTGTAAGAAATTTAAGGTAGTTTATAGGCAGGATGCCGCTTTGGCCCGGTGCGCTGCCACGCTGTGAGTGACTTGCTCCCCACTTTGCGGAGGAACCGGCCCACTTTTGAGACTTATCTCTATACTTTTGACCTTGACCAGCACACTTTCGCGGTTTATCTCACAACTTTTGACCATAATCGCCCCACTATCCTTTTTATGGAAAAACAACTTAGGTTTTGCAGCAGACTTGGTAATGATTGATAGTCCATTTTCTGAATCAATCCTTTTCGTTCGTTGAAAAATACGTGAAAGGGGTTGAGTTAGGATGAACGTGATTACTACGTTTAATACGAAGAGAAGAGAAAAACAGATCAAGCATGAGCGGAGCCTTTTAAAGGAGCTTTCTATACAGTTGTTATCAAAGAGTGTGCAGAAGTATTTTGGCGGCATCCGCATGCAGGGAGGCGTTTTCCTGCAGCAGGGACTCGAAGAAGGCTGCTATGATGTGGCCATCGAGGCCTATTTATTAGGTGCTCAGTTCAGTCGATTTGCTGGCCTTCAAGAAGAAAAGAGGCAAATTCAAGCGCGCTGTGAAAAGGAAATGAAGCATTTGATTGATACATTATTTAATTTTTGGCTTTACTGGGGGAAGATCGGGGAGGAAATTGTGTTCAGTGATTCCCTGCATATTTCCTGTGAAGGCTTTATTGAATATTGGTGGAATGAAGGGTTCACAAAGGCAGATAAACGGAGAAAAATGAGATTGCATTAGGTAAAGGTTCTAATTTCCGTTCTTGTCCCATATGTTTTTCATAGGGAATTGAGGAAGGGATGGAACGGGATGAAGAGAAAGTTGAAGATTGGCGCCTTCGTTGCCGGGGCAATCATCTTGATTTTACTTTTCCAGTACAAAATCATGGAAAACCATTCGTGGAAATCATGGAACCTGCCACTCTCCGGTAAAGTCATTTACTTGGATGCAGGGCATGGGGGGCCGGATGGCGGTGCAGGAGATCAAGGTGCACTGGAAAAAGATATTGCTTTGAAGATCACACTGAAGGTTAGGGATTACCTCCAGCAGCAGGGAGCAATGGTCATTTTGACCAGGGAAGAAGATGTGGATCTAGCGGATAAGGGGACAAAGGGCTATAGCAGAAGAAAAACAGAGGATCTGAAGAAACGTTTGGCCCTTATCAATAGCTCTGAAGCGGATTTATTCATCAGCATCCATCTTAATTCAATTCCGGCGCCTCAATGGAGCGGTGCACAGACATTCTTTGCTCCGCAGTATGAAGAAAATAAGAGGGCTGCGAAATTCATTCAGGATGAGTTTGTAAAGAATTTGAAGAATACAAATCGGGAAGCGAAGGCGATCAACAGCGTTTATATATTAAAGTATGCTAAAAAGCCTGGCGCACTTGTAGAAGTAGGCTTCTTATCCAATCCTGCAGAAAGAGCCAATCTCAAGAAAGACGGCTATCAGGAAAAACTGGCCGTATCGATTTATAATGGAATCATGAGATATTTTACAAAAGAATCTGATCTGAAATAACCAGCCATGAATAGCTGGTTATTTATTTTGATAAATCTTGAAGTGTTCTTGCCATCGTTATCAGGATTCGTATGTTATACTGTAAGAGAATTGTAAACGAATACAAGGAAGGTGTCTGCTGTGTTAACAGAACAAACCATTTATGATTTGCTTAAGGATTTGCAAGATCCTTTTTTACATAAGAGCTTCGGTGAATTGGAATCGATTGAAGAAATTAAAGTCAAAGAAGAAAAAAAGCATGTCAGTGTAAAAGTGCTTTTGGCGAAAACAGGCACAGGCGAACAGCTTCAGCTCCAAGGGAAGATTGTTGAGCTTATCAAAAATGCAGGAGCAGAAACAGTCGGAATCCGCTTCGGTGAACTACCTGAATCCGTTCTAGCGCGCTATCGCGAAAGCCTTGCCGCTAATGGAAATGACGGCGGTCTATTATCACCAGCGAGCAAAACCACTTTCATTGCGATCGCAAGCGGGAAAGGCGGCGTGGGTAAATCCACTGTTTCTGTCAACCTTGCTGTATCATTGGCACGCCAAGGCAAGAAAGTCGGCCTGGTCGATGCGGACATCTACGGATTCAGTGTCCCGGATATGATGGGCATCATGAAGCGCCCGGTCGTTCGCGGTGAAAAGATCATCCCAGTGGAACGCTTTGGGGTGAAAGTCATCTCAATGGGCTTCTTCGTTGAAGATAATGCTCCTGTCATCTGGAGGGGGCCGATGCTCGGCAAAATGCTCAACAATTTCTTTACGGATGTTGAATGGGGAGAGCTGGACTACTTATTGCTGGATCTGCCTCCTGGTACAGGGGATGTCGCATTGGATCTTCATACGATGCTTCCTCATTGTAAAGAGATCATCGTAACGACTCCGCATCCGACAGCTGCGTTTGTTGCTGCAAGAGCGGGTGCAATGGCGCTTCGTACTGAACATGAAATCATCGGTGTGGTAGAAAATATGTCCTTTTTCGAGAGCCAGTTGACTGGGGAAAGAGAATACGTATTTGGTGAAGGCGGAGGCAAGAAGCTTGCTGAAGAGCTTCGCACGGAACTGCTTGGCCAGCTTCCACTGCAGCAGCCTGATTGGAATGAAGAAGATTTTGCACCATCCGTTTATGCGGAGGACCATAAACTCGGTAAAATTTATCATGACATCGCCGGAAAAGTCATCGATATCTTAACTAAATAAAAGGAAGAGGCAGCCGAACGATTGGCTGCCTCTTTCTATTTTTTCAACTCAGCACCCAGAGCTAACCGAGGAGCTTACGCTTATCTTATCATCAAGAGGATTGTCCCTGCTGCTGCCCTTGCTGCTGTCCCTGTCCTTGGCCTTGGCCGCCACCCTGCCCTTGCTGCTGGCCTTGTTGTCCCTGGCCGCCGCTCTTCATATCCTGCGACGCTTTCATCAATAAGGCTTGAATCTTTGTCTTAAAGAGCGGGTTATCGACGGTTTCCAGGATGACTGTCTGCAGATGTTCACGGTATTCCTTGCTTTTCAAGGTTTGAAGAACTTCCTTCTGATAATCCGGGTCTTTCATTAAATCAAGCATGAGGCCTTGATATTCCGGGTCTTTCATTAAATCCTTCAGCAATTTCTCATCTTGCTTCTTCATGCTTTTTGCCATGGCTTCCGTAAATTTAGGGTCTTCGAAAGCTTTTTTCCAGAATTCTGCTCCCTTATCAGAAGTCAGTGTTTTCTCAATGGTATCCGTAACAACACTTTGGTCCATAATGAGTTTCTGCTTCATTTTCTCATCAGACATGACGTCCTGAATGGCTTTTTTTCCATCGTCCGTCTTCAGTATATCGACGATCATTTTCTTCGTTTGGTCATAATCCATCTGTCCGCTGCTGCCAGTATCGCTGCCTCCGGAACAGGAAGATAATAAAAATAAAGAAGATGCGAGGAGCAGAAGGTACATTTTTTTCATAAAAAAGCTCCTTTCTA
Organism: Falsibacillus pallidus; assembly: GCF_050990905.1. Classification (GTDB taxonomy): domain Bacteria; phylum Bacillota; class Bacilli; order Bacillales; family DSM-25281; genus Falsibacillus; species Falsibacillus pallidus_A. Next base: position 168,116 of record NZ_CP158866.1, read on the forward strand.
ATCAGCTATCCATACTGTTAATATGGGATTTTGTGAAATATTTATGCACAACTATTGCAAGTCCTAGATTTTTCAAACTCTGGTTGGTACAATCAAATAAGTGAATTTTTTATTAACTATTGGGGGACAAATATTGTGACCATCCGAAATTGGATCAGACTGTTTTTTTCAACATTATTTGTTGGGGGAGTCACAGCTGGAATTATAGGATTTATCGTAAGATGGGATGAATTTGCGCCGCTTTTTAAAAATGGCGAAATCGGCCAGATCTTTTCAGTCTTAGTATGGTTGATCGGCATCGGTTTTACATTCAGTGTCATAAGCCAGATGGGATTTTTCGCTTATTTGACGATTCATCAGTTTGGATTAAGGATGTTCAGGTCCTTGTGGAACCCGGTCCAGCTGCTTGTTATCGCACTTGTCATATTCGATTTGGTGTATTTCCGCTTCCAGGCTTTCGCCAAAGACGGGGAAAGCATCCTTCCTTATATTTTGCTTGCTGCTTTAATCATTATTGTTGCAATTGCAACTTCTTGGATTAAATCCAGGCAAACGAATAAAAACACATTCATTTCTGCCATGTTCTTTATGATCGTGGTAACGGTCCTCGAATGGCTGCCGGTATTGACAGTAAATGAAAAAAGCTGGCTATATCTCATGCTTTTCCCGCTATTGGCATGCAACGCCTATCAGATCCTTGTCTTGCCGAAATATAACCAACTGTCCCAACAGCAGATGGAAAAGAAGAGAAATGCCGTGTCAAAATAAAAAAAGAGAATCCAACAGATTTCCCTGTGGATTCTCTTTTTTTATTGGATTAGTGTAGTTTTAACCTTTCCATTTGAAAGCATATCCGAAACAGAAACGAGTTCACCTTTTTTCTTTAGCTGCGAAATAATATTCGGCAGTGCCACTGCAGTCTGTTTAGCTGAGTCGGAAGCGTGGAATAATAGAATGTCGCCTTGGTCAGCTCCATGAACATTTTGAATGATTTTCTCTACCCCCGGGCTTTTCCAGTCGTTCGAATTGATGCTCCAGTGCACGACTGTAAACCCCACTGAATCTGCTGCTTTTAAGGTTTTCTTATCGAAATGGCCGGTTGGTGAGCGCAGAAGTTTTACCTTCTTCAGGTTCAACTTCTGAAATACCTCTTGTGAACGCATCATATCCCTGCGGATTTCCGGTTCATCCATTTCTGTATATTCTTTATACGCATATCCCAGGCTCCCGATCTCATAGCCCTGCTTCACAATCCTCTGAACGAGATCCGGATGGCGTTCAGCCCAGGCGCCGGACAGGAAAAAAGTCGCTGACTTCACCTTGTTCTTTTCAAGAGTATCCAGAATGGGGGCAGCCTGAACATCGCCCCACCCGATATTAAAGGTTAAAGCAATACCTTTCTCGCCCTGATACACCGCTTTAGGTCCTGCCGACGTTGAAAAAACAGGATAATATCCAGCACTTTCACTATAAAGAAATAAGGCCGTAAAAAACGAAATCATGACTACCAGCAAAGTGGTCTTTACTTTGCGTGCATTTAATATAACAAAGAAATTCATACTACTCCTCCTGTCAGACTCATCCTATTACATCCTATGACATGTCCTAAATAAAATATGACCATACATAATTTCTTTCATTAATGGAAAAAACTACAAATAACACAAACAAGGGGTGAATTAGTTGTTAGGACTACTGATACAAGAGAAAGAAAGACAAGAAATTCAATACCTGTTGAAAAGAGAAATGGATGAAATCCTATTTGATCTGAAAGATTCGAGAATCGACCATATAGTAAAGAGGGCAATGGAGGAAAGATACAAGATATTGTTCAACCTTTTTACAAGGGTGGCCCCACATGGAGAGTGCGTCAAATACATTCTTGCCAGCAATAAAAAGAAAAAAGAAATGTAGAAACAAGCGGATGCGGCAGTGTGGATTAGGGCAAAAAACTTTGTCATCGAAAAACTTTTTAAAAAAGTGAAAGAAAGTTATTGACGGTTAAACATTATCTTGGTATATTAATAAACGTCGCTGATGACGAAACACTTTTGAAAAACAAATGAAAAAAACTTGTTAAAAAATTGTTGACATCACAAACGACACATGATAAATTAGTAAAGTCGCTTCTGAGAGACGAAAGCGAAATTGATCTTTGAAAACTGAACAAAACAAAACGCCAACGTTAAATTTTAAGTTTTAAAAATCGAGCTAATCAAGCTTGAAACTTTGTGGCTTTGAGCCAACAATTTTTCGGAGAGTTTGATCCTGGCTCAGGACGAACGCTGGCGGCGTGCCTAATACATGCAAGTCGAGCGGATTGATGGGAGCTTGCTCCCTGATATCAGCGGCGGACGGGTGAGTAACACGTGGGCAACCTGCCTGTAAGACTGGGATAACTCCGGGAAACCGGGGCTAATACCGGATAATTCCTTCCTCCTCCTGGAGGAAGGCTGAAAGATGGTTTCGGCTATCACTTACAGATGGGCCCGCGGCGCATTAGCTAGTTGGTGAGGTAACGGCTCACCAAGGCCACGATGCGTAGCCGACCTGAGAGGGTGATCGGCCACACTGGGACTGAGACACGGCCCAGACTCCTACGGGAGGCAGCAGTAGGGAATCTTCCGCAATGGACGAAAGTCTGACGGAGCAACGCCGCGTGAGTGAAGAAGGTTTTCGGATCGTAAAACTCTGTTGTTAGGGAAGAACAAGTGCGAGAGTAACTGCTCGCACCTTGACGGTACCTAACCAGAAAGCCACGGCTAACTACGTGCCAGCAGCCGCGGTAATACGTAGGTGGCAAGCGTTGTCCGGAATTATTGGGCGTAAAGCGCGCGCAGGCGGTTCCTTAAGTCTGATGTGAAAGCCCACGGCTCAACCGTGGAGGGTCATTGGAAACTGGGGAACTTGAGTGCAGAAGAGAAGAGCGGAATTCCACGTGTAGCGGTGAAATGCGTAGAGATGTGGAGGAACACCAGTGGCGAAGGCGGCTCTTTGGTCTGTAACTGACGCTGAGGCGCGAAAGCGTGGGGAGCAAACAGGATTAGATACCCTGGTAGTCCACGCCGTAAACGATGAGTGCTAAGTGTTAGAGGGTTTCCGCCCTTTAGTGCTGCAGCTAACGCATTAAGCACTCCGCCTGGGGAGTACGGCCGCAAGGCTGAAACTCAAAGGAATTGACGGGGGCCCGCACAAGCGGTGGAGCATGTGGTTTAATTCGAAGCAACGCGAAGAACCTTACCAGGTCTTGACATCCTCTGACAACCCTAGAGATAGGGCGTTCCCCTTCGGGGGACAGAGTGACAGGTGGTGCATGGTTGTCGTCAGCTCGTGTCGTGAGATGTTGGGTTAAGTCCCGCAACGAGCGCAACCCTTGACCTTAGTTGCCAGCATTCAGTTGGGCACTCTAAGGTGACTGCCGGTGACAAACCGGAGGAAGGTGGGGATGACGTCAAATCATCATGCCCCTTATGACCTGGGCTACACACGTGCTACAATGGACGGTACAAAGGGCTGCAAAACTGCAAAGTCGAGCCAATCCCATAAAACCGTTCTCAGTTCGGATTGCAGGCTGCAACTCGCCTGCATGAAGCTGGAATCGCTAGTAATCGCGGATCAGCATGCCGCGGTGAATACGTTCCCGGGCCTTGTACACACCGCCCGTCACACCACGAGAGTTTGTAACACCCGAAGTCGGTGGGGTAACCTTTATGGAGCCAGCCGCCTAAGGTGGGACAGATGATTGGGGTGAAGTCGTAACAAGGTAGCCGTATCGGAAGGTGCGGCTGGATCACCTCCTTTCTAAGGATATTTACAAGATGTTGACCGTTTCTGTTTTGTTCAGTTTTGATAGATCAATTCTATCAAACAAATAGAGAGATCAATCTTCAGCATGGCTGGATGGTTGGTCGACTTGTTCTTTGAAAACTAGATAAAGTAAGTAAGTGACATAAACCGAGAATCGCCACTTTAGAATTTTTTTGGTGAATGACTTTCAGTCATACGCAAATCAAACCTGACAATGTAAATTGTCAAATAGGTTAAGTTAGAAAGGGCGCACGGTGGATGCCTTGGCACTAGGAGCCGATGAAGGACGGGACTAACACCGATATGCTTCGGGGAGCTGTAAGTAAGCTTTGATCCGGAGATTTCCGAATGGGGGAACCCACTGTTCGTAATGGAACAGTATCTTTACCTGAATACATAGGGTATGGAAGGCAGACCCGGGGAACTGAAACATCTTAGTACCCGGAGGAAGAGAAAGCAAACGCGATTCCCTGAGTAGCGGCGAGCGAAACGGGACATAGCCCAAACCAAGAGGCTTGCCTCTTGGGGTTGTAGGACACTCTATACGGAGTTACAAAGGAACGAAGTAAACGAAGAGATCTGGAAAGGTCCATCAGAGAAGGTAAAAATCCTGTAGTTGAAACTTCGTTCCCTCCAGAGTGGATCCTGAGTACGGCGGGACACGTGAAATCCCGTCGGAAGCTGGGAGGACCATCTCCCAAGGCTAAATACTCCCTAGTGACCGATAGTGAACCAGTACCGTGAGGGAAAGGTGAAAAGCACCCCGGAAGGGGAGTGAAAGAGATCCTGAAACCGTGTGCCTACAAGTAGTCAGAGCCCGTTAATGGGTGATGGCGTGCCTTTTGTAGAATGAACCGGCGAGTTACGATTACATGCAAGGTTAAGCTGATGAGGCGGAGCCGCAGCGAAAGCGAGTCTGAATAGGGCGTTTTGAGTATGTGGTCGTAGACCCGAAACCAGGTGATCTACCCATGTCCAGGGTGAAGTCCAGGTAACACTGGATGGAGGCCCGAACCCACGCACGTTGAAAAGTGCGGGGATGAGGTGTGGGTAGCGGAGAAATTCCAATCGAACCTGGAGATAGCTGGTTCTCTCCGAAATAGCTTTAGGGCTAGCCTCAACGGAAGAGTCTTGGAGGTAGAGCACTGTTTGGACTAGGGGCCCTCATCGGGTTACCGAATTCAGACAAACTCCGAATGCCAAAGACTTATCGTTGGGAGTCAGACTGCGAGTGATAAGATCCGTAGTCGAAAGGGAAACAGCCCAGACCACCAGCTAAGGTCCCCAAGTATACGTTAAGTGGAAAAGGATGTGGAGTTGCTTAGACAACCAGGATGTTGGCTTAGAAGCAGCCACCATTTAAAGAGTGCGTAATAGCTCACTGGTCGAGTGACTCTGCGCCGAAAATGTACCGGGGCTAAACGTATCACCGAAGCTGTGGATTGACACCGTTGGTGTCAGTGGTAGGAGAGCGTTCTAAGGGCGTTGAAGCTAGACCGTAAGGACTGGTGGAGCGCTTAGAAGTGAGAATGCCGGTATGAGTAGCGAAAGATGGGTGAGAATCCCATCCACCGAATGCCTAAGGTTTCCTGAGGAAGGCTCGTCCGCTCAGGGTTAGTCGGGACCTAAGCCGAGGCCGAAAGGCGTAGGCGATGGATAACAGGTTGATATTCCTGTACCACCTCTTGATCGTTTGAGCAATGGGGGGACGCAGAAGGATAGGGTAAGCGCGCTGTTGGATATGCGCGTCTAAGCAGCAAGGCTGATGATGAGGCAAATCCTTGTCATCATAAGGCTGAGCTGTGACAGCGAGGGAAATTTAGTACCGAAGTTCCTGATTTCACACTGCCTAGAAAAGCCTCTAGCAAGATCAATGGTGCCCGTACCGCAAACCGACACAGGTAGGCGAGGAGAGAATCCTAAGGTGAGCGAGAGAACTCTCGTTAAGGAACTCGGCAAAATGACCCCGTAACTTCGGGAGAAGGGGTGCTCTGGTAGGGTGCAAGCCCGAGAGAGCCGCAGTGAATAGGCCCAGGCGACTGTTTAGCAAAAACACAGGTCTCTGCGAAGCCGCAAGGCGAAGTATAGGGGCTGACGCCTGCCCGGTGCTGGAAGGTTAAGGAGAGGGGTTAGCGCAAGCGAAGCTCTGAACCGAAGCCCCAGTAAACGGCGGCCGTAACTATAACGGTCCTAAGGTAGCGAAATTCCTTGTCGGGTAAGTTCCGACCCGCACGAAAGGCGTAACGATCTGGGCACTGTCTCAACGAGAGACTCGGTGAAATTATAGTACCTGTGAAGATGCAGGTTACCCGCGACAGGACGGAAAGACCCCGTGGAGCTTTACTGTAGCCTGATATTGAATTTTGGTACAGCTTGTACAGGATAGGTAGGAGCCGTTGAAACCGGAGCGCCAGCTTCGGTGGAGGCATCGGTGGGATACTACTCTGGCTGTATTGAAATTCTAACCCACGCCCCTTATCGGGGCGGGAGACAGTGTCAGGTGGGCAGTTTGACTGGGGCGGTCGCCTCCTAAAAGGTAACGGAGGCGCCCAAAGGTTCCCTCAGAATGGTTGGAAATCATTCGTAGAGTGTAAAGGCACAAGGGAGCTTGACTGCGAGACCTACAAGTCGAGCAGGGACGAAAGTCGGGCTTAGTGATCCGGTGGTTCCGCATGGAAGGGCCATCGCTCAACGGATAAAAGCTACCCCGGGGATAACAGGCTTATCTCCCCCAAGAGTCCACATCGACGGGGAGGTTTGGCACCTCGATGTCGGCTCATCGCATCCTGGGGCTGTAGTCGGTCCCAAGGGTTGGGCTGTTCGCCCATTAAAGCGGTACGCGAGCTGGGTTCAGAACGTCGTGAGACAGTTCGGTCCCTATCCGTCGTGGGCGCAGGAAATTTGAGAGGAGCTGTCCTTAGTACGAGAGGACCGGGATGGACGCACCGCTGGTGTACCAGTTGTCTTGCCAAAGGCATCGCTGGGTAGCTATGTGCGGAAGGGATAAGTGCTGAAAGCATCTAAGCATGAAGCCCCCCTCAAGATGAGATTTCCCATAGCGTCAAGCTAGTAAGATCCCTGAAAGATGATCAGGTTGATAGGTCCGAGGTGGAAGCACGGCGACGTGTGCAGCTGACGGATACTAATCGATCGAGGACTTAACCACATTTGGTTGATTCCGGTTTACATGTCACTTACTCTTTATCTAGTTTTGAGAGAACAATTCTTCAATTTTTCTCTTGAAAAAATGATCAAGTCCATTATATAATAAGACTTGTCATTTATAGGTCCGGTGATTACGGCGAAGAGGTCACACCCGTTCCCATACCGAACACGGAAGTTAAGCTCTTCAGCGCCAATGGTAGTTGGGGGTTTCCCCCTGCAAGAGTAGGACGTCGCCGGGCCATTATAATTATTCCGCAGTAGCTCAGTGGTAGAGCTATCGGCTGTTAACCGATCGGTCGCAGGTTCGAGTCCTGCCTGCGGAGCCAATGCTTCCATAGCTCAGCAGGTAGAGTGCTTCCATGGTAAGGAAGAGGTCACCGGTTCGAGCCCGGTTGGAAGCTTAAATTAAGGATACGAGTGGCCCGTTGGTCAAGCGGTTAAGACACCGCCCTTTCACGGCGGTAACACGGGTTCGAATCCCGTACGGGTCACCATAGTTTTTACACTTAAGTAAAAACAACATTTATACATAACGGAGGATTAGCTCAGCTGGGAGAGCACCTGCCTTACAAGCAGGGGGTCGGCGGTTCGATCCCGTCATCCTCCACCATAGATTTTTTACGAAGCGTAGTAAAATAATCTTCCTTTTTTAGATTGCCGGTGTAGCTCAACTGGTAGAGCAACTGACTTGTAATCAGTAGGTTGGGGGTTCAAGTCCTCTTGCCGGCACCAGTTTCATATGGAGGGGTAGCGAAGTGGCTAAACGCGGCGGACTGTAAATCCGCTCCTTCGGGTTCGGCAGTTCGAATCTGCCCCCCTCCACCATTTTTTGAATAACTTTTTGAAATGCGGACATGCTACTTAATGTCCTTTTTGTTTGAAAAGACATTCATCATTGGGCTATAGCCAAGCGGTAAGGCATCGCACTTTGACTGCGACATGCGTTGGTTCGAATCCAGCTAGCCCAGCCATTTAGAGCCATTAGCTCAGTTGGTAGAGCATCTGACTTTTAATCAGAGGGTCGAAGGTTCGAGTCCTTCATGGCTCATCATAATGGAAAAAGGTCCTGTTGATCAGGGCCTTTTTTTGTTGAGAAGAATATTGAAGATCATCCCTTATGTATTGGTTTGACTGAGCGCTCAGTCGGCTCAGTCTCCTCCTTACTATTAATTAGGCGTATTTAGGCTCTGGCGCATAGGATTGGGGTTTTGGCGCATAAACACTTTTGGCTCGCGCAAAGCCGCAGCTTTTTCGCGCAAAGAGAATGGAAAGTGGCGCATAAGCCCCCAATTCTCGCGCATAAGGCCAATGGTAGAGGGCTATTCTCTGTGATTTCCTCTCTTTTTATACACTATTCCTCTCCTTAATCCGCCATACTGCCCATTCCATACCGTTAAAGCAGCAGTTTGAAGCATTTTTGAGTTAAAATAGCTTCTCAGTGGTTAGTTTTTCATGAATTTTGCTTGATCTTGCCGAATATCCAGGCGATAGCCTGGCAAATTGTTGAGTTTGCTGTTTGGCTTCTTGACTGAGCGCTCAATCGGTAAGGAATTTATCCCTCTATCAAGTGGGAAATGTTCCCGTTGCTTCGTCATTCGACAAAAACCGGGGGGTGACAGGCACTTGGAAGGCAACCTGGAAGTCAATTCGACAAATATCGGGCCGTGACAGTCACCTTCATGTCGGCACCATGAAGTCTTCACTTTCTCCTCCCCAGCCACAACTGAATATATATTCACAATTTTGTCGAGTTGAGTCATATTCCTTTCTAGGGATACAATAGTACTTAGAATCATTTGTGAAGGAGGAAAACCATCATGAAGAAAAAGATATCAATTTTAGGCGTTCCTATGGATTTGGGTCAGATGAGACGCGGTGTGGATATGGGACCGAGCGCGATCCGCTATGCCGGTGTCGTTGAAAGGCTAGAAGGATTAGGATACGAAATAAATGACCTTGGAAATATTGAAATTGAGCAGGCAGAGAGGGTACAGAATCCTGAAACAAATCTGCGTAATTTGAAAGCGGTTGCAGATGGAAATGAAAAGCTTGCAGCTGGCATACATGGAATCATCGATAATGGAGAATTCCCTCTTATCTTTGGCGGGGACCATAGCATCGCCCTTGGTACGCTCGCTGGGGTAGCGAAGCATTATGAGAATCTTGGGGTCATCTGGTATGATGCCCATGGAGATCTGAATACGGCTGATACGTCTCCTTCTGGGAATATCCATGGCATGCCATTGGCAGCCAGTCTTGGAATTGGACATCCTGCACTTACGGGGATCGGCGGATACAGTCCGAAAATCAAGCCGGAGAACATCGTGATCATTGGTGCGCGTTCATTGGATGAGGGTGAAAGAGAACTTATTAAAGAAAAAGGCATCAAGGTTTACACAATGCATGAAATCGATCGTATGGGAATGACCAAGGTGATGGAGGAATCCGTTGCTTACTTAAAGGGAAGAAATGTGGATGGTGTTCATCTGTCCCTTGATCTGGACGGGCTTGATCCAAATGATGCGCCGGGAGTCGGCACACCTGTGATCGGAGGTATCAGCTACAGGGAAAGCCATTTGGCCATGGAAATGCTTGCGGAGTCTGATATCATCACTTCTGCTGAGTTTGTAGAGGTCAATCCAATTTTGGATGAAAAGAATAAGACGGCAAATGTAGCGGTAGCCTTGATGGGATCTCTATTCGGAGAGAAATTGCTATAATGTTTGCATAAGAAAAAAGAGCAGCTGCACTTTTCCGCAGCTGCTCATGATATTTTTTGGACAAGTTCATCATATGTATTTAACAGATGGTCGAGTTTCCAGCTGATTTTTACTACTTTTTCATCAGCGAAAGACGATTCAAGTGCAAGTTTAACCATCAGTGACCTGTTCTCTTCAATTTCATTCAATAATTGCTTGAGGCTGCTCTCCATGTTCATTTCCTCATTTCTAATGGAATTCAACTACTTTTTACCCAAATTTTGAAAATGTTAAACCAAAATTAGTAAAAATTTGTTAGGATAAAATATATATTATTTTTTTGAAACCTTTTTAGCTGTACATACGTATACGAGTATAGCCGCATGAGCGGGGGTATAATTTTAATGGATTTAATCGTGAATAAACGGATAAAACAAGTCATTAAGGGCGATCAAAATGCGTTTGCTGAGATCGTCGAGCTTTATAAGGACAAAGTTTACCAAGTTTGCTACAGGATTCTGGGCAACCGTCATGAGGCTGAAGATATCGCACAGGAAGCCTTTATTCGTGCATACATTAATATCGAAAGCTTCAATCAATCGCGGAAATTTTCCACATGGCTCTATCGGATCGCAACAAATCTGTGCATCGATCGAATCCGTAAAAAGAAGCCGGATTATTATTTGGATGCAGAGGTTTCAGGAACCGACGGGCTGACGATGTATTCGCAGGTGGCAGCAGATGTTGCGCTGCCGGAAGAAGAGCTTGAGAAGATGGAACTGAGGGATAATGTCCATAAAGAAATTTTAAAGCTCCCACAGAAATATAGGACAGTGATCGTACTTAAGTATATAGAGGAGCTTTCTCTTAATGAGATCAGTGAAATATTAGATCTCCCTCTGGGAACGGTTAAGACGAGGATGCACCGGGGTAGGGAAGCACTAAGAAAACAACTTGGGAAATTATAGAAAGGGTGAGACGTAAGATGTCATCTTGTCCTGAAGAAATTGTGGATTTAATGCATGATTATTTAGACGAAGATATTTCTGCAGAGGATGAAATGAAGCTGAAGCATCATCTGCAAACCTGCCCTTCCTGCCAGCAGCACCTGCATCAATTGAAAAGTGCGGTTGGGATGGTTCAGGGGATTTCACATATAAAAGCGCCTGATGGGTTTACCTCACAGGTTATGGCCAAGCTGCCGAAAGAGAGAAAAAAGGTCGGCTTCCAGCGCTGGTTCCGCCAGCATCCTTTCATGACTGCAGCTGCTTTGTTTATCGTATTGATTTCCGGGAGTATTTTTTCCATCTGGAATGAGGATAAAGAGTTTTCTTTTACAAAGAAGCCTGACTTGCTTGTTCAGAATCATACGGTCATCGTCCCGAAAGGAAAGACGGTCAACGGGGATATTACCGTCCGGAATGGTAATGTGAGGATAGAAGGGAAAGTCAATGGAGATGTAACGGTCATCAATGGGAAGCCGTATATGGCATCTGTCGGAAGCGTGAGCGGGGATATCAAGGAAATCAATGAAGTGTTCGATTGGCTTTGGTACAATATTAAAAAGTCTACTAAAGATCTTTTCCATATTGGGCAAAAAGAAGAGGCTCCAGTACAGTAATGGAAATTAAGGCAGGTGTCATTCATGACGCCTGTTTTTTTCTATACCATAGATTATTACGCTCAGATGACATCCGGTTTTCAAATTAGATACGGCTGTTTGGTTTTTCTATTCTTGCCTTTAAATGTGATATAATATTAAAGTTATGAAAAAACTAGAAAAAAGCGGCTTCCGCTTGGACTAAACATAATGGAGGATGAAAAATGCCGTCATTTGCAGATTTTACGGTATTGGACTATTTATCTAATATCATCGACATACTCCTTGTTTGGTTTGTGATATACAAGCTTATTATGGTAATCCGCGGAACGAAGGCCGTACAACTTTTAAAAGGGATTTTTGTCATCATTGTCGTCAGAAGTTTAAGCGGCTTTCTAGGATTTAATACACTAAGCTGGATGATGGAGCAAGCTCTAACATGGGGTTTCCTTGCAATTATCATTATTTTTCAGCCAGAGCTGCGCAGGGCACTCGAGCAGCTGGGACGAGGGAAGTTATTTTCAAGGACCGGCAGCAATGAAGAGGAAGAGCAGGGGCGCATGCTTGAGGCAATTGTCAAAGCAGTCAATTATATGGCTAAACGCCGTATTGGGGCGTTGATTTCAATTGAAAGAGAAACAGGGATGAGTGATTACATAGAGACGGGAATCCCCCTCAATTCTGAGATTTCTTCTGAGCTATTAATCAATATCTTCATTCCAAACACTCCGCTGCATGATGGGGCAGTCGTTCTTCAAAAGCGTACCATTGCAGCAGCAGCCTGCTATCTGCCGTTGTCAGAGAGTCCTTTCATTTCAAAAGAATTAGGGACAAGGCATAGGGCAGCTTTAGGTATCAGTGAAGTTACAGATGCGCTCACGATTATAGTATCCGAAGAAACGGGCAGCATCTCCATAACAAAAAACGGCGAGCTCTATCGAGAACTATCTCCGGATGATTTCAAAAACTTATTGGGTTCAGAGATAATGGATTCTGCCAAGAACAATTCCTCGACCCGATGGAGCTGGAGGGGGAAAAAGCAAAATGGATAAATTTATAGAAAATAAGTGGGTCATGCGTATTATCGCACTCCTCTTAGCCATCTTGCTATATACCTCTGTCAGTGTTGAGCAAGGGGACTTTAAGAAAGAGAAGAATCCATCCCCAAAGGCAAACAGCGAAGTCATTACAGATGTACCGCTGGATCTTTACTATGATTCCGATAACCTTGTCGTATCCGGAGCACCGGAAAAGGTCAATGTGATGGTAGAGGGGCCGACATCTATCGTTCAGCCTACTAAAACCATGCGCGACTTCCAGCTCTATGTGGATTTAAGGGACTTGGGCATAGGCCGCCATCAAGTGAAGATCAAATCAAAGGGGCTTTCTGATAAATTGCAGGCAAAGATTGAGCCGACTTTTATCAGTGTGGATATCCAAGAAAAAGTCACGAAGGAATTCAAAGTAGAAGCGGAATTCAACTCTGCTATCTTGGCTGAAGGCTTTGAAGCCGAAAGTCCGACTGTTCAGCCTAAGACGGTCAAAATCACTGGAGCCAAGAATATCATCGATCAAATCACTTATGTGAAAGCAACAATCGATGTCCGTGGCGAAGTGGACAAGACGGTGACGAGGGAAGCACAGGTAAGGGTCCTTGACCGAGAATTAAACAAATTGAATGTTACTGTGAACCCTTCAACAGTGGATGTCACACTGCCAGTGAAAAACCCGAGTAAAACGGTGCCGATTTCAATCAATAAAACAGGAACTCCTCCTGAAGGAGTCAAAATACTGGGCGTTTCAGCTGATCCGAAACAGATTACCATTTATGGCAAACAGGATGTCTTGGATTCAATCAACGAACTGGATCTTCCTCTGGATGTCAGCAAGATAGACAAGGATTCAACGATTGAGGTGCCTGTGAAACTGCAGGACGGTCTGAACAAAGCCTCTATAGATAAAGTAAAAGTGAAGGTGGACGTTGAAAAGACGGAAACAAAGACTTTTTCGAACCTTCAGGTAGCTGAAAGAGGCGTTGGCGATCAATACAACATGACCATTCTTTCCCCTGAAAAGGGACAAGTGGATCTGACAGTGACTGGTCCAAGTGAAATCGTCGATCAGCTTAGTGCAGATGATTTCAAATTGTACGTAGATGCTTCTGACTTAGAAGCTGGGGACCACACGCTTAAAATTCAAATCGACAGTCCGGGGGATAATTTCTCCACCCAATTGTCCGATGACACCATGAAAATAAGGTTGGAAGAAAAACAATAGTGAATGGAAGACGAGATAAATAAGGAGCGATGATTAGAATGGGTAAATATTTTGGCACAGATGGTGTAAGAGGAGTGGCAAATACAGAGCTTACACCGGAATTAGCCTTTAAATTAGGAAGATTCGGCGGCTACGTCTTGACTAAGAATACAGAAAGGCCAAAAATCCTTATTGGACGTGATACAAGGATCTCAGGCCATATGCTTGAAGGGGCGCTTGTTGCAGGACTTTTGTCCATCGGGGCTGAAGTCATGCGCCTTGGCGTCATTTCAACACCAGGGGTCGCTTATTTAACGAAAGCACTTGGTGCACAAGCGGGCGTCATGATCTCTGCTTCCCATAATCCTGTTGCAGATAACGGAATCAAATTCTTCGGGCCGGATGGCTTTAAGCTTTCCGATGAGCAGGAAGATGAAATCGAACAGTATATCGACATGAATGAGGACATCCTTCCTCGTCCAGTCGGAGGAGATCTAGGGCAGGTCAGCGATTATTTCGAAGGCGGCCAAAAGTACCTTCAATTCTTGAAGCAGTCTGTAGACGAAGATTTCTCAGGAATCCACGTGGCATTAGACTGTGCACACGGGGCGACATCTTCATTGGCTGCGCACTTATTTGCTGATCTTGAAGCGGATATTTCCACAATGGGGGCTTCTCCAAACGGCTTGAACATTAACGATGGAGTAGGATCCACCCATCCGGAAGCATTGGCAGCGTTCCTTAAAGAAAAGGATGCGGATGTCGGACTTGCTTTTGATGGCGACGGCGACCGTTTAATTGCCATTGATGAAAATGGTGATATCGTTGACGGCGACCAGATCATGTTTATCTGCGGCAAGTACTTGAAGCAGGAAGGCAGATTGAAGCATTCCACAGTTGTTTCCACTGTCATGAGCAACCTTGGGTTCCATAAAGGACTGGAAGAACTCGACATCAATGGCGTTCAGACAGCAGTAGGAGACCGCTATGTCGTGGAAGAAATGAAGAAAAATGGATTCAATCTTGGCGGAGAGCAGTCCGGCCATATCATTTTCCTTGATTACAATACAACGGGCGATGGTCTATTGACGGGTCTTCAACTGGTCAATATCATGAAAGCGACGAATAAGCCGCTGTCTGAACTTGCAGCAGAAATGCAGAAATTCCCACAAAAACTTGTGAATGTCAAAGTCACAGATAAGCATCACGTGACTGACAATGATAAAATCAAAGCGGTCATTGAAGAAGTGGAATCTGAAATGAATGGAAATGGACGCATCCTTGTCCGTCCTTCAGGTACAGAGCCATTGGTCCGCGTCATGGTGGAAGCACCGACGGAAACTCTATGCGTAGAGTATGTGAACCGTATTGCAGAAGTGGTCAAAGCGGAAATGGGCCTTTCGGAAAACGCCTAAACCAGTACAAAGTATGCATGGGGAGGAAGGGGAACCCTTTCCCTTTCCATGCATATTAAATAAAGAAGCAAGGAAAACTTTTTATAACAGGTTTTATTTTATGCAGACAGGGAAATCCATTATTGTTTGCATCATTTTCCTTGACAGATTTTAATTGACGTTTCAAACAGACGTATTGTAAGATAAACGTTGTCTGAATAAGTCAGACCTTTTAGTCAAATAAAGAAAGGTGGATCGAGGTTAAAAATAAAATAAAGCGCCTGAACTAATCTTCCTGTACGGATATCGGCAGATTAGTTGACGAGGAGGAGGAGTATCGAGTTTTCGGCGGATACCTCCCGGTTGAATAGCACAACCGTAATCTTTTTCTTAAAGCGACCGAGGCAACTTGGCGTACAAAGGAGAAAGAATGCCACTTATAAATTTACTACAGAGATAAGGGGGCATTAGTCAGCCCCCGCGGTTTTGACTGGCCCCCTTCATTAGGGAGGATACATTATTATGTGTGGTATCGTTGGTTATATTGGAAATAAAGACGCGAAAGAAATCCTTTTAAAAGGATTGGAAAAGCTTGAATATCGTGGATATGATTCTGCAGGGATTGCAGTAAAGAACGAATCTGGCGTACATGTTTTCAAAGAAAAAGGACGCATTGCAGATCTTCGCAGCATCGTTGATGAATCAGTTATCGGACATACTGGCATCGGGCATACTCGCTGGGCGACACACGGCGTTCCAAGCAAAGTGAATGCACATCCGCATCAAAGTGCTTCCGGCAGATTCACGATTGTTCATAACGGGGTTATTGAAAACTATTCTTTCTTAAAGAAAGAGTTCCTTCATAACATCGACCTTAAGAGTGACACGGACACAGAAGTAATCGTTCAGATCATTGAAAAATTCGTCAACGAAGGAAGCAGTACGGATGAAGCGTTCCGTAAGACACTTTCCATCCTTAAAGGTTCTTATGCACTTGCTCTTCTTGATGAAGAAAACGATGAAACGATCTTTGTTGCGAAAAACAAGAGCCCATTATTGGTCGGTTTAGGCGAAGATTTCAATGTCGTAGCCAGCGACGCAATGGCGATGATTCAAGTAACGGATCAATATGTTGAATTGATGGACAAAGAAATTGTCATCGTCACTAAGGATTCCGTAACAATTGAAAACCTTGACGGCGAAGTCATCACACGCGAGCCATATACAGCTCAAATTGATGCAAGCGACATCGAAAAAGGCACATATCCAAACTATATGCTGAAAGAAATCGATGAGCAGCCGCTTGTTATGCGCAAAATTGTTCAAGCATACCAAGACGAAAATAATGAACTGACAATCGACAGCGACATCGTGAATGCTATGAATGAAGCGGACCGCATCTACATCGTGGCTTGCGGAACCAGCTACCATGCAGGTCTTGTTGGAAAGCAGTTCATTGAGACAATGGCGAAGATCCCTGTTGAAGTGCATGTAGCAAGTGAATTCAGCTACAACATGCCGCTTCTTTCAGAGAATCCATTGTTCATTTTCATCTCTCAAAGCGGTGAAACAGCGGACAGCCGTTCCGTCCTTGTCCAAATCAAGGAGAAAGGCTACAAGTCCTTGACGATTACAAACGTTAAAGGTTCAACTCTTTCCCGTGAAGCGGATTACACATTGCTATTGCATGCGGGTCCTGAGATTGCCGTTGCTTCAACAAAAGCATACACAGCTCAAATCGCGGTTCTTTCCATCTTAGCGAACGTGACAGGTAAATCACGCGGAATCGACTTAGACTTTGATCTTGTTCAAGACCTAGGCATCGTAGCAAATGCCATGGAAGTCCTTTGCGACAAGAAAGAAGAAATGGAAGACATCGCTCGTAAATTCTTGGCGACTACACGCAACTGCTTCTTCATCGGCCGTGCCGTTGACTTCTATGTTGGACTCGAAGGCGCTCTTAAATTGAAAGAGATCTCCTACATCCAGGCAGAAGGATTTGCCGGCGGAGAATTGAAGCACGGAACGATCGCGTTGATCGAGGAAGGCACTCCAGTCGTTGCGCTTGCAACTCAGGAAGCCGTCAACCTAAGCATCCGTGGAAACGTCAAAGAAGTTGTCGCTCGTGGAGCAAACCCATGCATCATCTCCATGAAAGGCTTGGAGGATGAAGAAGACAGCTTCATCATTCCAGAAGTGAATGAACTATTAACACCTCTTATCTCTGTTATCCCATTGCAGCTTCTCGCGTACTATGCAGCATTGCACCGCGACTGTGATGTAGACAAACCACGTAACTTGGCTAAATCTGTTACGGTTGAATAATATTTTGTGAACTGATAATCGAATTGTCTCTTCGCAATCAGGTCCTTCCCGCGTAATTCCAGTTGGAACTATTGGTAATTAGGTTTCCTAATGGGGACCGGATGAAGACTTAATGGATTTTATTATTCCACCAAACCGAAGAATCGAGAGACGTACCATTGGTACGTTTTCTCGATTCTTTTTTTAAAATATAAGCAGAGCGAAAGGAGATATTGAAGCGGTGAATCTATTAAATAGCTATAACGTTTGCATATTCATCAAACTATGGAAGATGAAGCTGTACGATGTTTTCGAGGGTATATATCTTTATATACCAATGACTCTATTGATAGGAGAAGTTAATGGAAGTGAGATATTGAAAAAAGCCTAAAAAGCATTTGAGAATTCATTAAATAATCTTTATCCATTAATACCAAATTACAGAATATCAAAAACATTGATTGATATGTGTGTTTAATGAAAGCAAGATCTGCATACTTGATTCTAATACAGTTTTCCTTAATCTTGATCTGATAATGAGATCCGAAGTATTGTATAAATTTTATTGTTTTGCATATGGTAGTCCATTTAAGATACAACGACCATAGTAACAGGTTTTATAACATGCTTTAATCCCTCATGACAGATTGGAAAAGAGAAAATCAATATTTGATGAAGGTATAGTGAAGGACAATTTAATAAAAAAGCAGTCCTGAATTGTACTATAATCAGGACTGCTTTTTTATTTGTAAAGTAAATTACATTTTACTATACTTTTGTTGATTTGCGGAGGTTTTGCCAAGTGCAATGACCCCGAGATTGGGGTTAGATGTTACAGCATCAAGGAAGAGTGTTCCTAATCTAAGTCGATCATTTCTGGGAATTCTACTCCATTCATAGCCTTTAAATAAGTCTTTTACAAGAAATTCCTCACCACTTAATAAGTATTGTAATTCATCCAGGGCTTTAGTCAGTAAAGGGTTTATCAAAGAAATCACTCCCAAATATTATTTATAATGTTATTAACAAGGTTGTTAATAACATTATAAACATCGATATTAGAAACTTCAAGAATTTTGTTTTAAAAAATTTCCCTCAGTATTAAATCCCTAAGTGAAGTAAGCAGATATCTTAACAATTACTCAATAGCTTTCAAGTGTTTCAATTTTAATTACTTATAAACATTATGTGGCTCCAAAAATCACTAAATTAAGTGCCCTTGCCGGATTCATTAGGAGAACACCTAAGAAAAATATGTTATTATTATTGTATAATTTTACAATTAAGGTGGTTATTAGGTGTACGTTTCTTCTATATTTTTAACAATCTTTATTTTAGTCTTTTTTGGTGGAGTCGTTGCGGTCATAAGGCATTTAAGCAGAAAGCAAAAAGAGGAAGCAATTTCGGATATTCTAATTGCTGGAGGATTTGAATTGATCATTGCTTCCTTTGGCACATTTGATGATAAGCTTTTTGCTTTTCTTAGCGGCACTCAAGCAAATATTAATTATGTTCAGTTGGGTATAGGGCTGCTTCTTCTGATGGGTGGAATTTTCTTTTTCTTTTATGTGAAAAACAAGCTATACATTCTAAATATTAATGGATACTATGACAAGCGTGTGGAACAACATCATCAAGATCTCGGTTTGAATGCTTTTCAATTTAAGGAAAGGGATATTGATTTCATTCGAACCTTTCGAAAGGGAATGAGTGCTGAAACAGCAGAGGATATTCAGGAAGAATTCAAGAATAAAATCCCGGCGTTCATTTCTGAAAGCCAAGACAAAAGTAGAGCATATACTGGAATTGCTCCTATTCCTTTTATCTTTGTGGCAGGGAAAATGTTTGCAAGAGAAAGGATTGACAAATATTTCGAGTATAACAAGTTTGAGCAAACTTATTATGAACTGGCCACCAACAAGAAAAGGCGAAAACCATATGAATCTTTACGACCTGTTACTGCCTTGTCTTCCATTCCTTCAAGTTCTACAGTGGACGTAGTTTTAGCCATCAGCATTACTCAACATATACCCAACGCTGATTTGACTCAATTCCCTTATCCCATTGTTCACTTAGCAATTCCTAATCCTGCTGATAATGCCATTAAATATACAAACCAGTTAAAGGAATACACGTCAGCCATATACGATATGCTGATTGCAATCGGAAATCACTACCCAAAGGTCAAAAGAATTCATTTGGCATATGCTGGTCAATCTTGTCTAGCTTTTGAAGTGGGCAAATTGTTGGATGATCAACGGATTAAAGAAATCATTAGCTATTGGTATGATACGCAAAACACAATTCGGTATCCATGGGGTATTGTCATCAATGGGCAAAGAAAAGGAACATACATAGAGGCATAACAAGGAGGAGAGTGAACTATGTACGATTTAAGCTCTAAATTTAACACGTTCTATCGAAACTGTGTTGTCTTGCCTAGTGAAGAGCGTGCTAACTTGATTGAAAAGAAGAACCTCAATATTCGAAGGTTGAAAGAGGGGATGGTTGAATATAACGAAGAAAAAGGAACGGATTACAAGCTAGCAGAAGAACCTGTCGTGCAGGGAAGCGTAGCTATGTATACGGTAACGCAAAATGAAAGCAATGATTATGATATTGACGTAGCGATTATCTTTGAAAAAGATGCAATCCCAACAGGAACCATTGCTACCAAAAATTTAGTTGTGGAAGCGTTGAAAAAGAAAACA
Source organism: Falsibacillus pallidus (assembly GCF_050990905.1). GTDB lineage: Bacteria > Bacillota > Bacilli > Bacillales > DSM-25281 > Falsibacillus > Falsibacillus pallidus_A. Next base: position 188,052 of record NZ_CP158866.1, read on the forward strand.
ACTCAGTTTAATGTCCAGCCAGAAGCAAAAAGCAATTGTGTTCGGATCGTTTATGCGGATGGATATCATATTGATTTTGCCATTTACCGCCGGTTTAAAAAGGAGGGAGAAGATGAGTATACTTATGAACACTGTGGTGGACTAGAGTGGAGAGAGCGAAACCCTCGTTCTATTACAAAGTGGTTCAGCGAGCAAAACAAGACTCATGATTATCGGTTACGAGAAATCGTACGATTGTTTAAGATGTTTTGCAAATCCAGACCAAACAGTTGGAAGAACATGCCTGGTGGTTTAATTTTAAGTGTGCTAGCAGATGAAAAATTTCAGGCATATGACAGAATAGATGAAAGATTCTTCTATACCCTTCAAGAAATTAAGAATCGTTTGTTTTGGAACAAAGAAGTCGTGAATCCCACGGATTCTTCGAAAAGCTTAAAGCTTGTTAGCAGTGACAACGATAAAATGACGAATTTGTTTAATCGCCTATCCCAACAATTAGCCAAACTAGATGTCCTATTTGAATCCAATTGTACGCAGGCAAAAGCCCTTGAAGCATGGGAAGGTTTTTTCAACCATCAATACTGGACGAACCAGAAACAAGCGTTAAGCAAAGGTTATGCAATGGAACAAGCCCACGTATCTTTAGCCTCTTTACAAGAAAGCCAGTACTATAGAGATTCAGAAGAATTTATTACTGACTTTTTCGGAAAATCCTTATTTTCCTACCGTTTGGATGTAGACTGTGTAGTGAAAAACAAGGGAAATAGAGTGGGCTTACTAAGCTCGATTTTAAACAAGAGAGAACTTCTATTGCCTGGATACGAATTAGAGTTCTTTATTTCAAATACAGATGTTCCTGCTCCCTATAAAATCTATTGGAAGGTAAAAAACGAAGGGGCAATCGCCAGAGAAAAAGACTGCATTCGTGGACAAATCTTCGAGGGTGGAAGAACTCACTATGAACCAACATCTTTCAAAGGGAACCATTATGTAGAATGTTATATCGTTAAAAACGGGTTAATTCAGGCGAAAAGAAGGATATCCGTTCCAATCAAAGTTGGTTGAAAGGGGAGAAATCTCCTTTTTTTATTTAATTGAAATGAAAGCTTGGCTCAACTAAATTTCAGTCATCTAACAAAAAATAAAAAAAAGAATATTTTATAGACCCGAGTAAATTTATATTCCATTTCAGAAGGGATTTCTCCAAAGTTTTAAAAAGCAACTATAAAAGGGAATTAGAATTAAACAAAAGGAGCCGCCTTATAAAAGGTGGCTTCTCCAACGTAGAGGCTTGGATTACTTATTTACGGTAGTTTCCGGTTTATTAGGTAGGTAGTTTAATAGCAATTTCAATCGCGAGATGAATTTGATTTACCAAAGCATTAGCCCTATTTGCGAACAGTATACATCACATCCTTCCTTGTGGATTGGGGGCGTTCCCTGATATGTCCCCTATCTCGAAGTATGTAAAAAATAATGAAACCGTAAGTGTAATTGACTAGGAAAAAACTTCCAACCTGTTGGGAAGCGTCTGCAGGTAAATACAGCTCTACTTCATGTTCAGTAAACATAACAATGCCTGACCATAACAACATATACACCCATAAAACCAACAATCCTACCAAACCACTACCAATAATCTTTTTCACACGAAGTTCCTCCTCGTGGGATTATGTTTTCAACGACCCACGAGGGGTGCGTTTACTCACCCCTTTTTAATGTGTTTCCTCCAAATTTCACCATATTTAAATAGGGAAATTCTACTAATATATCTTGCGTTGTGTATTGGCGTCTTTTAACCTCCCCCGTTTTTTTATGTTTTTAAAGAATAAATGGGATTTTATGTTAAACTAAAAGTGTAGATTATTTTAAAAGAGTTAACAGGAGGACATTATGGAATTTGGTATTCATATTTCAGCATATATGATTCTAGCTGCATTAGGAATAATGATCTTGGGAAGGATTGTACAGTGGTTTCTACGGATGACGGCCAATCTGGATAATCTTGATGAAAAACTGATTAATAAGGGGAGACAAATCTCTATATTCATCATTGGCATATGTCTGCTGGTTCTTGCTACTCTTCCTGCACCGGATATGGGCGGCGTTTATATTCGCTATAGTGAAGGAATGAAAATAAGCGGTCCTATCCATGAAATAACCCTTATCAGGCAATCTGCTATTATAGCAGGATGGCTGTCTGCCATTTGTTTTAGCATGATGCCATTGCTAGTTTACATTCTTGAACGATTTACTGATAAGAAACATTAAAAATAAGCTTAGCTCTTAACTTGTCTTAATTTAATGTACTGTCTTAGAAGTATGAAAATGCTAACGATAAAAAGAACGAAAACAACGATCATGACGGCCATCCATGATGGGAAATACTTAGCTGAGTAGATGAAGTAATCTAATAGATTGATATCATCCGGATGGATGGGAGCTCCGTGAAAGAGGAATGTGAATTTGGCAAGGTGATTCCATTCCAATTTCGCATCCCTCAGTTCACTTCCCTGGTACAAATTAATATACGCCAAGACCAAAAAGAACAGAAAAAGAGTAAAAGACAACGCAGGATAACGGAATTTCAACACACTCAGCCCTTTGCATTTTTTTCCATTATATCACGTGTGGGACATGGGGACAGGTTCCTTGTCCCAAAATTTTACTTTCAAGGGTGAGGAGCATCATGTTGCTTGAATAGGCTAATTCTTCAACGATCAGTCTTATGGAAGATGGAGTCATTGACAACTGTAATCATAGATTATATAATTATCTCGAATTCAAGATAATTTCAACATAGATTTCCAAGCAAAATGAAAGAACATGCAAGCATCCATGAATGAATACAGAACTAAAAGAAATAGGAAACAACTGTTTTTCTATTTTTTTAAACAAATATCTCGAATTCGAGATAAAATCATCGAAGGGATATGCTCCAAACTGATTATGGGCAGCGGCAAATGGGTACGAATATAACCTGGCCTTGCTTTCAGCTGCTATTGGTTGGACTTTGCCTTTAAGAGGAGTGTTGAAGATGAACAAGAAAACAATGGGTATTCACCATATCACAGCGATTGTAGGGCATCCTCAAGAGAATGTGGACTTCTATGCAGGAGTTTTAGGGCTGCGTTTAGTTAAGCAAACAGTCAATTTTGATGATCCAGGTACTTATCACCTTTATTTCGGTAATGAAGGAGGAAAGCCGGGAACCATTATGACATTCTTTCCATGGCCAGGAGCCCAGCAAGGAATCATAGGAGATGGCCAGGTAGGGGTTACTTCTTTTGTCGTTCCAATAGGTGCTTTCGGATTTTGGGAAGATAGGCTTGAAAAGTTCAATGTTCCATTCACAAAGATGGAGCGATTTGGAGAGCAGTATTTGGAATTTGATGATCCTCATGGACTCCACCTTGAACTCGTGGAAAGAGAAGAAGGGGAGAACAATAATTGGGAGTTTGGCGAGGTGACATCTGCAGCTGCAATCAAAGGATTTGGCGGAGCAACTCTTTTATCGACCCAGCCTGATAAAACAGCTGAATTGTTAGAGAGTGTAATGGGACTAGAGTTGGTCGCTCATGAAGGGGATTTTGCCCGCTATCGTTCAATTGGTGATATCGGAAATGTTATCGACGTTAAGTTGACTCCTATCGGCCGGGGGCAGATGGGCGTCGGCACAGTACACCATATTGCATGGCGTGCGAAAGATGATCAAGATCAATTAGACTGGCAGCAGCTCGTCCAGGCAAACGGCTACGGCGTCACACCAGTACAGGACCGCAATTATTTTAATGCGATTTACTTCAGGGAGCATGGCGAAATACTGTTTGAAATCGCTACGGATCCTCCAGGATTTGCTCATGATGAATCAGAAGAGGCAATGGGCGAAAAATTGATGCTGCCTCCACAATATGAAACTCATAGATCAAAAATTGAAGATGTATTAATACCGTTAGAAGTAAGGAAGTTAGACTGAGACGACGATAAGGAGTGATTTTATTGCTTAAAATTGATCCATCTGCATTGTCTGAAAAGGAAAATTACAAATTTCTAATTGGCAGCATCATTCCGAGACCGATTGCATTTGTTACAACGGCTTCCAAAAGTGGTGTGTTAAATGGGGCGCCATTTAGTTTTTTTAATGTCGTGTCACATAATCCCCCTATGATTTCGTTATCCATCCAGCGGTCAGCGGGCATTCACAAGGATACAGCGAGAAACATCATTGAAACAAAAGAATTTGTCGTGCATGTGGTGGATGAACAAAATGTAGAAAAAATAAATAAAACAGCTGCAAGCCTTCCACCTGATGAGAGTGAAATCGAGTTAGCGGGCTTAACTCCAGTCGAGAGCACCAAGATTTCCGTTCCGGGTGTGAAGGAAGCGAAAATCAGAATGGAATGTCTATTGGAGCAAGCCATCGAATTGGGAGGGACGGATACTCCGGGGTGCGATTTGATTATTGGGAAGGTCGTTCAATTTCATATCGAAGAAGACATTTATGATAATGGAAGAATCAATCCCAAAGGGTTGGCTGCTGTCAGTCGATTGGCAGGAAATGATTATGCGAAAATCGGCGAGGTTTTTGAGATAAAAAGACCCAAGTGATTAATGGAGCGATGAGGGCAGTAAATAAGAAAAGAGTCTCAGGCAGATGGAGAATTCATCATCCCGAGACTCTTTTTTTTACGCTTCTATGCTCCTCTTAACGACCCGTGCTTCTTTATTCAGGACATATGATGCGGAAATGACTAAATAGATTCCAAGAGTGACGAATGTAATCATCGGCGGTGTGGTCGTAACGATGCCGATGAGGATCCCGAGCAGAGCGATGATAGCGACCCAAGTGGTATAAGGGAACCATTTTACATAATAACCTGTCAGCGGTTTTGATTGTTTCCTTGATTTCAAATGAGCAAACGCGATGATCAGCCAGATGAATAGGACTGTAAACCCAAGTGACCCCATCAAGTACGTAAATGTTTTGCTTCCGGCAAAGACGGAGATAAGGACGCCGGCATACATGGAAGCAGTACACATCAAGATAGCATAGACTGGGACCTTTTTGGACGATAGGCGTGAAAAGATCTTTGGCACCCTGCCGTCGACTGCCTGGGTATATAGTACGCGTGAAGAGCCGTAAAGCCCAGAATTCATGGAAGAGATGATGGCGAGGAGAATGACCGCATTCATGACATGGTCAGCCCCTGGGATGCCGATCAATTTGAACACCATGACAAATGGGCTTTCGCTGGCGCCGTTTACTTGATTCCATGGAATGAGCCCGACGATGATCAAAAACGGGAATAAATAAAAGGCGATGATGCGTGTAAGTGTACCTCTTACGGCTTTCGGAACCACTTTCTCCGGATCCTTCGTCTCAGCGAGCGTCACACCGATGATTTCTGTTCCTCCATAGGAGTAGATGACGACCAGCATCGCTGTGATCAGCCCTGAAGCACCATGCGGGAAGAATCCACCCTCGTTGGTCAGATGATGGAATGCTGGCGCTGTATGACCGCCGAACGAAACGAATAATAATAGAAGTCCGGAAAGAATGAAGACTACGATGACAGTGATTTTAATGAGTGCTAGCCAATACTCCGTTTCGGCAAAAATCTTGACAGACAAGAGGTTCACAACGGTCACGCAGACGGAAACCACAAGGGCTAAGATCCAAATTGGTGTTCCTGGAAGCCAATATTGCAGGAAGATGCCGGCCACAACGGCTTCAGCCGCAATGTTCAGCACCCACATTTTCCAGTAAATCCAGTCAAGAAAGTAAGCGGGGAATGAACCCAAGACCGATTGAACGAGGTCACGGAATGTACGGGCACCGGTGTTTTGAACAGCCATTTCCGCCAACCCCTGCATAATGAATAATAAGATGATTCCTCCGATGAGGTACGCTAAGACAACGGAGGGGCCAGCCGTATCAATCGCGTCGCTGCTTCCTTTGAAAAGGCCTGCCCCGATACTTCCGCCAAGCGCCATCATCATGATGTGGCGGGAAGTCATCGTACGTTTCAGCGTTTCAGTTTTTTCCGTCATGTTTAACACGCTCCTATTCTGTCATACTTGGATGTTTAAAAATCAATAGTAAAAGGCCTGCCATCCCTGATCACACATAACGTGTGAAAAAGAGACGACAAGCCTTAGGCTGACCGCGGTACCACTCTTGTTGATTCATACATGAATCCTGCTTTCAAAACCTGTTAACGAAGGTCAACCGTCAAAGCATCGGGAATATGTGATATCTATGCATTCCGTTTGCCTTGCTGCTCCCGGGCGAGTTCAAAGGTTTCATAGACTGCGTTCCACCATCCCGCAGCTCTCTATCACTACAAAAACACTTCTACTGCTCCCGTTCATTGCCTGTAATCGATTCATTATTCAGAATAATAATGATTACTATAAAGGCATGTCTACATGGTTGTCAAGGGGGAATTGTAATTGCTTCACCGCATAAAAGCGGGACATGGGGACAGGTTCCTCGTCCCAGTAGATGGGACAAGGAACCTGTCCCTGCGTCCCGAATTCAAAAAATATGAAAAGGAAAATCGGGAATAGGAAGAATGAGGTTTCGCGGCGAATACATGTAGAGAGCAAATAAGATAGGATCAATAAATTATGGCGGGACAGAAAACCTGTCCCTGTGTCCCGGGGAGTTGGATGATTATGAAGAAGACTGTGGTGCTGCTTTATCCGCAGTTCAGTGAGTATGAGTTATCTGTGGCGTTGTCTATTTTGATGCAGGGGGAGAAGCCGGTTATTACGGCTGCTGCCAGAAAAAAGCCAATACACGGTGAATCGGGTCTTGTCTGTTTACCGGATGCATCAGTTGATGAAATAGATTTGGATGAGGTGGATAGTCTTTTGTTGACTGGCTGCATGGATGTCCTTGCGTTGAGTGAGGAGAATAAACTGTTTGATTTCATTAAGCGGGCAGAACCATACTGTTCTGTCATTGCCAGCATTTCGAGCTCTCCCTACTTGCTTGCAAAGGCCGGGGTGCTTAATGGGGTGAAGTATACGATTGGTATGACGGAAGAAAATCGGGACCAATCTGGAGTCTTTCAAAAAGAGAATTATTCTGATGATCTTGTGGTTCAGGATGGTAAATTCATCACGGCCAGGGGCAGGGGATTCATCCGTTTCGGAGAATGGTTTGGCAAGGGGTTGTCATTGAACTTTGATAGCCGTTGGTACAGGGAATAAAAGGAAACACTCTTCATTGAATTGAAGGGTGTTTTTATTTTTAAAAAATTTTGGATTTTCACCAAGATTTCACCATTGGTGTGTAGATTACTAACTACAGCAAGTCTACACAGCTTGCATAACTATTTACAAGGAGGAATGAATAAGGATGAACAAGAAAAAAGTAGTTGGCTATGTAATGACTGGTGCACTTTCAATTGGATTGATTGGCGGGGCAGGAATGAACGCATTTGCTGCTTCCAAAGATACTTCTGCATCTGCCTCCAAAACGGAAGAGGCAGTGAATGTAAAGGCGAAGGCGCCATTAGATGACGCAACGAGACAAAAAGTGGATAAAATCATGGAAGAGTTAAAGACCAATCTATCTAAAATCGGAGTAGAACTTCCAGGAAAAGGCGACCGCCCAGATCGATTCGCGAATTTAGATGAAGCGACAAAAGCAAAGGTCCAAGCCATCATGGACAAAGAAAAAGCCGGCACGATCATCCGTGAAGAAGCACATACACAGCTGAAGAAGCTTGGCTTGAAAGGTGGTCCGGGAAGAGGCGGACACGGGGATCCATTCTCAAACCTAGATGAAGCGACAAAAGCAAAAGTCCAAGCTATCATGGACAAAGAAAAAGCCGGCACGATCACGCGTGAAGAAGCGCACACTCAGCTGGAGAAGCTTGGCTTGAAAGGTGGTCCGGGAAGAGGCGGACACGGGGATCCATTCTCAAACCTGGATGAAGCGACAAAAGCAAAAGTCCAAGCTATCATGGACAAAGAAAAAGCCGGCACGATCACGCGTGAAGAAGCGCATACACAGCTTGAGAAGCTTGGCTTGAAGGGTCCAGGAAGAGGCGAGCACAAAGATCCATTCGCGAACTTGGATGAAGCAACAAAAGCAAAAGCCCAAACATACGTCAAAGATGCACAAGAGAAGCTTGAGAAACTTGGAGTCAAACATTTCCCGTTCGGTCATTTTGGCGAATAATATAAATGAATTTAGTGGGGTGGCAGCCGGACTGGCGGCCGCCCCATTATTCGACAAAAGTCGGGGCGTGACAGGCACCTCCACGGGCACCTCCACGTCTTTTTTGTTGTGTGAAAATGGAGTAAAATACAGGTAATACATAAATCGCAAAGGGGGGATTGAGTTGAATATCTTGTTGGCAGAAGATGATGCACAGCTTGGGGAGCTCGTCGAATTCATGCTGAAGAAAAAAGGCGGGTACAACGTAGACTGGGTGCTTGAAGGGGAGGACGCCTACGAATACGCGAAAGCCTCCCATTATGAAGTCCTTGTACTTGATTGGATGATGCCTAATGGGGATGGCGTCGAAGTTTGCCGCAGACTGAGAAAAGAAGGTTATTCCGGAGCGATCCTCATGCTTACGGCGAGAGATGCCGTTCAAGACAGAATCGACGGGCTGGATGCAGGGGCAGATGATTATCTGGTCAAACCATTTGAAATCGACGAACTGCTTGCAAGGCTGCGCGCTCTTTCCCGCCGAAATTATGCGCCAATCCTTGAGGAGCAATTGAAGGTGGCGGAATTGATTTTGAATCGGACCAGTCAGACCATCAGCACAGGTGGAGAGGAAATTCAATTAAGCCCCCGGGAGTTTCAACTGCTGGATCTCCTTGTGCAAAACAAAGGGCAGGTGCTGCCAAGAGAGATCATTTTGGACAGAGTTTGGGGTTATGATGCCGACGTCTCAATGAAAACAATTGATGCCACCATTAAATTGCTCCGGAAGAAATTAGACCAGATACATATGCAGGACACCCTTCATAGCATTAGAGGGGTGGGCTATAAATTTGAACGTTAAAAAGATGCTGCGAAAAATTGTTCCTTCCTCTCAAAAAGAAAAAGACGTCTTCAAACAGACCCAAAACCGATTGACTTACATTTACAGCGGCATGCTTATGCTCTTTCTGCTCCTGTTCATTGGTGTAGTCTATGCACTGCTATATTCAATCATTTTTAAAGGTGAAGAACATGATCTGCAAACAAGTGCGGAAAGAGATGGAAGAAGCATTGAAGATTTTTTAGTTCATCGGGATGAAGAGGGGCTGCATGGCTTTCGGAATAAAGGCGGCCCGATGAAAGATATCGATCAATTTTTTTACTACATTGTGGATTCATCCGGGAATTTGCTTGCTGGAGATGAAATGGTTCCGGCACTAAGAGATGAGGTTTTAAAAAGCATCGGCGACTGGGATGGCACAAAAAAAGAAATACTTCAGCAATCATTTATCATTCATGCAGGAGATTTTAAACCGATTGAAAGAAATGAATGGAGAGAAGCGCGTCCTGTCCCTAAAAAACAAACGGTGCGTCTGCTGATTGCCAGTCAGCCTATATCTATAAACGGCGAGGTTGCAGGCACCATTTATATCGGGAAGGATATTACATCTGCTTATCAGCTTTTTAGGTGGCTGCTCATCATACTTGCCGGAATGGCTGTGCTTTTTATTGGCATTGCCTACGTCATAAGCCGGAGCATGTCCAGAAAAGCGATGGTTCCAATTGCAGACGCCTTCGCCAGACAGCGGGAATTTACAGCTGACGCATCCCACGAACTTCGGACCCCATTAAGCGTCATGCTCTCGTCCATCAATGCCATTGAAATGACTTTGGAGGATGAAGATCCGATGGCAAGAAAATGGGTCTCTCGTTTAAAAGACGAAGTAAAGCGGATGACCACTTTAGTGTCTGATTTGCTGACGCTTGCCAGATCTGATTCTGGTGCACTGCAGCGGACGGATGAGCGCTTTGATTTTTACATCACGGCAAAAAATGCAGTGGAATCGGTGCAGGCATTGGCAGAATCGAAGCGGTTATCCCTTCTTTTCCAAGGAAAAGGGCCATTGCTGGTCCATGGAGATCAACAGAGGCTGTTACAACTCCTGTATATTTTACTGGACAATGCCATCAAGTATACTCCGGATGGAGGGACCCTGACGTTGTCGGCTGCATTGGATTCCTCAGAACTCGTCATCGTTATGGAAGATTCAGGAATAGGGATCAAACAAGAGGATCAGGAACGCATTTTTGAGAGATTCTATCGTTCTGATAAATCCCGTTCGAGATCCATAGGAGGGCATGGTCTGGGTCTTTCCATAGCAAAGTGGATTGTAGAAGCCCACAATGGCAGCATCCGGGTTGATAGTGAAGAAGAAAAAGGAAGCACGTTTACAGTTAGGATGCCGATTGCAAGCGGCGGTGCTGACTCAAAGAATCGTTGATGAACGATGATTCTTTGAGTCAGTTTTTTTATTTATTATCTTAAATTCACCAAATTTTCACCATCCAAGTTTAAAGTATGATTCATAAACAAGCTCACTTCATTTTCTAGTAAAAGGAGAATGTGTATGAATAAAAAAGTTAAATGGTCTGTGATTTCAGTCACTACGGGAACATTTCTAGCATTTGCCGGACTTGTCACAGGGAATGAGAAGGAGAAAAATCAAAATGCAGGGCTTCAGCCGAATACCACCCTTAATGATGAGGGATCAGATTCCTTCAATCAATTTTCAGACGAAGGCGATGGCGGCGGGTTTGGCAGGCATAGGCATGGAAGCGGCGAGTGGGATATAGGAGATCAAGGCTCAATGGATGATGGAGAACAAATTTTCCAGGCGCCTTCTGACGGTTTTGAACAGGGTCATGGAAGTTCGGGGCCAACCAAATGATCCAGTTTCGGGCTATGAATTCTACAGTGAAATTAACTGGATTAACACCTTCCATGGAAACTGGCATAAAAGATTTCATCCTTCAATTTGAACAGGATGCAAGCCGGTTCATTCCAGGAAATCTTCTATATCACATAAATCAAAGTCCAGCGGGTGTGCCTGTATTCTTAGAGAGGACTTTGGCAGATTTACTACAAAAATCGATGATTCTAGCCAAAAAAACGGGCTATGTAGTCCATCCTTTCCTGGGAGAGGAAATGAAGGCAATCGGCTATCAGGATTCTTTTCATGAAGGGTATCAGCCATCAGTGCAAGCGAAGTTGTCAACGAAAAATGATTTGTTTGAAATCCCTTTTCATTATCTTTCGAGGCAATGGATTATGAAAAAAAGGGAGTTTTCATTTGATTTTGGCGGATTTGGAAAAGGTTATATTGTCGATCGGGCGATGGAGAGGCTGATGGATTCGAACCTTGGATCAGCGATGATCAACGCCGGGGGAGATTTAGCAGTGATCGGCAGGCATCAGGTAGGGATTGAACATCCGTTCCTAAAAGGGAAGGACATGCTACGGTTTGAAATCTGTGACCGGGCCCTTGCCACGTCGGGAAAAACCTATCGGAAATGGTTAAAGGAAGATGAGCCGATCCATCACTTGCTGCATGGTCATACGGGTGAAGTGGCAAACAACGGTGTACTGCAGGCAAGTGTGGTGGCCAATACAGTGATGGAAGCAGAAACCATAGCCAAGGTATTCTGCATCCTTCCATTTGAAGAGGCGAAAACATTGTTAAAGAAAGCATTTGATTCATTCGCTTATTTCATTTATTTTGACCATCATGAAATAGCGGTCGGCGGCAATTCATCCCTTTATGAACATTTGGAGGTGGCTTCATGAATTGGATTTGGATTTTCATTCGCATCACCGGGTTGACGGCCTACGTCCTTTTGACCCTATCTGTACTAGCGGGCATCTTCAGGCATATTCCAAGAAAAAAAGGGCCGATCATTGAATTCCACCAAGTCATTGGACAAATCGCGCTTCTTGGAACTGGCGTCCATGCCTATCTTCTCTTTTATGATCACTACCAGCCGTACTCATTGAAGGATGTCCTCGTCCCTTTTCTATCGCAAAATGACCCTGTGCTGACGGGGATCGGAACGTTATCCATGTATCTGCTGCTCGTAGTCATCATCACCTCGGACTTTATGAAAGCAGTCGGGAGGAAGACTTGGAAAAAGATCCACTACCTGGTTTTCCCGTTGTGGCTCATGGCCTTAATTCATGGATTTTTCCTCGGGACGGAATCCGGAACAATTTGGGCAAAAAGCTTGTATGGAGGGAGTCTTCTCATAGTATTTGGGGCGACGGTCTACTTAGTGATAAGAAAGAAGAAGACCATTTCAAGGCCCTCGGCAGAAAAAAGCATCGTATAGGGGGGACAAGGGGACAGGTTCCTTGTCCCATCTAATGGGACGAGGAACCTGTCCCCCTGTCCCTGTTTAATTTTTTTCACAAAAAATATTGCGAAGTAGTTTTTTTTTTCATCCCACAAATCGTATACTTATACTAATAAATAAATTTTTGCAGGAATGGGATGAGGAGCATCTGGTGAATACATTCAATCGATTCTTCCAAAGCAATACGTTCAAAAGAATTTTGATCTTTTTGGCGATGGCTCTGGTGTTATATCTGTTAAAAGACATGATCAATTTAATATTGTTTACGTTTATCTTTTCCTTTTTAATGGATCGTTTAGTGAATTCAATCTTGAGAAAAATTTCGATCAACCGGACTTTGCTTGTGATTATTTTGTACACCTTTATTGTCGGGATGCTTTCTTTTGTATTCATTAAATATCTGCCTCTTGTTGTCAATGAGATTCGACTGCTGATCAAACAGCTCACGGATTTTTATTCAAATGTCCCTGATGACTACGGCTGGTTGAATTACTTCTTGCAAAAGGTAGAGGCCACGAAGGTTTCCGGCTATATGGAACAAGGATTTACATTCTTGATCAAATATTTCTCAGATGTGAGCCGTGTAGGGCTTCAAATACTTCTGGCTTTGCTGCTCAGTTTGTTTTATATGCTGGAGAAGCCGCGCATCATCCGATTTACCGAGAAGTTCAAATACAGCAAAATGGCGCCGGTCTATAATGAAATTGCTTTTTTTGCCGGGAAATTTGCAGGTACGTTTGGAAAGGTCATCGAGGCGCAGATCATCATTGCTTTGGTCAACTGCATCCTGACAACCATTGCTTTATGGATATTGGGCTTCCCGCAGCTTGTGGGGCTGTCCATCATGATCCTGATTCTTGGAATAATCCCTGTTGCAGGGGTCATCATTTCCTTGATTCCATTGTGCATCATTGCCTTTAGCATAGGGGGCATCATAAAAGTCGCTTACATCGTGATTGCCATCATGATTGTCCATGCGGTTGAAACCTATATCCTCAACCCGAATTTAATGTCATCCAAGACGAATCTTCCTGTTTTCTATACGTTCATTGTGCTGATTTTCTCTGAACACATTTTTGGGATATGGGGCTTGATCGTCGGAATCCCGATTTTTGTATTCTTTCTGGATGTACTGGATGTCAGCAGTCCACGGAAGCCTAAAGAGCTGTAAAGCAAAGGACCCTTCAATAAAATGGTACCCCTGTCAAGGACACAATAAAAAAAGAGGTTAAGCAGCTTGAAGATGATTCCTATATTGAATAGGGGTCATCTTTTTTAAATTCCACTGATAACGGTAATTGTTATAGTAAACCATGTAATGATCTATTCTTGATTTCAATTCTTTCAACGTTTTTGCTGTTTTATAATCCACTTCATCCTTCATGTGGCCAAAGAAGGATTCCTGTGGGGCATTGTCCCAACAGTTGCCTCTACGTGACATGGACTGACCCAAGCCGTATTTCTTTAATAACTTTTGGTATCGGGGGCTTGTGTAGTGACTTCCTTGGTCCGAGTGGATAAAGGCGTCTTCATGAAGCGTAACTTTCTTATTGTTCTTCAATTTATGGAGCGTCCTTGTCGCAATGTCCATGGTAATCCGGTCAGATATATGGTAAGCCAGAATTTCATTAGTACAGGCATCTTTCACGGTCGACAAATAGGCCATACTATTACCGTTATATGGCAAGTAAGTGATATCCGTCAGTAACACTTTCCCAGGGATCCCCTGTTTGAAGTCCCGGTTTAATTGGTTCGGGACAACCTGATGCTCCTTCGTTGCTTTAGCGATTTTTTTATAAGGATTTGGCTTTCGATGAGGACAGACGATGTCATATTTCCTCATGATTCTCCGGATCTTTCTACGGCTGAAGATAATGCCATACTCATTCTCTAAAATCATTTTAATGGAGCGTGCGCCTTTCTTATATCCACGCCGGTTAAAGGCCTTTAATATGAGTTCCTTGGCTTCAAGGTCCAGTTTCTCCCTTGCCTCCCGGACAGAGGAAGCATTCAGGTAGCTATAATAACCAGAACGCGAAACCTCTAATAGACTACAGAGATACTTGGTCATCCCCCTAAATCCATTTTGTTCAATGGTCTCCTGAATCAATTGATAAGCCTTATTTGGATGTAGGTTTTCGTTTGCCTCTTGCAGCCTCCTTTCTGTCGTTTCTAGCTTTTTTAACAACTCTACCTGTCCTTCCAACAATTCAATTCTAGCCTTTTGTCTTTCGATTACTTCTGAAGGAGTGAGTTCTCGTTGTAAGGGACGACCGGACGCATTTTTCCTTGAATCTGTCAGTCCAATCAAACCATTTTTTTCATAAGCTTTCTTCCACCTATGGGCTGACTGTTCAATTCGTTTTATTCCAATGACCTCCGCATTAAATCCATTCTCCTCAAAGATCTGGCGAGGAAGTTTGCCAGCCTGATATTCATCAATAAATCTACTTTTAAATTCCTCTGTATAGGTAATAGACTTTTCGCTGACCTGTTGTACATTCGGATTTTTTTGAAGTGTTTTTATCTCTTTAGATGAAAAAGTAATTTTACTCATATGTTGTCTCCTAATCCCCATGTTCTGAAATTAAAGTATATAAAAAATACCTGTAGGCTGAACACTCTTTTTTTTGAGTGTCCTACCTACAGGTACCATTTTACAACGGGTTCTTTTTTATTTTGTAAACTGTCTATCCAGAGAATCTTTAGGGTATTAAAAAAGAATAATAATGGACAGCAGCAAAATGAGGAAATGGGTGGCAGCAGATGAACACTTCTCGTGGGAATGAGTGGACATGGATCCGCTTGGATGTAGATGAAAAAGAGAAATGCAGGGAGTATATAGACCCTGTGCATTGGCGCAGATGCAGGGATTGGTTTGATGGAATCGGAATCGCTGATCGGAATGACCTCCGAATGGAGACAGAAGTCAGTGGGCAGGAATGTCTTTTCGGCTCTTTTGTGTACCGTCAGGACCTGCATAAAAAAGATGATTTCACCATCCTGTATTTTTATCTGACCCGTCAAACGTTTGTGACCGTCAATCTCAATCCTGCCCTCATTCAAAAGACGAGCATGGATCAAATTCTCCGATTGGTTAAATCGGCTGAAGATGCAATCGATGCTTTCTTTATACTGCAGGGAGAGCTGATGAATGAGTTTTTATACGGAATCGATGAATTTGAAAGTAAGTTGAGAGAGCTCATCTGGAAGTTTTACAACGATAATGGGACGCATATTTTAGAACAAATCCATAATCATCGCCATGAGCTCCTTGTGTTAAAGGGATTGATCCATTCGGTGAAAGAAAATCAATTTGCCGTAGAGGAAGCTTTTTTAATTGAGTCAGGAGACAGGGCAGGCCACGAGAGGACGGCCAGAAGAGTAAAAAGAGGGAGCACCCTGATTGCAGGGTATGAAGAAGAAATCGAAAATCTCTATCATTCGGAGGAAGTCGTCAGTTCCTATCGGGGCAATGAAATCACCAAAGCCCTGACGATTTTTACGACCATTTTTACACCAATGACAGCCCTCGGTGCCATTTGGGGAATGAACTTCAAGCATATGCCGGAACTGGATTGGAAGTATGGATATGCAGCTTCACTGATTTTGATCTTTGCATTGACCATCCTCATCTATCTATTCCTGCAGCAGAAGGGATGGACCGGCGACCTGCTGAAGAAAAAGAAACGAAAATCTTTTTATAAATAATGAAAAAAGTCCAGCCAATTTAGGCCGGACTTTAATTATTCAGGAATTGATCGAGTGCCACCGTGTTTTTTTGAAGATTTTCCGGCGAAAGAACTAAAACGTCGCTTTCCTGGCCGTAAATCTTAACCCTTCCATTTGTAAAACCATTATTCTCCGGAATCCTTAAGGTTTCAATATTCCGTTCCTTCTCCCCTAAAAAGGAAGAAGCCACTGAAAACAGCAGGGATTTTGGCAGGTTCGTATCAATGTACGGCTGGACAGTGCCGATCATACTCGGAATTTTCATGATGCCCGCTGCACTTGTCAATTTGTCGGAAAGGATCTGCAAGACTTTCTGCTGGCGCTGAATCCGGCCAAAATCACTGATGGCATCATAGCGGAAGCGGACGTATCCTAGAAGTTCTTTTCCGTGAAGCATTTGCTGTCCTGGCTGAAGGGTCAAGCCTAATCCGTGGGACATCTTTTTCTCCACATCGATTTGAACCCCTTCAGGAAATACCTCATCAATGACTTTCGCAAATCCATTGAAATCGATCAAAGCATAATATTGAACATCAATATCGAAGTTTTCCTTCAGCGTTTTTCTTAAAAGCTCAGGTCCGCCAAAGGAGTATGCTGCGTTAATTTTGTTTTTTTCATCATAACCAGGAATGTCTACATAGGAGTCCCTCATGATCGAAACAAGCTTCGATTTCTTTGTATCCTGGTCATACTGCGCCACCATGATGGTATCTGTGCGGGAATGTTCTTCTCCCCGCGAGTCTATCCCAAGCAATAGCACATTGATTTTTCCGAATTTATTTTCGACACCATTAAATTCAACGGGTTCACTGACCGTGTTTGTTCCGGTGCTGGCCGATTTTAGTGCGGATTTATAATTCCAATAGGCATACGCAGCGGTGCCGATAAACAGGAGAAATATGGTCAAAAGTATGTAAAGGACAATGCGGAGCTTGCTTCTTTTTTTCTTGCTGAATCGTGTTTCTCGATTGGGCGTATTCATCAAGTCATCCTTTATTTAGTGATTTAAACCTTTTGGGTCCTATAGATTAGACGAGATGACTATGAAAAATGTTGCGAATTTTACAGATTTTACGCGTAGCGGATATTAAAAGTGTCTGCTCATCAAATTATCAAAGTCATCGGGAGTACTTGGTGATACTGATTTTTTTCCATTTTCAGTAATGGTCAACTGGTGGTCTGTCAATGTGATTCTCCCGTTAGGAGTGGCCTTTGTAATCAGCCGGGATTTGTTGAATGGGGATGACTCATCGAATTGGATAAAATCATTTCTTGGATGGAAATATTCCAAAGTCCTCGGCTCCAATGTGAATCGATGCTTAATAATCCAGTCGTCCTCTCTATATTCTTCTAGATAATAGAGTGATTCTGTCTGTCTGATACGATAAGTGCCATTGGGGGCTTGCGCGGTCTGCCCGTCGATAGGAATGGGATGGAGTGAAGCATCGCCAAAGCCGACATCCGTTAAATATCGCTGGCCATCGATTTCAGTGATGACCGACATATGGGTGTCGAGCTTGTTCCACTCTCCATTGCCTTTTACAACAGTCGCTGAGATCAGGTAGCTTTTGTAGCCGAGCTGTTGAAGAAGCCAATTATAAAGGGCATTTAATTCAAAGCATATGCCGCCGCGGCTATCTAGGATGATTTTTTGATATAGCTTTTCCATATCCAAGACAATTGGTGTTGTATTGAGGATATCCAGATTTTCAAATGGGATATGAAGCATATGGGATTCTTGTATATATTTAAGGTTTTCAAGTGTAGGAGCAGGAATAGAGGTCATTCCGATCTTTTTTAGATAAGCGGTTAAATCCATTGTCAGTCCTCCTTGCCGTTTCTACCCTTAAGATAGTCCTTTTGTCGCTGATATGCAAAAATATGATTCTCTTGAAGGGATTAGGATTCTGGAGTTGGAATAAGTAAGGTAGATTGTACGTATAAGAGGGGATGGAGCGAAAATGAAAGAATTGTTCCGCTATAATTGGCAGGTTCGACATGATTGGTATCAATGGTGTGAAGGAATTCCAGAAGAGGAGCTGCTGAAAAAAAGAACCGGTGGAGTCGGCGGCATCTTGGAAACTCTTTTTCATATTATCGATGTAGAGTGGAGCTGGATCCGTATCCTGCAGGGCAAGCCGGATTTTCAGGAGAAATTCGAGGAATACAATACGTTGGAAAAAGTCCGGGAACTTGATGCAGTTTTCCATCAGGAGGTTTTGGAGTTCGTCCAGAACTGGGAGGACCGCTTTGAAGATCATGTCGTCCCGGATGTAGAAGGAATTGAATGGGAAGAACGATATACATGGGGAGAAATCATGCGCCATACTATTGCACATGAAATTCACCATATCGGACAAATATCCGTGTGGGCGAGGGAGCTTGGCAAAAAGCCCGTTTCAGCGAACTTTATCGGGCGCGGGCTTGGGAAGGTGAAGGGATAAAGCACTCTTTGGTGAGTGCCATTCCTCCCTTTTATGCGACTATTGTCGTAGAGGAAATGCGGCGGATGGCTAATGCAGCAAATGGTTCGCAAGGTTACGATTAGGATACATCGCACGACAAGGGGGAAATAGGATGTTATTTCATTACCATTTTTGGACGCCGCATTTAGAAGAGACTGAGGAGTTTTATGTACAGGCGGGTTTTCAGGTGCATCAGAGAATAGGTAGGTATAATGGGGAGTTCCAATCGTTTGACCCCCCATTGACCTGGAATGACTTCCGGGATAAATCGGTCCTTTTTCGCATCATTGAATTAAGGAAAGGCAGTGTCAATATTACTTTCGGCTACGGTAAGAGACCCGTCTTTGACCATATCGGATTTTTGGTGTCTGAAGAAGAAAAAAACGGGATCATTAAAAGAGCAGGCGAATTGAATTGGAGTCATCGTTCGAACGAACGCAGAACATTTATCGAAACGCCATACGGCTTTAAAATTGAACTCCAGACAAATGTGGAATATGTTAAGGGAGGCAATTCTGCAATTGAGCGGTTGGATTTGTCTGTGAATCAACCTGGCGCCGAAGAGTCCCTTTCTTATTTATTGAACAGACATGCAGGAAAAATGAACATTAGCCAGACAGGAAATGTACAGTTAAACAGAGCATATATTTCAGAATTGGATGGTTTAAGAAAATTTGATCCAAATGGATTGGAAATTGTATCTGCAAAATAAAGGAGGATGCTCGAATGAACAAACGACCAGTTTCAGGGGACTACATACCGTATTACTCCACATATATTGACCGAGTGGAAGAAGGAGAGATAGAGGAAGTTTTATCTGATCAAATCAAAGTCACAGTAGAGCTGCTGAAAAATCTTTCCGAAGAACAAGGTGCATTCCGCTATGGTGAGGGCAAATGGTCCATTAAAGAGGTCATTGGCCATATGGCCGACACTGAGCGGGTGATGAACTTCCGTTTGATGAGTTTTGCGCGGGGTGAATCATCGGAGCTGCCTGGGTTTGATGAAAACGAATATGTGGAGAGAGCAGGATTTGACCGGCAAACCATCCCTGCACTTCTGGAAAACTTAGTCGCCGTCCGCACGTCGACTATCTCGCTGTTGGAAAGCTTAGATGAAGAAGCATGGGAACGCCGCGGTACGGCAAATGGCGCCCCTGTTACGGTCAGAGCGCTCGCCTGGATCATTGCAGGCCATGAACTTCATCATTGTATGATTTTGAAAGAGCGGTACTTTGAGGTAGAAGGATTTCTGAAAAAGTAAGGGCTTGCCTTGAACATTCGGTGCATTTGCTAGAATCTAGAGCATATTTGCTAGAAGAAATAAAAAAGTCGCTAGAACCTAATGTAAATTTGCTAGAAGACATAAAAAAATCGCTGGAACCGATCCTATTTCACAAATGGGAATCGGTTTTTTTGCTTTTCATGGACATTTGAAGCCCTATCCTCCGCAATTGTTACCTGCAGGTGCCTATATTACTGGAAAGTGCGTACTTTTTAAAAAGAATCAAACGGTGCATAATCGAGAACAGACAGACGCAATTCGATGTATAGCAAAAAAGAGGCTGTACATCAGAAATGTAATATAGGCACAAAAAAGTAACTACCTTACTTTAAAGTGCGTACTTCCTATATGGGATTCAACGGTTCATAATGAACTGCATCAGAAGCGAAAGGCGCCTTCGCTTATTCAAGACAAACAAGGAGGAATGCTCAAATGAGTTCACATACACAAGCAATCAATCAAACAAAAACAAAAGGCGGGACTCCCGCACTGCTGGCATTGGCTATTAGTGCATTCGGGATCGGGACCACTGAATTTGTCCCTGTCGGCCTTCTCTCATCCATTGCAGATGATTTATCCATTTCCATTACTCTAGCAGGGCTGCTGATTTCCGGATACGCACTTGGAGTCGCATTTGGAGCACCTATCCTGACAGCTTTGACAAATAAAATGAGCAGGAAGACTTTGCTCATGTCCTTGATGGTCTTATTCATTGCCGGCAATTCGATTGCAGCCATGTCTTCTAGTTTCGGGCTGCTACTGGCTGCACGGTTCGTCACTGCATTTTCACACGGAATATTCTTTTCCATCGGGTCAACGATCGCTGCGGATTTGGTTCCGGCAGATAAACGTGCGAGCGCCATTGCTTTCATGTTCACCGGGTTGACAGTCGCAACCGTTACCGGGGTTCCTTTTGGGACATTCATCGGTCAGACATTCGGCTGGAGAGCAACATTTTGGGGAGTTGCTGCCCTTGGACTGGTTGGAATTATTGCAAGCTCCATTCTCGTTCCGAAAAATTTAAAAGAAGCTCCACCGGCAAAATTCAGCGAGCAGCTGAAAATCCTCAGAAACGGAAAATTATTGCTTGCCTTTGCCATCACAGCTTTAGGATACGGTGGAACATTCGTGGCTTTCACGTATTTAACACCGCTTCTTCAAAACGTAACAGGCTTCAGCTCCAAATGGGTCAGCATCATCTTGCTCGTTTATGGAATTGCCGTTGCAATTGGCAACGTGGTTGGAGGGAAAGCATCCGATAAGAATCCATTGAAAGCTTTGATGTGGATGTTTATTTTCCAGGCTATCATCCTATTAATTCTTACATTTACTGCACCATTTAAAGCAATTGGGCTGTCAACCATTTTCTTGATGGGCTTGTTCGCTTTCATGAACGTGCCAGGCTTGCAGCTGTTGGTTGTTCATTTAGCAGAAAAATATGTTCCATCTGCTGTCAATGTGGCATCAGCTTTAAACATCGCTGCCTTTAATATCGGAATTGCCATCGGATCCTTTGTTGGCGGAATAATTGTAGATTCCATCGGCATCATCCATACACCGTGGATTGGATCAATCATGGTGGCAGGCGCTGTTGTGCTTACTGCTTGGCTGAAGATGTTGGAGAAAAATAACTGAATCTGAAGCGAAAGGGGAGCATTTGAAATGAATCCTTTTAAAAATCATAAGGCATACAATCGGATGTATCGGGAAGGGGAGCTCACTCTGGGTCTTCATATCCCGTTGGAAAATTACCGTTTTGAAACACCGACAATGGAGAAGCAAGCAGAGCTTTCACAGCAGGCTGAAGCTTATGGTTTTACAGGGTTATGGCTGCGGGATGTACTTCTTGAGGATCCGAACTTCGGCGATCCCGCAACAGGTCAAATTTACGACATGATGATTTATCTGACCTATCTGGCGGGGCAGACGAAAGAAATCGGGTTGGGGACGGCAGCCGCTGTATTAAGCCTTCGTCATCCTTTAAGGGTGGCAAAAGAAGCGGCCACCATTGATCAGCTTTTTCCTGAAAGGCTCATCCTGGGAGTTTCGTCCGGAGATAGAAGATCTGATTTTGCCGCATTAAGTGAGTCTCATGCCAATAGGGGTGAAGCATTTGCCGAAGCCTATCACTACTTGGAAAAGGTTCTTTACGAAGAATATCCATCGATTGTTTCTCCGAAGGGAATCATACAAGGGGCCAATCTTGTCCCAAAACCGAAGAAGCGCATTCCGACAATGATCACAGGATATGCCCAGCAGTCAATGGAGTGGTTCGCTGAGCATGGCGATGGGTGGATGTACTACCCTAGGAGCCCACATCTCCAAGAGGAATCCATTAAAAGGTGGCGGGAATTATCCCAGCACTACCACCCTGGGGTATTCAAGCCCTTTACCCAGCCGATGCATTTAGACTTGGCTGAAGATCCTAATGAGGCGCCAATGCCAATCCGCCTTGGCTTTCGTGTCGGACGTAATCATCTAATCGAGCTGCTCAATGAATATAAAAGGATCGGAGTCAACCACTTATTCTTTGCACTGTTCGACAGCGAACGGCCGGCAGACGAAGTAATCCATGAACTCGGCCAGGAAGTCGTACCGCATTTTCCTGCCAACGAATAAATTTTTCCAATCCGCCTCCCGATTCCGGGGGCGGATTTGTTATGTTTGGTAGTATAAAAACAGATGGAAATAAAGGGGAATCTATATGGATATCAAGAAGATCAGCAGATTGGAAACCGCTAAGGTGTCTTCATTTTTTCAAGAACATTGGGGTACAAAAGAAATGGTCCTCTCCACCGGCATCTACCACTGCGACCAGCTGGATGGTTTTGCAATAATTGGTGAAGATGGAGGCATCGCGGGGCTAATCACGTTCAGTATTGAAGAGTCGGAATGTGAAATCGTTTCGTTAGACAGCCTCATAGAGAACAAGGGAATCGGCTCCTCCTTGGTTAGTGCGGTAGAAGAAGCCGCAAAAAAAGCAGGATGCAATAAAATCAAGCTCATCACGACCAACGACAATATCCATGTTCTCGGATTCTACCAGAGGAGAGGGTATCGAATGGCAGAAATATTCCCAAATGCAGTTCAGGAAGCAAGGAAACGCAAGCCGGAAATTCCATTGATCGCTGAAAATGGAATTCCGATCAGGGATGAAATTTTATTGGTGAAGTCGATCTAAGTGAGAAAGGGTCATTTCTCTTCGAATGAAGGAGTAGTGACCTTTTTTGATATGAAAAAACATGATTTTCTTTCTAAAATGCCGAAAAGTAGTGTGATGCTTGTCATATTGGGGTGCAGAAATGTGTAGATTGTTCATTTTATTGAGAATTTCAATTAGGTAAGGCACAAATAGTGGATATTTGGATGGAATTAAGGTGAAATGAAGTCTCCCCAATGGGTTTATGAGCGAGAATGGGACCGTTATGCGCCACTTCTCACACCTTATGCGCGAAAACCATTGTCTTATGAGTCAAAAAGAGTCCCTTATGAACCAAAATCAACCGCTTATGCGCGAGTGGCCAAAAACAAACAAATCCAGCCCCCAACTCTAGCTGCGCGGTCAACCAGTCCACAGAATCAAACGTCATTTTTCGACAAATACCCGGCGCTATCCAGCTACACTCCTAGCTGCTCGTGGACATAAGCCGTAACCTACGGAAATCAGGATTTCCTCCTTGTTCCGTCTTATGCCTGTCGCGGCTTTCAAGGCGCTTGCGCTTTTCATTGTGACAGTCACTTTGGAACTCCCTGATGTCGCCACCATCTCTAAAATTACAGAAAAATCTAAATTAAGCAGGATATTCCTCTTTTTTACAGAAGGTATAGTTTTAGATGAAGAAAGGAGCGCAACAAAATGATTGATGAAAAGACCAATAAACTGACTGAACTCGAACTTGAGAAATTGAATATTGTAGATAAGGATGGAACTGTGAGGATGACCCTTTTTAATCAGGATCACATCCCTCCGGCGCTGATGGATGGGGAAGATATACTCCCAGGACACAGGGACGGCAATCCTTTCGCGGGCATCATGTTCTTCAATAATGAAGGCGACGAATGCGGGGGAATGATATTTGGAAATGAACGGGATGAGGAAGGGAATTATCGTGCCTCGGCTTCTATGACATTTGATCAATATAAGCAGGATCAAGTGGTTCAAATGGTGTACATAGATGACAATGGAGAGCGGCATTACGGCTTCAATATTTTTGACAGACCAGATGTCTCACTTAAACAGCAATTGGATGAGACGAAAGAGATCGAAGAGTCCCATTTGGATGACGCAGCGAAAGCAGAGGCTATCGATCAAGTGTGGAAAGGTAGTACTCAGCGTGCGTTCATGGGGAAAAATAAGAAGGGGGAAGTCGCTGTGAAATTGATGGATTCGAAAGGAAAGGATCGAATCCGAATGGTTGTGGATGAAAATGATATCCCGCGGATGGAGTTTTTGGATGGGGAAGGTAATGTCCTTTATAAACTGCCGCCAGATGATTTGAAGAAATGAACAAGGAGGAAGATAACATGAATAGCAGTTTGCTAAGGGTTGGAACCACCTATATACCAGTGAAAGATGCAAGGGCTGCAGCGGAATGGTACGTGAAAAACCTGGGGGCAGTAATCTCCTACCAGGATGATGAAAAAGCCATCATCAATCTTGCGGATCAAAGCTTTTTCCTAGTGAAAGCAAAAGAGGGGGAGACGGCGAACTTCCTTGATGCCAAGGGAAGGAAACGGTTTTCGATGACATTTGAAGTGGATGGGATGGAAAAGCTAGAAACCCTTCATCAAGAGTTTTCCCAAAAGGAAATCCAAACCGGAGAGATTGAGGACAGGGGCCATGCAGGCAGGAATTTTGTCTTTGAAGATTTAGACGGAAATCGCTTCGACGTTTGGAGCGAGCTCAGCCCTGATTATAAAAAGAGAATGCAATACTAATATAAAATCAAGAAAGGAGCCGCTTCCGTGAAGCGGCTCCTCCTTTATTCGACAAATATCGGGGCGTGACAGCGTACTATGTCAAGTAAGAATATTTGATTTTTACGCATAAGAAATACACCTTACGCAATAATTTGGAAAAATTTACAATAAGCAACCGACAGGAACGATTATGTAGAAAGCCCTCATCTCGGATCTGAATTGGAAAACTACCTTGTTTCAAGTCTGCAGGGAAGCAACCTGGTTAGTTCAAACCGTTGATATTAACGTACAATTCGCATTTGCAGGACAAGGTAAATCATGCTGTCACTCGAGGTCGTCATGCCTCCGGCACACAAATCGATTTTCCCTTGATCCCAGAAGAGGGCTTTCTATTTTTTGTTTTAGATCACGCTGCTAGAGCATGTTGTAAATAGGTTTCAATTTTGACGTATACTAGCTTCTTTTTGATTTGGTCTAGGATGCGATAATCTGATTGTTTCGATTCATAAGGTTTTTGATGTTTTAACATCGAAAAAGCGATTCGAATAAACTTGTTTCCTAAAGCTATATAAGCCTTTCTAGCGTGCTTTCCTTTTGCTTTAAGACGATCGTAAAATGGACGTAAATCTTGATTATGCTGGGCAATAGATTTACCAATCGTGTAAATGACAAACCGGAAGTGTTTGTTTCCTTGTTTGGAAATCTTCCCATAGAATCCTTGGGTGCCTCCAGATTGAATAATAACTGGGTTTGTTCCAGCCTTCTTAATCAATTGTCCTGCGTGATCATAGTTTGAGATGTCGCCTAATTCGCTATAAAACTCAGCCGCAGTGACGACGCCAATACCAGGAACCGTTAATAAAAGCCTGCCATCCGTTTGGAGTAATGTTTTCTCCATTTCTTGTTCTAGCGTTTGAATTTGTTGATCCAAACGCTTTAAATTTTGTATGGCCATTTTTAACAAGAGGAGCTCGGCTGAAATCTCTTCCTTATCCTTTATGATAGAATGTGCAGCTACGAATAGGAGAGTATCCACATGCCCTTCTGTCATTCTCAACTTTCGATCCTTAGCGAGCTGAAGGATTCGATCTTTTCCCATCGCTAGCACATCCGATGGATGTGGAAACATCTCTAGGATAAAAAGAGAAGATCTTCCCCAAAAGTCACAGAAAACGTGTAATTTCTTGGGCTTATCCTCTTCAATCATCACAAGACCTTGATATTCCCTCCAAATATGATCCATCAGTGTACGAATTTGAACCCGTGTCTTGGCCCGGTTGCGAACTTCACTTCGTCTGGCCCTTGTTAGAGTCATTAATTTTCGAAGGGTTCCTTTGGGAAGCTTGTTTTCCATCCCCTTATTTTGAATGAGGGAACGGGCAATAGCGATAAGATCTAAATCATCGGTTTTGCTTCTGTTCAAGGCACTAGCGCGCTCTTCATAGGTAGTAGCCGCATTAATAATGGTTACACCAAAGCCTCTCTTACCTAATTCCCGCACAATATCTTCATAATAGTGTCCTGTTGCTTCCACACCAATAATTGTTCTTTCTGCATTGAGTTTGGTTTGTGCCTTCTGAATCTTGGAATAGAGGAGTTCCATTCCAGTTTGGTTGACCCCAAAGAAAAAAGGTTTCTCTAAGATATCCCCAAAGTAGTTACAGATTAAAGCCTTTTGATAAAACTTAGCTGCATCGATTGCCACAATTAGAACGTTATTCAGATCGACGCCTGATAGTTGGTCACTGAATTGACGTCCTTTCTTTCCTTGTATATTATAAAGGTACTCCATCACTTCATCCTCCAGGATTGATAGTAGTTAAGAGTTCCTTGTCGGGTACTTTTATCTTACTACATGAAGTGACTGGAGCTTTTTTGTGTTTTCGGAAGAAAACACTTTTCGACAATCATTATCTAATACACCAGGCACCTGGTGTAAACGACATAATTCGGGGCGTGACAGGCACCTTAATGTCGCCTTAATGTCGTCACCTTAATGTCGCTTATACTGGACCCCAGTGGATGAGTACGCCTGCTGTGAGGAATACGAGTCCAATGACGAACCAGATCAATGCCAGGGGAGCCATGAATTTGACCCATTTTCCGTACGGGATGCCGCTGGCTGCAAGCACGCCCATCAACACACCTGATGTAGGGTTGATGCAGTTGACGACCCCTTCACCAAGCATAACGGCTTCAACTGCTACTTGGCGCGTGATATTCATTAAATCTGCAAGTGGGGCAAGAATTGGGATAAAGATGACGGATTCTCCAGATCCAGAAGAGATCAGGAAGTGAAGCATACCGCTCGATACATACATTCCAATCGCACCTAGCAGCGGGCTGTGGCCGTCCAACAAGCTTGCCAATCCGTTGACGATCGTATCAAGCAATTTTCCGTTTTCCAAAACGATGGAAATACTTCTCGCCATTCCTACAATCAATGCTCCGTATACTAAACGCTGGCACCCGGATAAGAATGTCCGTGCGATATTGTTGGCGTTCATCCTGCCGATCAATCCGTTAACAATGGCGATGAAGACAAACGTTCCAGCCATTTGCTGGTCGCCCCATTTCAGCCAAAGAGCGCCGCAAAGGAAGCCGACCAAAGATAATCCGGTTACTGCCAAAATAAGTTTATGTCTACCCGTAAATGGCACATCCACATTTTCTTCTTCATCAAGAAGAGCCTTACTAGGGAACCAGTCTTCGCCAAGGATGCTCTTTTCCGTTTTTCTCAAACGTCTTACATAGAAATAAATATAAACGACCGTTGCTACTAAAAACGCGGCATAGATGCCTGTGCGAAGTCCGATTCCGGAAAACAGCGGCAGCTCAGCAATTTTTTGCGACAAGCCAAGAGGTGTAGGCGACAGGATGGTGGAGTTGAATCCAGCATATGTACCTAGATAAATGACGGCAACGCCGACTACTGCGTCCCACTTCAACGCCCTTGCCACAATGATGCCGATTGGGATGAACCCGATGACGGAGTTGACGACAATCCCGGTTGTTCCAAGAATAGAGAACAATGCTCCTACTACGGCGATGAATAATAATTCCTTTGTTCTGAACTTATTGACGACATTATGGATGAGTCCGTTGATGGCCCCTGTTTTTTCAAGGATGGCTAAAGTACCGCCTGTGAATAGAATTAAAAAGATGATGGAAGATGAATTCACCATCCCTTGCTGGAAGGCGGTGAAGAAATCAACGAAACCGATCGGGCTGTTTTCCACTGTGTGGTAGCTGCCCGGAACAGCCTGTGTGATTGTCCCATTTGTGATCCGTTTGAATTCACCGGCTGGAATGATGTACGTAGCGATTGCACAGATTAAAGCAATGATAAACAGCAATACATAGGCATCCGGCATTCTAAACCTTGATTTCTTCTGGTGCGGCACATTTGTTTCTGCTTGCAAACTCACAATATTTCCCCCTTTAATAATTATTCCCCTTGTTCGTAAATATTATTGAATATTCTGATCTTTGTGATATATTATAATGAAGTATATCCTTTATTGCAATAAATTTTGAAGTGAATACTTTATAAATTTTCAACATATTGGAAAAGGAAGTGGATTCATCTTGTCCAACTACATTTCTCGAATAAATACACAATATGAAGAGCTGACAAAAGGAACGAAGAAAGTAGCGGATTTTTTAATGAGAGATCCCACTGCCTTTGCAACACACCCAGCCAAAAAGGTCGGAGAATTCATTGGCGTCAGCGAAACGATGGTGCTTCGTTTTTGCACGGCCATTGGCTATGGGGGCTTTAGCGATCTCCAGACAGAGGTGAGAGAATACATCTTTGATCTAGGGGCTAACAAGACAAAAATGGCTGATATTCAAGAACCTCTTCCGCATTTTCAAGAAGTGATGATGTCCGATCAAATAAATATCCGTGATGCGGCAAATAGTTTTAAAGAAGAAGATTTCGAGATGGCTGTAGAAAAAATCTATCAAGCCGATGAAATATTAGTAGCTGGACTGCATGCCTCCTTTTCGATGGCACACTGGCTGTCCTACACATTGAATCTCCTGCGTGGTGGAGCTGCATTGTATCGGCCGGAATCAGGAGCCGGACTGGACCGTTTTTCAGATAAAAGCATGCTCATTGTTTTTTCTTTTTACCGGTATGCAATGGATACGATCATGCTGGCAGAAGAGGCGAAAGAACGGGGAATCCATGTGCTGGCCATTACAGATTCTCCGACAGCGCCAATCACGAAGATTGCCGATCAATTATTTGTATTGAATCTGCCGGCAAAGTCCATTCTGCAGACTGTGCCAGTCGTTTATTCTATTTTAAATGCGCTGCTGGCTGGAGTATCGTTGAAGCAGGCAAATCCGGGAGAGTCCAGAAAGAACATGTTTATCCAGGAGAATTCCAAAAAGTTTTGCGTAAAATGAACAACTGAGAGATAAAAACGGAGGGGAAAACGATGAAACCATTAGATGCGAATCAAAAAGAAGATTTGATGAAAATATTTAACCATCTGCATGAAAATCCTGAAATCAGCTGGAAGGAATATAAAACGACAGCCTATATTAAAGAGATTTTAGAAGCACATGGATGCAGGACAAAAACCTTCGACGACTGCCCTGGGGTTGTTGGGGAAATTGGCGAAGGAAAGCCAGTCGTTGCATTAAGGGCGGATATGGATGCCCTGTGGCAGGAGGTGGATGGGGTCTACAGAGCGAACCATTCCTGCGGACACGACTCCCATATGACCATGGCAATCGGTGCGGTGAAAATCCTGACTCAGCAGGATCAGCTGCCGAAAGGGACCATCCGCTTCATTTTTCAGCCATCCGAAGAAAAAGGCACAGGTGCGTTGAAAATGATAGAAAAAGGAATCGTGGATGATGTGGACTACTTATACGGGGTTCATGTACGCCCGATACAGGAGACCAGATTTGGCCATGCAGCTTCTGCCATTCTGCACGGAGCAAGCCAGTCCATACGCGGGACCATCAAAGGGGAGGATGCCCATGCAGCACGTCCCCACCTTGGCACAAATGCCATTGAAGTGGCGTCTACTCTGTTGAACGAACTCTCTCATATACATATCGATCCCATGATTCCTCATTCTGTCAAGATGACTAAACTTCATGCTGGCGGGGAAAGCCACAATATCATCCCGGGTCAGGCGGAATTCACCTTGGATATGCGTTCGCAGTCGAATGAAGTGATGGCATCCCTTGTAGAACATGTGAAGGCGGCTGCTGATTCCGTTGCAAATTTCTATAAAGTCGAGATTGACCTTGTTATCCCTTCCAACCTGGCGGCTGCAACGATGAATACGGAAGCCCAGGAATTGATGGCCGATGCGATATGCGATGTATTGGGAAAAGAAAATCACGACGGCGCACTTGTCACGACTGGAAGCGAGGATTTTCATTTCTACCCGGTGAAAAGGCCGCATTTGAAAGCGACCATGCTCGGATTGGGCTGTGATTTGCAGCCGGGGCTTCACCACCCCCATATGACATTCAGAAAAGAAGCCATGTTCTATGGAATGGATATCTTGTCAAAAGCAGTACTCAAAACCTTGCAAAAAGAGGAGAGGAAAGGGAATGAGTAATCAAGCCATCCGTCCAAAAGAAGTCGTACTCCGAAGGCTGAATATGACATTGAATCACCCGTTTACGACAAGCTTCGGAACTGAAACGGAAAAGGATTTCTGTCTTGTCGAAGTTATTGATGAAAATGGAAACAGCGGATGGGGAGAATCTGTCGCCATGACGGGTCCATTTTATAACGAAGAAACTACCGACACCAACCAGCTGATGCTTGAAAACTATTTGATCCCTGCCATTTTAGGCCAAACATTTCACCACCCGGATGAAGCGAACGAATTATTTGCTCCCATCCGCCGGAACCGGATGGCAAAGTCTACATTAGAAACAGCCATTTGGGATTTATATGCGAAGAACAACCAGATTTCGTTGAAGCAGGCATTGGGCGGGGATGAACAAAAACAAATTGAAGTGGGAGTCAGCATCGGTATCCATGAGTCTGTGGAGGAACTGTTGAAAGTAATCAAAGAGAAAATTTCGAACGGACTTCGTAAAATAAAGCTGAAAATCAAACCTGGCAAAGACGTAGAAGTGATCCGGGAAGTGCGAAGGGTGTACCCGGATATTCCATTGATGGCCGATGCCAATTCTGCCTATACGCTGGCTGACCTGGATGTCCTTAAGCAGCTGGATGAATTCAATCTGATGATGATTGAGCAGCCGCTGCAATCGGATGATATTTTAGAACACAGCCTTTTGCAGAAGCAGCTGAAAACCCCGATTTGCCTGGATGAGAGCATCTGCTCCTTCAAAGATGCAAAGGAAGCCATAGAACAGGGAAGCTGCAAGATTATCAATATCAAGATTGGCCGGGTCGGCGGTTTGTCAGAGGCAAAGCGGATTCATGACCTATGTAAGGAGCACGGGATTCCTGTCTGGTGCGGCGGAATGCTGGAAGCTGGTGTGGGAAGGGCACATAATATTGCGCTGACATCGCTCAGTCAATTCACCATCCCGGGTGATACGGGGCCATCCAGACATTATTGGAAAGAGGACATTATTTCACCTGAAGTCACAGTAGAGAATGGGATCGTCCAAGCGGTGTCGGGCGACGGAATCGGATATGAAATCAATCCAGACGTACTGGATCGGTATACGGTGGATAAAAAGGTCTTTTCTTTTGAGCAGGCAGTGATGGAAAAGCATTAATATGAATGACCCACAAATGATTGGGAATCATATCCTTTAGATACTGCATAAAGGGATGATCATGTGATATATATCTATAATGATTTTGGCGGCACACATACGACTGCGCTCGCCGCAGCATACCATTTGAGAAGGCTGCCTGAGAATCGGGAGCTTACGAAAGAAGAAATCTTGCAGACGGATTATTTTAATGCACTGGCGCCGACCGATGCGGGAAAGATCTTTTTTCACGGGAAGGATGAGCAGGACAATCCGGTCTATACCATCGGCAGAAGGCGGGATAAGCATTTGATCCATGGTCTGAAGGATCTGAGTTTATTGCTGCTTGATCGCTTTGATCAGGATGAAAAAATCATTTTCTCCAATACTTCGCCCACTGTCCCTTTTGCCATGACGATGGGAGGATTCTTTTCGCGCGAACTGAATATAGACAGCATTGGCGTCCCCTTATTAGTAAAGGGTGCAAAGCAGTGCTGCCTGGATATCCTTAAACTCGTGGAGAATACGAAAAAAGTAGCGGAAACGACCAACCTGAAAGTGACCATCCTTGAAAATAAACGGTTCCAAGCTTAGTGCGATTTTTTCTGTCTTGTATCGGGTTCTCCTGCCGATTATAATGGAGGAAACTATATTCCTTTAAGGAGATAAAACACATGACCGAAAAAAAGAAAGTCAGTTTGGCTGAAGCCATGAAACAGAAGCTTGCTGAGAAGAAAGGTTTGCAGGAAACAAAGCATGATACCGGATTGGTCAAGCAAACGCAGAAAATGAAATCGCAGATGACGAAAAAGCCTAGCAATACTAGACGGAAAATGGGCGTATAATTCCATTTCAAAAGACACATCACTTTTTACAGATTTTTGTAAAAAGGGTGTGTTTTTTTGTTGCGCCCTGGGTAAAGGAATAAGTTTTATAACAGGAAAAGAAAGGAGAGGATAAGGCATGGAACAACTGGCCATTCTGAAGAACCGGCAGCTGCTATTGGAAGAGTACATACCTGTCAAAAGCATAACGGCCCGCCTTTTATTTTGTGAATCTGACAGAATACTGGAATGGATTTTTTCCACGGAAGGCAGGTCCTCGAAGTCTTACTTGATTGAACACACAGAGCAGCATATGCGGAGTGTGGGCGAGCAGGATTTATTGGAGGAGCTGAAAGAAAAGGAATTGAATCATCGGATTATGGAAAGAATTGCGGCAGCTTTTTATCGGGAGCGAATTCCTCAGCGGAAACGGAGGGGGGATTTTGAGATTCACTTGGCTGTGTTTGAGGAGCTTGAACAAGCTGGCTTTGATGAAGAGCGGCTGTCCCGGAATGAAATTTGTTTTTTCAATGCAACCATGAGGGACTTGAAAAAAATAGATGAGGCAAATGTAATCCATGAGGGAAATAGGCTTTGGAGAGATTGCAGGACAAATAATAATGGAAAATCCTCCATTCTTCAAATGATGGAAAGGCTGCATGGCTGCTACCCCATTTCCATGAAGATGAAGGCATTCTCCTTTGCAGAAGCCCACCGCTTATTTTCGCATCAAAAGATCAGGCGGATGACCGGCATCGGCTATAAATGGCTCAACTGGAAAGTCTATTCATACTGGCATGATGAATATTTTTATTTGTTCAGTACGACGAAGACTAATCCGTCTTTATTTGAAGAGATGTATGAAAAATTGGCGGAGATGGAACGAAAGGATTTTAAGATTGTATTTGAGCAAAAGCTACAGGAGAAACCTTTTCATGCTGTGTTTACCGATGACAATCAACTGCTTCATTTCTCGCAAGACAGGGGGGTGAAGGCATGATCATTTCTTATTTACTGATCCTTTGCTCAACCGTCCCCATTATCATTTTTCTTTTCGGATTGATGGATCACCGTCACTGGAAAACCCTTGGAAGATATTTTATTGCCGGGGGTGCTGTTGCACTAGTTGTGTTTGGGATTGCGGCAGCTATGAATTTTCATTATTGGCTGAAGTATCACTTCTCCTTTTTCCCGATTTGGGAAGAAATCAAAATTATGTGCTGGGTGACGGGAGGAATCTTTGCACTTATCTTTATCATTTCAGCATTAGCAGGAGTGCTCACAAACAAGAGCATCGCTTCTTACGCATCCACGCTGGGAAAGTTGACAGTTGTCTTCGGTGTTTTCATAGGTTCGATGTTAATGATCTTTATATTCATAATGCCCGCAGGAGAAAAGTATATTTACAGTTCGGCCATCAAAAGAGCTAAGACCTCTTTTGAAGAGATGGAAAAAAAGGCAGCTCCAGACGATGCGGTTGCAGCTGTATTGGCAGAATCCGGTCAGCATTGCTATGGAAAAAGCTCAACCTGCCGGGACGATGATTATGAAAATCTTGTTTTTATCAAAAACCTTCACGATAAAGAAATACTCGCACAAGTGGAGGTGGCCTTTTTTGACCGGAATGATAAAGTGATTGAAACCATCAAGTCTGGGACCATCCACTTGAATCCTAAGGAGGCAGTTCCCTTGGTGACAAAAGAGGAAGTGAAGCACAATAGTGCGTGGAGCAGATGGACTAATCGAACCGAAGACAGGCCATATTATATTCAATACCGCTATCGCTACAAAGAAAGATGAATGTGCCACCAAAAAGCTGCCATCAGGCGGCTTTTTATTTCGACAAAAACCGGGGCGTGACAGGCACTTTTGTGTCGCTTCATGATGATAATATGTTTAAGTGCACTCTTAAAATGGAAGAATCCATATAAAAGGAGTGAATGAGATGAAAGAGGCTTCTGCAGCTTTATTGATTATCGACATGATCAATAAAATGGATTTTGAGGGAGGAGAAGATTTATTAGACTATACACTCCCGATGACTGACCATCTCATAGAACTTAAGAAAAGGGTGAAAGAAAAAGGTCTCCCAGTCATTTATGTCAATGATAACTTTGGCCAGTGGCAGGATAACGCTTCTGAAATCATCAAAGAATGCCTCCGCAGCCCCGGGCGCCCGATTGTGGAAAAAATAGAACCGGAAAACGATGATTTTTTTATCATCAAACCGAAGCATTCCGCTTTTTTTGGAACTCAGCTTGAAATCCTTTTGAATCAAATGGGTGTAGAAAAGTTGATTTTGACTGGCGTTGCCGGAGATATGTGCGTTCTTTTCACCGCAAATGATGCCTACATGCGCGAGTATGACCTTTGGGTCCCAGAGGATTGCATCGCTTCTGAGAGCAAAGAGGCGAATGAGCATGCATTGCAGATTATCCGGCGTTCGGTCTTTGCCGATACCACTCCATCAAAAGAATTTGACCTTTCAGAATTCATGAAATGACAAAATGGTAAGAATTCTTCCCGTTAACGGACATTCAATAATGGTATAATGGAAATATGAAGGGAAGTGTGCGATTGAAAGGCTCAAAAAATCAATTCAGCAGCGGTGATGTCGTTCAAGTGAAAGAAACGGGTGAATCGGTCACCATTTTAAAATGCCAATATGTCAAACATATGAAAACCTATTCTTATATCGTTTCCGAACATCCAAAGACGTTCTTTTTTGAGAATGAATTCAAAAGAACAACATAATCAACAACTATTAATAAACTGTTAGACACCGCTGATCGAGGAGGCGGTGTTTTTTTATTAGATAAGAAAGCATAAAAATTCTGAGTAAAGTACTCTCCAGCTCCAGCACCAAGCCCCTCGATGCATAAGCCGTCCCTCTACGAAAATCAGGATTTCCTTCGAGTTCCGTCTTATGCTGGCCGGGGCTGATTAAGGCGCTTGCGCTTTTCTTATTATCACACCTTAATTAATTTTC
Source organism: Falsibacillus pallidus (assembly GCF_050990905.1). GTDB lineage: Bacteria > Bacillota > Bacilli > Bacillales > DSM-25281 > Falsibacillus > Falsibacillus pallidus_A. The sequence continues at coordinate 223,338 of NZ_CP158866.1, forward strand.
TGTTTTAGAAGGGATATAGTGGGACCATACTGAATTAATATCTATTAATTTGAGAAATAGGATGAGTTCACAAACAGGCATCTCACTACAAAGGGGATAGGGATATGGATACACCGAAAGAAATGCAAAAAGGCAGTAAGGAGATGATAGGGGGAAGTCCGGAAGAGAAGCCGATATGGCGGGTCATGCTCGTTTTTCTTGTACCACTGCTGCTCAGCAATGCGCTCCAATCCATTGGACAGCTGGTAGGAAGCATAGTGGTTGGGAGATATTTGGGAGTCAATGCTCTTGCGGCAATCTCCGCATTTTTCCCGCTGTTCTTCCTGCTTGTTTCATTTGCCATCGGACTGGGGTCGGGCAGTTCCATCCTGGTGGGGCAGGCATATGGAGCAAAAAATGAAGAACGTTTGAAAGCAATTGTCGGCACCACGCTTACATCTACGTTTCTTTTAGGACTGGTTCTTGCTGTCCTTGGAAGTGTATTTGCGTGGGATATTTTAAGGATAATGGGTACACCAGAGAATATTATCGATGTGACGGTCCATTATTCCAGGATCCTTTTCTGGTCTATGCCGATCATGTTTATGTATTTTGTCTATACGACTTTCATGAGGGGGACCGGGGACTCCAAGACGCCATTCTATTCCTTGATTGTCAGTACGGCGCTGAATATAATCCTGCTTCCGGTATTGATATTCGGATGGCTAGGACTCCCGGAACTTGGAATTTATGGTGCTGCTTATGCGTCGGTCATTTCAACCATTGTGACATTTTTCCTACTGCTGCTTTATTTGAAAATGGTGAAGCATCCGCTTCAATTTGATGCGAGTGTCAGGAAGCACTTAAAGATCGAATGGAATCTAATGAAGCTTCTATTGCGCTTAGGTATACCTGCGAGCGTCAATATGATCCTGCTTTCTCTTTCGGAAATTGCCGTCATTGCTTTTGTCAATGCATACGGATCTGACGCGACGGCAGCCTACGGGGCGGTAAATCAGGTAGCAAGCTACGTCCAGATGCCTGCCATCAGTTTAGGGATAGCTGTATCGATTTTTGCGGCGCAGGCGATTGGTGGAAATCAATTCGACCGTCTGCAGAAAGTGATCAAGAGCGGGATCATCCTGAACTACATCATGGGCGGTGTGCTGATCATCCTGGTTTATATTTTTTCCAGGGGCATCCTTGCTTTGTTTATCACCAATCAGCATACACTTGATATAGCGGAGAGGCTTTTAGTCATCACATTATGGAGCTACTTGATTTTTGGGCATGCCCAAATCATCACCGCTTCGATGAGGGCGAGCGGTACGGTTTTGTGGCCGACGGTTTTCAGCATTATTTCGATTTGGGCTGTGGAGGTGCCGATTGCTTATCTGCTTTCTCACTACACAGATCTAGGCATCAACGGCATTTGGCTCGGCTATCCGGCAGCGTTCATTGTCAGCTTGATTCTGCAGTACGGATATTATCAGCTGTCATGGAAAAAGAGAAAAATCGAGAGGCTCATAGACTGAATTAGAAAAGCGGAAGCGCCTGTTAAGAGGCGCCGAGGTTGGACTGAAGCACCACGAGATAAAGGAAACACGGAGAGCGCAGCGATCCGATGTTGACTTAACGTAAGTGTGCTGAAGGAAACCTCCCAGCCTCTAGGTGCTGGAGCTGGACACCGAAAAAAGAAGAGGCTATCCACAGACAGCAGTGGATAGCCTCATTTTTTTGAATAAAATGTCGGCACTTATGATGAAATCAGCGATGCCAATGTCCAGATGGCAAAAGCGGCAATAATGCCTCCGGATAACCGATTGATACGGAGCAAGATGGCAGGTGTCATCTTGCTTTTGGCTAAATTCACCCCGGAACTTAGTATAAACCACCATAGGATGGAACCAAAAAAGACACCGAATACGAGCTGGAGAGAAGAGCTGATACCTGGCTTCTGTCCTCCAATACCCGCGAAAATCGCGAGGAAAGACAAGATTGTCATGGGATTGGAGAGCGTCAAAAGAAATACGGAAAGAAATGCAGTCCATCCAGCTTTTTCGGGAAGGATTGCTGGGGCATTTGCAGGCTGGGAAAAATACGTTCGCACTCCCAAATAGAGAAGGAAGACGCCGCCAATCAAATGAATCGGATCCTGATAGCCCATAAGGAACCGAGAGATGCCTGTGAGTCCAAAGCCCGCAATCAGGCCGTAGACACCGTCAGCAAATGCTGCCCCCATGCCGGTAATGAAGCCGGATTTCTTTCCATGCATAAGGGTATTCCGGATGCAGAGCACCCCGATGGGTCCGACTGGTGCAGCAATGGAAAGACCAATTAAAAGGCCCTTTATTAAAATCCAAATGTCCATTGGTCAGCCTCACAGCATTTTGCTGCTGTTGAGAGGCAGCCTGAAGGATTCCTTTGCAGTATCCATCACAATTGTAGTCCTCGTACGGACAATTCCTTGAAGACCCTTTATTTCATGGCTTACGACGCGGTCCAAATCCTTGGTATTACGGCAGCGGATTTTAAGCAAGTAATCATCTTCGCCGGCAATATGATGGCATTCCTGAACTTCATCGAGATGATTGATCAGCTCTAAAAAAGGTGCTCTGTACGATGGACGTTCTAACGATACCGCAACAAAAGCAGTCAATTCGGAACCGACGGCCTCCCCGTCAATGAGGATGCCGAATTTTTTAATGATCCCTTGTTCTATAAGCCTATTCACCCGTTCTGCTGCTGCAGGGGCGGACAATCCGATTTCAGCTGCGAGGTCGGCCCACTTCATTCGTGAATTTTCCATCAATCGTTCAATTATTTTCAAATCAAAAGCATCCATTTTAAATAACCTTCATTTCTTTTGTTTTTATGTATAATAACTTATTTTAATAAGTTTTTTCAATGATTTTTTCGATAAAAAATAACTGGAGCATGACAGTGGCAACAAAAAAGGATAATCCTCATGACGAAAAGGATTATCCTTAAGACGGTAAGTAATGGTATTAGATGCTGCAGCTGCCGTCCCCGCAGTTTCCGGAAGGGTCTTCGTTGTTCCCGTTTTCTGGAGTCAGAACTTTCAGCGGCTGCTTTTCCTGTTCTTCCTCCCACACCTTATTCAGGACTTCGAGGAAGACTTCGCTTGGCTGTGCTCCTGAGACAGCATATTTTTGATTGAACACATAGAACGGCACGCCTGTCACTCCGATTTGTGCAGCGATTTGCTGATCCTGGTTGACTTCTTTACCAAAATCATCGCTTTGCAGGACGCTGCGGACTTCATTTTCATCGAGTCCAACCTCGCCAGCCAATTTCACTAATGTGTCATGATCCCCTAAATGGAGGGAGTCGGTGAAGTAAGCTTTCAGGAGCCTTTCTTTCAGTGCCTCCATTTTCCCTTGCGTCTTCGCGAAGTGGGTAAGGCGATGTGCATCGAAAGTATTTGTCGGAATAAGCGTGTCGATGTGGTAATCAAGTCCCACTTCCTTTGCCTGCTGGGTCATCTGTGCATTCATCTGCTTCGCCTGCTCGACGCTCATTCCGTATTTCTTCGCAAGCAATGTATGCATATCGTGCTCGTTGTCACGAGGCGCAGAAGGGTCCAATTGGAAGCTTTTAAACTCTACATCCACCTCATCACTATGGGCGAATTGCTTCAATCCACCTTCTAATCTGCGTTTCCCTATATAACAAAACGGACATGCGTAATCTGACCAAACCTCTACTTTCATGAAAAAACAACTCCTCTATATTAATATTCTGCGACTTATTTCCATCAACAATCACATTATAAAGGCACACTCCCCAAGATATCCAACAGAAGAACTCATTCGACAAAAACCGGGTAGTGTCCAGCTTCAGCGCCTAGCCCCTCGAGTCATAAGCCGTACCTCTACGGAAATCAGGATTTCCTTCGAGTTCCGTCTTATGCTGGTCGGGGCTGTTCGAGGCGCTTACGCTTTTCTATGTGACAGTCACCTGTCGAATGTTTTTCGACAGGATTCGTGCTCATTTTCAACCATAATTAATCTATCCATTTATTCCCACTAATTCGATAAAAATTTTTACAAAAAAGGTCTTGTAATTTTAGGTTAAAAGTTGCATTATGTTATTTGTGAATCTGAGCAGGACCGTTCGGAAGGTTTGCCTTGTCTTTACACAAGGCTGCTGGAATTCATTAATTTTCTGACACAAGGTGATGGGAATGCTATTTCATGAACGCTTATTAAAAAATAAAATCGGCATGCCAAAGGCTTGCTTGCATTTAGATAACGATGTTTATTCCAAAGGCGGCTGCATTAACGGCAAACTTGAAGTAAAAGGCGGCAGCGCAAAAAAGAAAATCAAGCGCTACGACATTGATCTTATCAGCATCGATCAATTTCAAAAGAAAGAAGAAACAATCAACAGCCGTTCCGTTTTTTGTTCACATAACTGCTCGCCAAACAAAACTGGTACTTTTTCATTTGTCTTGAACATTCCGGAAAATATTGAAAAGGCAGCTGAAACTAAAAAGTTTTGTGTGCTCATCAGAGTTGTACTGGAAAATGCGCACAGCATCATTCAAAAGTACCCAATTCATATTAATCAATTAGTGGATTAATAGACTACTATACAAATAGCATACTAGAACCCAGTTGTTATGAATTTGCATAATCAATGACATCAAGATCATTTGTATAAATCCAAAAGGCAGGATAATATCCATGCCTTTTTTCTTCGACAAAAATCGGGTGGTGCCTGTCACTTCGGGTATGTCACCTCAGGTAATGATAAACTGTCCTTAATAAGCAAACGGGGAGGAAGCGCTGTGACGATCATTTTGTTCATTCTTGCCGGGCTGGCTGAAATTGGGGGCGGGTATCTTGTCTGGCTTTGGCTGCGCGAAGGCCAGCCATTCTGGTATGGCATCGTTGGCAGCTTGATCCTTGTTATATATGGCGTCATCCCTACGCTTCAAAGCTTCCCTTCGTTTGGCAGGGTTTATGCTGCTTATGGGGGAGTGTTTATCATTCTATCCGTTCTTTGGGGCTGGGGAATTGATAAAAAGACCCCGGATACATTCGACTGGATTGGCTCTGTCATCTGCCTCATCGGCGTGGGGGTCATGCTTTGGTGGCCAAGAGGATAAAAAAACAGCGTCCACAATCTCTAATTTAGAGGAGAGCGGGGCGCTGTTTCTTTTTATTTTTTTCCTTCCTGTTTCGGCTGATCCATACTTGCCTCCAGCTGGTTTGCTTTTGAAATCAAAATGGCGCTGAAAATGATGGTTAAAATCATATTGAAGATTGTCATCATTAATAGAACCACAAATTTATTATCCGTCATCACGATTCCTCCTATGGAATTACTCTCCTCCATAGGATGGTCCATTTTTGCGGAAATATGAATGAAACGCTTACTCGGATGGATGAGGAATTTCTTTTCTTGTCATTTATATTTGAGTGATGTAACATGGGGGATGTAAAAATGAATACGCGATTTTTCCACTAGGGGTGCGAAAGCTGAGAGAGGCAGAAGCCTTAACCCTTAGAACCTGATCTAGTTTGTACTAGCGTAGGGAAGTGGTTGTGGTGCATCTCGCTATATAGCGAGGCTGCTTCGTTGATGATGTTAAACGACAACCGTTTCTGCCTGTGCAGGAGCGGTTTTTTTTATGTTTTAAATCATCCTGGTACAGCAGGGAGAGGTAGTGGGAAAACGGTAGAGGAGGAGAATGAAATGTCATTTTCAAAAGAATGCCGGCAAGCGGCTAATGAAATTTGGGAAGCGAGCTTCCGCCATCCGTTTGTACGTGAGTTGGGAGAAGGAAGTTTATCCAGAGAAAAATTTCGGTTTTATGTGATGCAGGATGCCTATTATCTTAGCCATTTTGCCCGCGTCCAGTCATTCGGTGCTGCAAAAGCGTTGGATATGGAAACGACGAGCCGATTGGCCGCGCATGCCCAAAGCACAGCTGAGGCGGAGTTGAGCCTGCACAGCAAATTTTCAACAATAATGGGCATTACAGAAGAAGAGCGTGCATCGTTTAAGCCGGCGCCAACTGCCTATGCCTATACATCCCATATGTACAGGGCGGCCAGTCTTGGAGGGTTGGGTGAAATCATCGCTGCATTGCTGCCGTGCTACTGGCTTTACTATGAAATCGGGGAAAGGCTGAAGGACTGCAAGCCGGAAGACCCCATCTATCAGGAGTGGATTGCAGCCTATGGCGGCGACTGGTTCCGAACGCTTGTGGAAGAACAGATCAACCGCCTTGATGTGTTGGCAGAAGAAGCAACTGACAGGCAGAGGGCGCAAATGAAAGAGCTCTTTATCATCAGCAGCCAATACGAACTGCAATTCTGGGAAATGGCCTACACGCAGGAAACATGGCCAAGTAACACTCCAGGTGCCTGTCACAACCCGAAATTTGTCGATTCATGCGAGAAGGAGGGAGTAAAATGAGCAGAAGACAGAATGGACTGAAGTTGACGGATGTTTTGGTGACGATTGTTGTAGCAATCGTGTTTGGGTTGATTTACAAGGTGTGGGGGCCGCTGTACAGTTTTGCGGCTACCCTTGGCCTTCATATTGATCAGTTGATCTATGGGATGTGGTTTATGGCGGGAACAGTCGCCTATCTTTTGATTCGAAAGCCTGGTCTTGCCTTATTGGCAGAGATCGCAGCCGCCAGCGGCGAATTCCTGACTGGTTCCCAATGGGGCCTCGAAGTACTCATATACGGCGTAATCCAAGGCTTGCTGGCTGAGCTTGTTTTCTTGTTATTCCGCTATAAGCGCTACGACATATTGGTGGTATCGCTTGCTTCCATCGGTTCTGCCGTCGGTTCCATTTCCATGGATTGGTACAAAGGGTACATTGGAGATTTGGCCCCGTGGAATCTCACTTTATACCTTGTCGCAAGACTCATTGGCTCCGTCCTGATTTCCGGCGTCTTTGCCTACTATTTGGTGAAGGCTCTTGAGCAGACAGGTGTGACAGGCATCTTGAGGCCTATCTCCAAAAAGGAATACGATTCTCTTGATCAATGATGAGGTGAGCAGCATGAGCACCATTTGCAAAGTGGAAAACTTACGGCTGAAATATCCCGGAAATGAAGGGCTCGTTTTTAAGGATTTTACACTTTCCATCAATCAAGGAGAAAAGGTGCTGCTTATTGGACCGTCGGGCTGCGGGAAATCAACTCTGCTTCAGGTGATGGCAGGGATTATTCCGCAGTCCTATGAAATCCCCATGAAAGCAGAGACCATTCAAACCCCTGAATCATGGGGGTATATCTTTCAAGACCCTGATTCACAGTTTTGTATGCCCTACGCAGACGAGGAACTCGCTTTTGTACTTGAAAACTTAAATGTACAGCCGGAAGCCATGCAGCAGCGCATCCATGAACTTCTAAAAAGCGTCGGCCTTCCCTTTGACGATATCCATCAGGAAATCAACGGGATGTCAGGTGGGATGAAGCAGCGCCTGGCTATAGCGTCTGCACTTGCGTTGGATCCGGAAGTCTTGTTCCTCGATGAACCGACGGCAATGCTCGATCAAGAAGGAACGGAAGACATCTGGAAAACCATCCTTAACGCAGCAGCTGATAAAACGATGGTGATTGTTGAACATAGGCTTGAGCATGTATGGGATCTGGTGGACAGGGTCATCATGCTTGGCAATGATGGAACAGTCGCTGCGGAGGGCCCGCCGGCTTCCATTCTTCGCCATCATAAGGAAACGATGCGGGAGCAAGGGATTTGGTATCCGGAAGCATGGAGCGACTATTTGAGTGGAAAAAAGAAACAAACAAACTCTCCTGAAACTATAGAAGTGATTTCATTAAATGAATTTCGAGGCTTTTATGGAAAAGAAGAGCGTATCTCAGTCCCGCATGCCTTGGTAATGAAAGGCGATTGGATCAGTGTCATCGGCAAAAATGGAGCGGGTAAAAGCACGCTCCTTCACAGCTTGATGAAGCTTATACCCACCAAAGGGAAGTACACGATCAATGGAAAGGCTGCAGGGAAAACGGATGACTTAACACATGCTATCACGTTTGTTTTTCAAAATCCGGAACATCAATTTGTGAGCCATACCGTCTATGACGAAATCGGCTACACCCTCCGCATTCGGGGAGAGGCAGAAGAAGATGTGAAGGAAAGGGTAGAGGAAATGCTGGACATGTTTCATCTGAACGGATGCCGAAGCCAGCATCCATATCAGCTTTCCATGGGGCAGAAGAGAAGACTGAGCGTCGCAGCGGCCATAGTTTCACAGCCTGACATCGTCCTTTTAGATGAGCCGACATTCGGACAGGATGCCAAAAATACGTTTGCCATTCTGGAAATGATGGAACATTGGAGAAAGCAGGGGACCACAATCCTCATGATTACTCATGAACCGGAAATCATAGAGAACTATTCTACAAGAGTATGGAAAATTGAGAATGGAGAGCTTGTAAAGGAAAAAGATGTTCAATTGAATTTGACTGATCCATCTGGGGTGAAATTCCATGCATAGGTCTTTTCAATATCAGGAAACGTGGCTTCATAAAGTCAACCCATCCTTAAAACTGCTCAGTCTCTTGATTCTTTTTTTAGCAGCCCTTTTCATCAATAACCCAAATGTTCTCATGAATTTCACCATATTATTGTCCATCATCCTGTTTTGTTTTTCAGGACACCCGATCAAAAGAGTATTTTTGATTACCTTTCCATTTTTCCTCATATCCCTGACAACGGCAATTCCGATGATTTTGTTCGGGACCGGAGAGGAACAATGGATTCATTGGGGAATCATCCAGGTTTCAAAAGAAAGCTTTATCAGGGGCTTGCATATCGGATTGAGGGCTTTCGCGTTTACCCTTTTGGGCCTTTTATTCAGTCTGACAACCCGCCCGGTCTATTTATTCTACTCGCTGATGCAGCAGCTGAAGCTCAGCCCTAAATACGCTTACAGTTTCATGGCAGGCGTCCGTTTGATTCCGATTATGATTGCGGAATTCCAGACCATCCGCTCAGCCTTGAAAGTCAGGGGCATACAGAAAAGGAAGGGGCTGAAAGGGGTCTATCACATGATGAAGACCTACTCCATTGCATTGCTTTCCCAAAGCATCCGACGTGCGCATCGTATGGCAGTCGCCATGGAAGCCAAGCGTTTTAACAGCAGCGCCCAAAGGACGTTTTATTACCAACTGGGCTTCAGCCGCTTGGATTGGCTGTGGATAGGACTGGTGATTTTGATGGTTCCGGCTATTTATTTAACGGGCATACATTTTCCTTATATCCCGATAACGGATGTAAGAGGATGAGGAAACAAAAAGAGCTTCCCACAGGCAGGCGATATTCTGCTCATGGGGAGCTTTTTTACGATAATCATAACTCTAACGATAAAAATTCTTTTAGACCGGCTTTACCGCTGGCGGTCACTTTAACTGCGCGGGTGCCTGGGATGCGCGTCAGCCATTCCAGCTCAAACATCCTTTCTAAAAGAGCGTGGCCAAGTGATCCGGCCAAATGATATCTGCGTTCTGTCCAATCCAAGCAGCATTTTGCAAAGGCCCTTCGTTTCTTTTTGGCTTCTTCGAGGTCGATTTCCATCCGAGTAAAAAGTTGTTCTCCTTCTGGCGTCAGGATGAAGTTTAAATCATCTTTTTCTAAATAGCCTTTGTCAATCATCATTGTGGTAAGTGCCACACCTACATGGCCAGCAAGGTGGTCATAGCAAGTACGCGCATAGTCAATGGCTTTCTTTTCGCTTGCTTGGCGCAGGGATTTGACAGGCTCAGGAGTGGATAGTTGCAGAAGCTTCTCCACTATTTCAGCTGCTTCATTATTGACTAGCCGATAATATCGATGCCTGCCATGCTTCTCTGCACAAATCAAGTTGGATTCCATCAACTTGTTCAAATGAAAGCTTGCTGTCTGGGGCTTGATTTTAGCCGCAAGTGCCAATTCACTTGCAGGGTGAACACTGCCGTCCATTAGGCATACCAGCATGGCCGCTCTTGAAGGTTCACTGATAGCAGCAGCCACAGAAGAAATATTGGGGTTCATCCTAATTCCACCTTTCAATAATTTACATCCATATTTCGATGATAATTGAAATGTAAAAAATATACAATGGATGAGTGAATGAATGGAGGGAATGAAATGAAAACAGAAACGCGGGAAAACATAAGGGAAATTCATCCGAAAGTCATGTATTATGGAACGCCTGTTGTTTTATTGAATACGCTCAATGAAGATGGAACCACCAATATAAGCCCTATATCTTCTTCCTGGGCGCTTGGGAAAAATATCATTCTCGGAATCGGCCTTGGAGGAAAAGCGATCGAGAATTTGGAAAGACATAAGGAATGCACGATAAACCTTCCGGATCCAAGTTTATGGGAGAAAGTTGAAAAACTGGCTTCATACACCGGGAAAGTGGAAGTGCCGGATATTAAAAAAGAAATCGGTTTTTCCTATATGAAAGACAAGTTCCATGCTGCAGGATTTACAGCGGTTGAATCTAAGACAGTAATTCCGCAGCGGATTCAAGAATGTCCCATACAGATTGAAGCCAAAGTCAATCATATCCGTATTCCGGAATACGATCCGTTTTTTGCAATCGTTGAAACGGAAGCTATCCATTTTCATGCTTCGGAAACGATATTAAAAAATGAGAACTACATCGACCCTGCTAATTGGAGTCCGCTTATCTATAACTTCCGCCACTACTTTGGGCTTGGAAATGAACTTGGGAAAACATTTAGAGCATGAAAAGAGCCCTGCTGAATTATTCGGCAGGGCTCTTGGAATTTGAAGCATTCGATTATTTCTTCTTCATCAACGCAACGATAAAGGCAAGGACTGCAATCACCAATGCCCCAATGGATAGATAGAGAGGAAGGGATGAAGCGTCACCCTCATTATCTTCACTCTGAACATCTGCTGCTGAATGGGAGGCGTGATGATCACCTTCCATACCGGTGCTTTTGCTGACAACCGTGATGGACGCAGGCTTATCGGAATCTTCCGGGCCGATCCATTTTACTTCGCTGTTATCTGCATAGGTTTGGTAGGCTTTCCAGATCAATTGATCTGCATTGTCGCTCACTTTTCCCTGCATATCGAATTCACCGAATTCAGTGGAGGAAATTCCTTTATCATCAGCTTTCCACGTGATGCTTGTTACCTTGCCGCTTGCACCTTTTTCGAATGTATAAGACCATCCTGGAACAGCTTTAACCCTGGAGATGTCGACTCCATCCGGCACAGCGACTTTCAACATGGTTGTTGCCATTTCTCCTTCAGATGGCACCCTTACCGTAAATTTTTCATATGTCCCCTGTTGTACTTCTTTTGGAAATACTACAACGTGTGCGCTTGCCATGCCTGCAAAAGCAAACAGTAATACGAATGCGAGTGGAATCATTTTCAATGCCTTTTTCATTTTGGATTACCTGCTTTCATTTAGTATTTATTTCATAAAGAGTGAACTCTTTTTTGAAAACGGAATAGTTGTCCTTACTGTCGTAAACGATTATTTCCATCTGCCAATCGCCAGGTGCTGGGAAGTAAATCCCGTCAGCACGATAGAAGTATGAGCTTCCTGTATTTTTATAAGATTTTAGCGGGACCTCGATAGGTTCCGCTTCTTCTTTTCCTATCTGCTTCAGGACCAGTTGGACATCATTGGGTTTCTGTCCGTCCGGAGTTTCTACAGTGGTTTGAAAGTGGCTGTTTGTCCCCGGCTGCACGGGGGACACAGCTGTTGAAACCTTAAAGTCATTTTGTGTGCTTGCCCACTCGATCGGTTTATTTTCTGGAAGAGGGCTTGTGTATGTAAGTCCCCCAACGATGGCAGTGATGAGGATCATGAGCGTCAGATCTGCCCGGAACCATTTGCGGAAGCCATCTTCTTGCAGCTTGGCCAATTTCTTGCGCAAGGCTGCTCCAATTATGAGCACTATGCATGCTAGACCGATTTTTGACAGCAAGAGGATGCCCCATAAATCTTTCGTTAGATAAGAGATATCTCCTGCGAGCATCAAAGTCAGTATCCCTCCTGTTAGAAACAGAAGGATCATGCTGGCCAATGCACCTTGAGAGAAAAGAGGGATGAACTTCTTTGTTTGTTCACGGTGTCTTTTCCAGAAAATCAAAATATAGAATAATCCGCCTGTCCAGATGGCTGCTGAACCTAGGTGGAGTATATCAAAAGAGATGCCTAATATTTTTGGGACAGTTGAATTGGCATGTCCATTGACCCCTTCAAGTGCTAAAAGGGAAAGGATCCAGAAGCCGTCAAACCATTTTGATTTCCCGCCAATCCATAAACCTGCAATGCTGATGATCAGCGAGAGTCCCCAAGCGATTCCAAATGATGTACCAGTAAAGAAAGGAATAAGGTTGTTTACATTCAGGGAGTGTCCGGATAACAGCACATCGGCGTTTGGTCCGATTCCAATGATGATCAGCATGTATATATAAAACCATTTCATGCGCATCAGCCAGTTTTTTTCGTTTGGCGCCGTTATGAATGAATCAGGTGAAATTATCCGCCATGCAAGCCATCCAGTAAGAATGAGGAGGCTTAAGTAATAAATGGAGCGGAAAAACCAGACGAGCCCGAATGGACTTGAGCTTCCAGTGCTGCTGAGAATTTGTGATTTCTCGGAATCCGAAAGCGGCTTCCCGATGGAGAACACATAGGTGGAGCCCACGGGGTGTCCGTCCTGGGAGGTGGCCCTATAGGTAACTGAGTAGACTCCATTCTTCAACGGAGGAAGCTTGATGGACAATTGTTGGTGGTTCTTGCTCAACGATGTTTCGCTGGAAGTGGATGATCTCCCGTTTGAGTCCTTCACTTTAATTTCGTAAAGGCCGCCTTCAAGCCGTTCATTGAACGTAAGAATGATTTGCTCTGGTGCTTTTTTAAGTGTGCTGTTTTCCATAGGTGAAGCTGACAGTAGTACAGCATGGGCATCAGCCAATTTTGGAGGCAATAAGCTGAAGATGGCCAAGAAGCTTAAAAACAATAGCCGCAGCCAACCCTTATGTATCTTCATAGAAGCCACCTCCTCATTAGTAGTTAATTTTTAACTGATTTTCACATTTTCAAACTTAATTATAGTGAACATTTGCTTTAATAGCGCGAAAGGTTGTGAACGATTGGTAGCGAAATGTTGAACATTTTATAACAATGAGTAACAAGATAACGATTGAAATCCTTTTTTGGATCACTTGAAAAAGCATTACACCAGATGAATTCCCTCAGTGAATGATTATTTTTTTTTAGAACGGGTAAAGTACATATAGAATCAATGAAGAAGAAAGGAAGATGTATTCATGGATCAAAAAATGAAAGAGTTAATCGATGGTTTAAATGAGGATTTAGCAAACGAGTATGCTGCTTCCATTATGTATACATACAATGCAGCTGTAGTATCAGGTTTGTATCGTCAAACGCTGAAGCCTTTCTTTGAAAGTGAAATCAGCGATGAGCAGGGACACGCATTGTACTTGGCTGAAAAAATCAAAACATTGGGCGGATCACCGACAACAAAGCCTGCTGAAGTGAAGCAGCTGACAGATGTTCAGGAGATGCTTGAAGAAGCGCACCGTGCAGAGAAAGATACAATCGAACGCTACGAGAAACGCAAAAAACAGGCAGAAGAGCTCGGTTTGACAGAACTGACTGTCAAACTTGATGATATGATTGCAGATGAAACAGGACATATGGAAGAAATCGGGCGCATTCTAAGCGATGCCCGTTTTAACTAAATAGAATAGACGAAAACCCCCGCCGGGATTGGCGGGGGTTTTGTTTATTTTTGTTTAATTATTTCTTTGATTCGATCATGGATATTCCCTTCGTACAAACCGCCGTGGTAGCAGATGACCTTGTCAATATCGAGTTCAAGCAGCTGCTTAAGCGAATGGAGTGCAGAGGTCATATCGAGTGTGACGGATGGTGAAGGACCTTGAAGCTCTCCATTTTCCACCACCATGGCGTCTCCGGCTATCAATGTCTTGCTTTCGTGATGGTAAAGGCTGATATGTCCTGGAGTATGTCCCGGGGTAGCGAGGACGGTCAATCCGCCGCCGAAATCCAACACGTCTCCCCCGGTTATGACTTTGTCGACTGGAGCTTGCGGCGGATTTTTTAAGATAGAAATAAACGATTTTTTCCATTGCTCTGGAATATCTGCAGGGAGACTTGCTTCCACTTTAGAAATAGCTTCATCCGTAATCTTCAGTAATCGTTTATCTCCCTGGATATATGGCCGTTCCACACTGCTGGCCAAAACCTGGATAGATCCTTCTGCTTCTTCAAGGAGAGCAGGGAGGCTGCCGATATGGTCAATATCCTGATGGGTAATGAGGATAGTCGAAAGAAAATCCATCCGGATGCCTGCTTTTTCAAACGCTACTTTAAAGAGTGGAAGCTGGCCGGGAAATCCGGTATCCAATAATAGAGCTCCCTTATCATCCCAGATTAATACAGGATGGATTGTCTGAACAGCCCCCATCATTTCTGCCGATATCTCAAGCATTTCAATTCCGTTTCCGATTTTCATATTCGTGTTCGCCCCTTTATTTTTTCTACAAAATATAGAATAAAGAAAAAGAGGGGTCCGGTCAATTTAAAAATATTTAATTATAACACAAAAATATTTGTTTGTCAATATATTATGTCGCTAATTTTTACGTTAAATTTCCAAAAGAAATCCATAAAAAATGATTGGAATTCAAAAACAGTTTTTGTATAATGAACTAGCATTTATATTAAACATAAAGTTTCGTAATAATAAACTTTCTTCACTTTGAGTTTACTTATTTTAAACAGTGAGAGAGGTACTGAAATGAAAATAGGGAAGAAAATCAAAAACTTAAGGGTGAAAAAAGGGCTTACTCAAGAAGAGTTGGGTGAACGAACCGATTTAAGCAAGGGATATATTTCGCAGCTTGAAAGAGACCTCAGTTCACCTTCCATTGATACGTTCTTCAGTATTTTGGAAGTGCTGGGCTGTTCCCCGAAGGACTTCTTTGATGAAGAGGTTTCCGATCAAAAAGTCGTTTACCGGGAAGAAGATCAAACCGAGTATTGGGATGATGAAAAAGGCTACCGAATTCAATGGCTTGTGCCGGAATCGAATGAAAAGGAGATGGAGCCTATCATTTTAACGCTCCAGGAAAAAGGAGAGTTCAAAGCTTTCCCTCCGTCTTTATCAGAAACTTTTGCCTATGTCTTGGAAGGGAAGATCTCCGTTCGGATCGGGAATACCTTCTTTCATGCCAAACAGGGCGAATCGATTTATTATCTGGCCTCGGATGAGCACCAATTCATTAATGCCCATCATGGGACCTCAAAAGTTTTGATTGCCGCAACAGAATCTTATTTATAACGTTAGGGAGTGGGAATGAGTGGAAGAGCAGACGATCATTCGTTTTGAAAATGTAACAAAGAAATTTGATGAAACAACTGTATTGAAAGATGTCAGTTTTGAAATAGAAAAAGGGAAATTCTATACGCTCCTCGGACCTTCAGGGTGTGGGAAAACAACCATCTTGCGTTTAATCGCAGGATTCATGGAGCCTACTGAAGGAACGATCTACATCAATGACAAAAAAGTAAATCAATTGCCTGCTAATAAAAGACAGGTCAATACGGTGTTTCAGGACTATGCACTGTTTCCACATTTAAATGTATTTGAAAATGTCGCATTCGGACTTCGCATCAAGAAAATGAAAAATGCACAGATCCAGGAAAAGGTCCGTGAAGCGCTTCGCTTCGTGAACTTGGAAGGATATGAAACAAGAGAAATCAATGAAATGTCCGGCGGGCAGAGACAGCGTGTCGCAATTGCCCGTGCCATTGTAAACGAGCCTGAAGTAATCCTTTTGGATGAGCCGCTGTCGGCCCTTGATTTAAAGCTTCGTACGGAAATGCAGTATGAGTTGAGGGAGCTGCAGCGCAGACTGGGGATCACGTTCATCTTCGTCACACATGATCAGGAAGAGGCGCTTGCGATGTCGGATGAAATCTTTGTCATGAATGAAGGCGTCATCCAGCAAAGTGGTACACCTATCGATATCTATGATGAGCCGATCAACCGCTTTGTGGCGGATTTCATTGGGGAGTCAAACATCGTTTCAGGAAAAATGGTGAAAGATTACCTCGTTGAGTTTGTCGGAAAACAATTTGAATGTGTGGATAAGGGGCTTCAGTCCAACGAATCGATCGAAATTGTCATCCGTCCGGAAGATCTGGAGATCACAAAACCTGAACAAGGCAAGCTGGAAGTAAGGGTTGATTCTCAATTGTTCCGGGGGGTTCACTATGAAATCTGCGGATTCGATGATGCCGGCAATGAATGGCTTGTCCATTCAACGAAAAAAGCGGTAGTCGGTACGAAAATCGGGCTGTATTTCGAACCAGAAGCTATCCACGTCATGAGATTTAATGAATCGGAAGAGGACTTTGACAGACGCCTCGAAGGCTATCAAGAAGGAGCCTTAAAATGAGCAAAACGAGAAATGTCTACCTGATTCCTTATGTATTCTGGATTATATTGTTTGTCGTAGCTCCAATCCTTTTGATTGTCTATTATTCCTTCTTCAACATCGAAGGGGATTTTAGCTTTGAAAACTATCAAAAATTCTTTACACCTGTTTATATAAAAATGACGATAAGCTCCTTTTGGTATGCGTTTTTAATCACGGCCTTTTCCCTGTTGATTGCGTACCCGGCTGCTTATATCCTGACAAAGACGAAGCATAAGCAGCTTTGGCTTTTACTGATCATTCTTCCATCTTGGATCAACTTGCTGCTGAAGGCTTATGCATTCATCGGAATATTTGGAACATATGGAGCAGCAAATGCGTTTTTAGAAGCTGTCGGAATCGGCACAAAACAAATTTTGTTCACTGATTTCAGCTTCATCTTTGTTTCGGTCTATATTTTTATACCGTTTATGATTTTACCAATCTATAACGCCCTGGAAGAAATGAATCCATCCTTGATTTCTGCATCCCGGGATTTAGGGGCAAGCGCATGGACGACATTCAAGAAAGTGATATTCCCGTTGACGCTTGACGGAGTCAAATCGGGATGCCAGGCAGTATTCATTCCGGCCCTTTCTCTCTTCATGCTCACAAGGCTTATTGCCGGCAACCGGGTCATCACTCTCGGTACAGCGATTGAACAGCATTTCCTTGTGACGATGGATTGGGGAATGGGTTCCACAATCGCGGTGTTCCTGATTATTATCATGGTCGTCATCATGGTCACCACAGGCAGCAGAAAGAGAGGGCTGTAAAATGAGGAAAAACGGAAAACTTGCAAACGTCTATCTGGCAGCGGTCTTTATCATTTTGTACGCCCCGATCTTTTATCTGATGTACTACTCCTTCAACAGCGGGGGAACCATGCATGACTTCAAAGGCTTTACATGGGAATGGTACAAAGAAGTCTTCCATGATACACGTCTATTCATCATCGTACTCAATACATTGATCATCGCCCTTTTGTCGGCAGCGATTTCTACCATTTTAGGTGTCATCGGGGCAATTGCGATTGCGAATGTGAAAAAGAATCAAACGAAAAACACGCTATTATCCTTTAACAATGTCCTGATTGTCAGCCCTGATGTCATCATCGGAGCATCTTTCCTGATCCTGTTCACGATGATTGGCCTGAAGCTAGGATTCATGTCTGTCCTGCTTTCACATATTGCTTTCAGCGTTCCGATTGTCGTCATCATGGTCCTGCCGAAACTGCAGGAAATGAGCACATCTTTGATCGATGCAGCAAAAGATCTCGGCGCGAGCCGCTGGGATGTCCTGTCAAAAGTCATTTTGCCGTATATCACTCCTGGGATCTTCGCAGGATTCTTCATGGCATTGACCTACTCCCTTGACGATTTCGCTGTCACTTTCTTTGTGACCGGAAATGGATTCTCTACCTTGTCGGTTGAAATCTATTCCATGGCACGCCAAGGAATCTCATTGACCATCAATGCATTGTCAACGCTGATTTTCTTGTTCACGATGATATTGGTCGTGGGCTACTACTTCATTAATCAGCGGAATATGAAAGCGGGAAGAATGGGGGTTAGAAAATGAAGCAGCTGATGCGTGTATTTATAGCGATCCTCCTCATTTCCGGCGCACTCATTCTGCTCGTCGATAAATTGAATTCTTCTGCAGGTTATGGCGGCAAAAATACATTGACGATCTACAACTGGGGCGACTATATAGACCCGGATTTGATTAAGGAATTTGAAAAAGAATCAGGACTGAAGGTCATTTATCAGACATTTGATTCCAATGAAGCAATGATGACCAAAATCCAGCAGGGTGGAACCACTTACGATGTGGCGGTGCCATCTGAATATGCAATTGAAAAAATGAACGAAGAGCATCTGCTTCTGCCAATCGACAAGTCCAAACTGCCAAACTTGAAGTACATCAATCCTAAGTTCATGGACCTGTCCTTTGATCCCGATAATAAATATTCAGTTCCTTACTTCTGGGGAACGGTCGGGATTGTCTACAATCCTGATATGCTCGGCGGGAAGAAAATCACTTCCTGGAATGACTTGTGGGATAAGGATCTCAAGAATCAGATCCTTCTCGTAGACGGAGCACGCGAAGTCATGGGGATGGGCCTTAACAGCCTTCACTATTCCTTGAATGATACTAATGAAAAGCATCTGCAGGAAGCAAAGCACAAGCTTGATAAGCTGACGCCGAATATCAAAGCCATCGTAGGCGATGAAATCAAAATGCTCCTGGCTAACGAAGAAGCGGCCGTCGGCGTCGTTTGGTCCGGAGATGCAGCCGAGATCATGTATGAAAATGATAAATTGGACTACGTGCTCCCTAAGGAAGGGACCAATCTTTGGTTTGACAATATGGTCATCCCGAAGACTGCCAAAAATGTAAAAGGAGCTCATGAGTTCATCAACTTCATGCTCGATCCGAAGCACGCAGCGCAAAATGCAGACTACGTCGGATACTCAACGCCAAACGCAAAGGCATTGACATACCTTCCAAAAGACGTCTCCTCGGATACACGCTTCTATCCGACAGATGACATGACCGACAAGCTGGAAGTCTACGAAAACCTCGGAAAGAAAATGCTCGCTCACTACAACGAGCTGTTCCTTGAGTTTAAGATGCATGGGAAGTAGAAAAGCGGAGCCGACTGGTCAGAGGCGTAGAGCCTGGAGCGCAGCACCACGAGATAAAGGAAACACGGAGAGCGAAGCGATCCGATGTTGACTTATCGTAAGTGTGCTGAGCGAAGGATCCTAGCCTCTAGGAGGCGAAGCTGGACAAAGAAAAGCGGAAGCGCCCCGAAAGCCCCGACCAGCATAAGACGGAACTCGAAGGAAATCCTGATTTCCGTAGAGGTGCGGCTTATGACTCGAGGGGGTGGGTGCTGCAGCTGGACAGAGAAAAAAAGGAAAGGATCGCCGGGTAAGCTCGCTAATCAGAGCACCCCGCCGATCCTTATTTTTTATCTTCTTTCAACTCATATCGATCCAGCTCAAAATGATCCAGGAATTCCTGGTAGGCTTCCATTTTCCCTTCAATCTTGATTCGTTCCTCATCGCTCAGTCCGTCTTCTTTTACCATATCCCCTAATTCTTTCATTTTCGTCTTTAAATAAGAAGCAACATAAGTTTCACTGAATGTCGTATTAAACATGGAATCACCTCAAGTAGTTTTTCTAACCTATTCCCTTTACTGGCAGAATCAAACAACTTGAGTCAAATGTAATATATTACTAGGATTTATATTCCAAGTTTCGACATTATTTGCTATTATTCATATAATATGATGGATTTATAGGTATTAATCACCAGGATTCAAGAGGGACGATAATCACGCAAAGGAAGATGAACGATGAAAATTTCCGCTTTTTTTTCAAGACAAAAAGAAGATTCAATGGAATCAGCTAATCTTCCTAGCCTTAGCATCAATGATAAAAAGGTATATGAGGCATTGTTCAATAATCATATTGATTTGACTTTCATCTTGGATCGGGACGGGACTATATTAAATATCAATAAAGCCACTTCCAAGACGACGGGATTCAGTAAAAAGGAAATGATCGGCGAAAGTTTTATCCCATTTGTGGTCGAAGAGTATTTGGATGCGTCGATGAAGCTTTTCAATCATGTCCTTAAGGGGAAAACGCAGAACTCGATATTTGCCATCAAGGCGAAAAGCGGAAATCCGATACTGGTCAATTGCATTACCATTCCCATTACGGACGGCGGGGAAGTGGTGGGAGCGATCGGAATCTCAAAGAATATTACTGAAGAAGAAAACCTGAAAAAAGAGCTCGACTTGAACGAGCAGAAGTATCGATCATTATTTGAGAATCATCCGGATGCAGTGTATAGCTTGGACTTGGACGGTGCTTTTGTCGACTGCAATGATTCTTTATGCCGGCTGCTCGGCTATTCAAGGGAGGAATTGGCTTATTCATTCCACAGCCTTGTAGCAGAAGAGTATCTCATTTATACGAATGAATGCTTTGCTAAAGCTGCTGAAGGGATGCCGCAGAATTATAATTCAGTCGGAATCCACAAGAACGGCCAGAGGATTGCCGTTAACATTACAAACATTCCAATGATGATAGATGGAAAAATAGTCGGGGTCTTCGGAATCGCCAGGGACATCACAAGATCAAGAGCACAGGAAGAGGCTCTCCACAAAGTCCAAGACAGCCTGGTACATGCCCAGAAGATGGCGAACATCGGCAGCTGGGACTATGATTATGGAGCAAACGAAGCTTATTGGTCACTTCAGATGTATAAAATTTTCGGGATGAATCCCCATGCGGAGTTTAAGGCTTCCTATGAGACTTATTTGGAATTCATCCATCCTTCAGACCGAATGAGGTTCATCAGCGTATTCCAACAGGCAATCAAAAATCGCAAAAGCTTCAGCATCGAATATAAGATCGTTCGGATGGACGATGAAGTCAGGATTGTCCATCAGCAGTCGGATATCCTTTTGAACCCTTCTGGGGAGATTTCAAGAATCATCGGAACCATCCATGATATCACTGAGCGCAGATACGCTGAGAAGAAGCTGGTGGAAAGCGAAAAGCAATTCCGCAACATCTACAACAATTTGGATGTTGCCATTTGGTCGATCGATGTCCTTGATCCAAAGGTTTTATTCTGCTCAAAAGGTGTGGAGAACATATTTGGCTATCCTGCGAGTTATTTTGAAGAATGCTTCGACCAGTTGACGAATGCTATTTATCCTGAGGATTTCCTAGCCATTCGAAATGAATTTAAACAGCTGAAACAGGGGAAGACCATAAAGAAGCAATGCCGGATCTTTCATTCGACTGGTCAAATCAAATGGATTGAAGCGAACATCATCCCCATCATCGAAGAGGGGCAGTTCCTAAGGATTGATGGAATCACGACGGATATCACAGAGCAAAAAAGAAACCAGGAGACCATGGATCATTTGGCCCATCATGACTATCTGACGGATCTGCCGAATAGAAGGAAGTTCGATGAGGAATTGAAGGTGCTGATTGAGGAGTGTCCTTCATTTGCCGTTCTCTATTTAGATCTAGACAGGTTCAAGCATATCAACGATACCTTGGGGCATGCCATCGGGGATGA
The DNA here is from genome assembly GCF_050990905.1 of Falsibacillus pallidus. GTDB lineage: Bacteria > Bacillota > Bacilli > Bacillales > DSM-25281 > Falsibacillus > Falsibacillus pallidus_A. Next base: position 244,957 of record NZ_CP158866.1, read on the forward strand.
ACTCTTGATTGAAGTGGCTAATAGAATGAGGACTCAATCCAATCAGCAAATGTTTATTTCCAGAATGGCTGGAGATGAGTTTTGCGTCCTCCTCAAAGAGCCAAGGGACTTAGATGACGCAATCAAGGCGGGGTGGTCCATACGGGAAGCCATCCAGGAGCCTTACTTTATACAGGACTATGAATTGCATGTCACCACCAGCATCGGAATCAGCCTCTACCCTGAGGACGGAAATGACGCCGATTCCATCCTGAAGCATGCTGATGCCGCGCTGTATCATGCAAAGCAGCTTGGGAAAAATACCGTACAAGTCTATCATTCTTCCATGAATGTAGAATCCTTTAAACAGTACTCCCTTGAGAAGGATATGAGGACGGCCCTTCAGGAAAATCAATTCTTCCTGCACTATCAGCCCCGTGTTGAAACGAATACAGGGAGGATCGTTGCAGCAGAGGCTTTGATCAGGTGGAATCACCCGGATTGGGGAATCATTTCACCGGGAGAATTCATTCCGCTTGCAGAGGAATCAGGTTTGATTATTGACATCGGGGACTGGGTCCTTGATGAGGTCTGTGCACAGCTGGAAAGATGGAAGGATGAAGGGCTGCCGATTGTGCCTGTATCCGTCAATGTGTCAGCAAATCGGTTCCTGCGCAATAATTTGACCAAGACAATTCAAACCACTTTGGAAAAATATCAAATTAATCCCAGCTTCATTGAAATTGAGATTACAGAAAGCACCATGATCCAATATCATGATGCCGTATTCCGGACCTTGGAGCAGCTTAGAGATCTGGGGATCAAGCTTGTATTGGATGACTTCGGTACAGGGTATTCTTCGTTGACGTATTTAAAGAAGTTTAAATTCGATACCTTGAAAATCGACCGTTCCTTTATTCAAAATCTGGATACTAATCCGGAAGACCAGGCGATTGCTGCTAACCTCATTAATTTGGCCCATGCCTTGAATATGAATGTAGTAGCTGAAGGGGTAGAGCAAATCAGCCATCTCGACCGAATGAAGAAAAAGCAATGCGATCAAATACAGGGATTCCTATTCAGCAGACCGGTCGATCATAAGGAATTTGCCGAAAAACTAAAGAATAAAATCATCGAACCGATAGTGAAGAAACAAAAAAATCCTTATAAATCCAAGCGGAAGTTTTTCCGGGTTTCGTTTCAATATGCGCTGGCTGCCAATATGACCATTATCCAAATCAATCAGAAAAAAGTGCGGTTGGGCACAACAGAGATATTGATTGAAAATATAGGGCCTGGCGGACTGCGGTTTGCTTCTTCTATAAATCTGCCCGTTCGAAAGGACATCATCTTAGCCATAGAGGCAAGAGTATTCGGACAAACCGTGCGCTTCAAAGGGATCATCGTTTGGTCCGAGGATCTGCATCAAGGGGTTTGCCGCTATGGATTTGAGTTCCAATTGGATGAAAAAGATAGAGAAAGGCTCATGCCTCTTCTGAACCATCTTCAAATCCAGTTGAGAAAGGATCCGTTGATTCCAGATTGCAGCTTTGTTGAATCAAGTGCAGCGGAATATTTTGCAGATAAATAACACGAGAAAAAGGACTGTACCGCATAATAAACGGACAGTCCTTTTGTATTAGGAAATAGCTTTCTCGGTCAATGATTTCTTTGCAGCAGCACGAATCGGAAGCATGGTTCCAATCAAAGTGATGGCAGCGCAGGCAAAGAACACCTTCGGCAATCCCAGGACAGCCAATCCGGTCAGTGATCCGAATATCACCAAATCGCAGACAGAATCAAGAATCGACAGCAAAGAAATGGTGGTCGCCCTGACTTCAGACGGAATTAAATCATTGCTGAGCTGTGAGTAGATCGGATACCTCACCGCCCTGACGAATGTCAGCAGAAAGAAAGCACCGAGCGCAGTCAAAAGGATTTCACCAAGAGAAGCTGCCAGTACCAGGCCGCCTACTGCCAGCAGCCCGGTCGCATTCATTAGAAATACGCGGGATAAGCGTTTGGTCATTAAATGAATGGATCTGGAAGCGAAAAATCCCATCAGGGCCGATAATGCATACATGACGCCAATCCATCCGACAGGAAGGCCGGCATCCTTTAAAAATGGCTGATCGAAGTTTTTAAATACAGCTCCAGCCGGGATGAACACCAGTGTCACGTTTAAGAACATCACCAGAAGCTGCGGTGCTTTTTTGATGGCTTTCAATCCTTCAGCAACTTGTGTGAAAGGATTTTCCCGGTAATGCAAGTGATGATCGGTTGGGTTTTTCAAGAAGAACAGAAAGATCAGCTCAACTACCTGGAAGCATAATCCTAATGCGATCAGAAGGATGAATTGTTCATTCTGTAAATCCCTCGCCATGTAAGACCCAAAAAGCACTGCTGCAATCATGGAGATGAAGCCCGCTGATTGAATTTTCCCCATAGCTGAATCCATAAGGTTTTGTTCATCTGACATCTTCAATGATTCGTAAATCAGCGCTTCATCCGCCCCTGAGAAGAACGTGACCGAAATCCCATTGATGGCGCTGTATAAGCAGAAAAGCCAAATATTATCTGCAAAGAAAAGGATCGATATGCTTGCCATTTTCACAAAGGCGCCGGTGATGAACGAGGCCTTTGGACCAAAACGGTCAGCGAAAACGCCTGTCGGTACTTCCCCGAGCAAGACACCGCCGCTCCAAAACATCAATACCACTAAAATGTTTGATTCCGTTAATCCTCTTTCCATATAGAAAAGGGTCAATACCGGCTGTATAAAACTGATCGTCCCAAAGAATTGGGACCAAAATAAAATGTTGATATTATGCGATGCGAGAGTATGTTTTTTCAATGTATTCTCCAACTTTCTCAAATTAATCCGATGCAAATGATTTTGAGAAACCGGAGTGTATTAGGATTAATTAGATATTAGCCACTCCAGTTTCAAGAATGGATAGTGTTTTTTGCATAAGTAATTCCTCCAATAAAATGTAAGTTTAATAATAAAAAAATTATAGCATGTATGGGTATTGAAGGTAATGAAAAATTATAAATATTGCGACAGAAGGAGTGCGGCTGCGTTATTTAGCATATGGAATACGATGCCTGGAGTGATGGAGCCGGACTTCTTGCAAAGGTACGAAAGAAGGAGCCCGGCGAAAAAAGCGGAAATGACGACTCCGAGAGAATAGAAGTGGGCGATTCCGAATAAAAGGCTGGATAGGACGCTGCTCGTTAAATACGAATATTTAGATCGGAAAAATGTCAGGATGACCCCACGGAAGATGAATTCCTCGTAAATAGGGACGAACAGGGAAGTCGCTAAGAACGTGAGGACGATCAACCCCGGATGCATATCCCAAACCCGTGCCAGACTCAATTCATTCAGCTGGTCTTTTGCTGAGGAAGGGAAAAAGAAATCAACCAGGAAACCGAACAGATAGGTGGCAATCATTAATATGATCAGGAGCAGGTATGTTTTTTTCATCCGGAGCGGCTTGAGAGATAATACGGGCCGAACCAGTCTTTTCATAGGGCCATAGAATAGCAGAAACAGACATGCCCCAAGCATTTGAAAAAAAGAAATGACAGCTGTTTGAAGACGATCGAGGGCATAGCCGGATAAGCCATCTGTTCCGGGCAGGATCCCTTTTCCGCTTGCGAAAAGGATTTCAGTCAATAAAGAAGAAGCAATCGGAACGAGTAAGAATGTAAAAATGATGCCCCAGACTAAATGCCTCCACTTGAAAGAATCATAGGAGCTGCTGTTTTTTATCATCTTTTTTCCCCTTTCATATGTGTGGAAATTCTCCTTATTTTTGTTCATCGGAAGTTTTTCAATCACACGCGCATATACATTCAATACAGAAGGCATGGCTTTCTGAAAACACGCAGGAGGGATGAACGATGAACGAATGGTATGTGGTACTCAACATCTTGGCCTTTCTGATTCTTGCCGGCGTCCTGGTCTATATGCAGCGGAAGCGGATTTCCTTTTCAAAAAGGGTCTTCACTGCACTGGGGCTGGGTCTTGTATTTGGTTTTGTCCTCCATTGGATTTACGGGAAAACTTCTGATGAACTGTCGCTTTCCATGGATTGGTACAATGTTGTCGGGTACGGCTATGTAAAGCTATTGCAGATGGTCACGATGCCTCTTGTCTTCATTTCTATTCTTTCTGCTTTTACAAAACTGAAACTGACGAAAAATCTCGGAAGGATCGCCGGTCTGATTTTGCTGCTGTTGATTGGAACGACGGCCGTCTCTGCCGCCGTAGGGATCAGCACCGCATTCGGATTCAATCTGGAAGCTGTCCAAATCCATGGAGGGGATGCGGAGCAGCTAAGAGGGCAGCAGCTTGAACAAACGTATACCCAGATTCAGGATCAAAGCTTCCCTAGCAAAGTCCTTCAGCTTCTGCCGGCCAATCCTTTCCTTGATTTCACTGGACAAAGGCCGACTTCAACGATTGCCGTGGTCATTTTTGCAGCTATCATCGGCCTTGCTTATTTAGGAGTCAAGCGGAAAGAGCCGGTCCAGGCAGATCAATTCAAGAGTCTGGTCGATTCCATCTATTCTATAGTTATGAGGGTTGTCACGCTTGTATTACGCCTGACTCCGTACGGGGTGCTTGCCATCATGACAAAAGCGGTCGCAACAAGTGATTTTGACGCCATTGTAAAACTGGGCAAATTCGTCATCGCTTCCTATGTCGCGCTGCTTGTGGTCTTTATCATCCATTTAATTTTGTTAAGCCTATTTGGCTTAAATCCATTCACCTACGTAAAGAAAGTTCTTCCGGTCCTTACATTTGCTTTCACGTCAAGGTCGAGTGCGGGTACACTTCCGTTGAATGTAAGCACCCAGACAAAGCACCTTGGTGTTTCTGAAGGAATTGCCAACTTATCGGGATCATTTGGATTGACGATCGGCCAAAATGGATGTGCAGGGATATATCCAGCGATGCTTGCCGTCATGATAGCCCCGACTGTCGGAATTGATCCGTTTACACCATCCTTTATTTTTACAGTGATAGCCGTAGTGGCAATCAGCTCATTCGGTGTCGCGGGAGTAGGAGGCGGAGCGACATTCGCTGCCATCCTCGTCTTGTCTGCCTTGAATCTGCCTGTTGCACTGGCGGGGCTGCTGATCTCGATCGAACCGCTGATCGATATGGGACGGACGGCACTAAATGTCAGCGGAGCGATGACAACAGGAGTCATTACAAGCAAAGTCAACAACGAACTCGACCTCGAAGTCTACAATGGTGCTGCAGAAGAAGTAGGAGCATAAATCGACAAAAGTCGGGTCGTGCCTGTCACGACCCGACTTTTGTCGAATAGATAGAAAAATACGAAAATTAGTTCTTTTTAAAATTGAATTCTGTTATTCTGGTAATATCTTGAAAGAGAGGGCAGGGGGAAGAGGTTTGATTTATCTAAAGAAAATAGGGGTTCAGCTTTTATTGTGGCTGGTTACAACATGCTTGTTCCTGTTGATTATATTCATGCCGGCAGAGGCTGTTTATAAGACAGGGCAGGGAGAACAGTTCATTTCAGCTGAATATCACTATACGATAGCACAGCACATACAGAATATAGAGAATTTTTTTCAATACATAATAGAACATAAAGGATTGGGAGATTACAATCCATCGGAAACGCTATTCCATCATATTTCAGACAAAGTGAAGAAAAGTATGTTGGTCGTCATTCCTGCATTGATCGCCGGATATTTCCTCGGCGTGGCGAAAGGGGTATTGGATTTTCGCTTGAAAGGCAAGAAAAAGGGCTTTCTAGGAAATGGTACGACTTGGTTCTTTTTATCCCTCCCGGATTTGTTTGTCATCATTTTTCTTCAAATCGGATTGATGTACCTTTACAGTAAAGGCCTGTTTTTCCACGTCGATCTGTTTGGGAGCGATAAAGTCGAAAACTATATAATGGCCTCCATTTTCCTGGCTATCTACCCCATTTTCTACATCGCCAATATCACAAATACAAGTTTAAGTGATGAACAGGGAATGGATTATATCCGTACAGCCAAATCCAAAGGGATTTCCAGCACAAAGATTTTATACGTTCATATTTTAAAGAATTCAGCGTCGAAGATCCTGGCACATTCTAATACGATTACACTCTATGTATTATCGAATCTATTTATAGTAGAAAGATTGACTGACTTTAGAGGGGCAGCTTATTACTTCTTCGAATCTGTAAACAGAGGATCGAGCTTTCATGTGGGAGGGAGTATGGAGGTAAACGTCATTTCCGCAGTAGGTTTTACGCTGTTCTTTACCATCATTATCTTCCTATCCAATTTGATTGCCCAATTATGCAGGGCGATGGTCGACCCTGTGGAAGAAAAGGGGGAATCAATATGAACCGTTCGCTCGCTGCAGGCGTTCTTTTATTAATCATGCTCCTCATAACGGCCATTGCTGCTCCGTATCTTCCTTTTGTGGATACTTCATTGAAGGAGCATGTCATGATGAAGCATGAAGATGGAAGTTTTACCCTTCCGCCGTTTGAACCATCAAAGCAGTTTCCGATCGGGTCGGACCAGAAGGGTGTCGATCTGTTGAGCAGGCTCCTGCTTGGAACGAAAGAAACGCTTTTGACGGTATTAGGCATTGCGTTGATGCGGTACATATTGGCTATCCCGCTTGGGGTGGGGAGCTTTTACTTTAAGCCGGCCAGATACGTGCTGACTATCTGGAACCGCCTATTCTCTTATATGCCGCCTATTTTTTTCCTGGCTCTTCTAATGGGCTTCCCATTCATCGTATTCTCTAATGATAGGATCCTTTGGTTTATGGTTGTCATTGCCTTGGTCGATGTCGGCAGGGTTGCGGACATCTTCTACAATACGCTTGTCGGAATTTCCAAGAAGCCATATGTGGAATCAGGGGTAGTTTCCGGGTGTTCCAAATGGAAGATGCTCCGGACGTATTACTGGCCGCCGCTTCAGCCGCATGTATTGATCCAGTTCTTTTCTGATATTGGCCGCATTCTATTTTTGATCGCTCAGCTTGGCGTCGTAAAGATTTATATCACTTTCAAATTTGTTTCCCAGCTTGGGGGAGGATATGATGCGGTGAATACCTCTAATGCTTGGCCGACATTCTTTGCCAATATCCTGGAGCACATTTGGTCTCATGCATGGATTCCTTTTACAGGGGTCATCGCTATCGCATTAACCATTTTTACTTTCTCGCTCATCAGCAGCGGGCTCCAGCAATTCTTTGACCGAAAGTTTAAGAGATACCAAGGGATGGATTTATAATAAATTTAGACTGCTTTAAGAAAAATTTAATATTCATCAGCGATGATAGAGCCAGAAGGAATCTCCGGCTTTCAAAAAAAGATTTAAAATTTGAAACCTTAAAGCGTTTAACCCGTAAAAAAGTAGGGAAGAGTTAATCAAGAAATAAGTCGGAAATATCTATATTCATTGTCTAGTATTTTAGGTAAAATAAAACTATGTCTTTGGACATCAAAATTGAAGAGGTGGTCTTTCTTGAAAAGAGATCATGATCAAGTCAAACGCGTGATTTCCCAGCTTGGAAAAATCGGTGTGAAAATTTCAAAAACAAAATCTAGACTGGAATTAAGAAAATCCTTAGATGAGATGAAGCGCATCCCAAGCTTCGCAGAACCGAATTCTTGATTCATTCGACAGAGCCCGGAAATCTTTGGAGCTCTGTTTTTTTTCATATATCCGCCCCTTTTGCGATATACATAGAATAGGGGGGATGGCCGGTGAATAAGAGCATGTTTGATTTAGAGACGCTGAAAAATATCAGAAGGCAGGCTGACGAGATTTCCTACATGTGCATGAGCAGACAGTTCTATGAGGATGAAAAGGTATTGAAGCAGGCGCTCGATCACATCTGCAGGACGCTTGGCATGTTCGCAGATATGGAAATCAAAAAAGTCAAAGGCGAGAATATTTCCTATGACCCCGAATCCTACATCAAGGGAAGGATGGCCCTCGCCTACAATGCCATCATGAAAATCAATCAAGATGAAGAATATCCAGCATGACTGCCCGCTCCAAGCGGGCAGTTTTTTCTTTTTGGGCGGGTATTCAATGTGTTTTGGAACAGGATCCCTATGCGCGACTTGCCCAAATCCCGTGAAAATAGAGCAAGTACCAATAGAAATTCCCCCGTTCCAAACAAGGTGAAGAGACAATTTGATGAAAACCTTCATTTGGACTGTCCCATTCTTCAATTTGAAGGGTGAAAATAGGAAAAAGTGCTGCGGAAGATTGGATTAGGGGTGCTGGAGAGGCGGAATCATAGGGAAATTGAGGTGAAATGGGCTCGTTAGTCGGCCTTATGCGCGAAAACCGACCGGCTATGCGCCACTTTGCTTCTCTTATGAGCCGGAATCCACCGGTTATGCGCGAAATCATATGGCTTATGCGCCGGAACAGGCTTCTTATGCGCGACCGGTCAAATCCCATCAAATAAGAGCAAGTACCAATAGAAATTCCCCCGTTCCAAACAAGGTGAAGAGACAATTTGATGAAAACCCTCATTTGGACTATCCCATTCTTCAATTTGAAGGGTGAAAATAGGAAAAAGTGCTGCAGAAGATTGGATCAGGGGTGCTGGAGACACGAAATCACAGGGAAAACGAGGGGGAATGGGCTTGTGAGTCGACCTTATGAGCGAAAACTGGCGGTCTATGCGCCACCTTGCTTCTCTTATGAGCCGGAATCCACCGGCTATGCGCGAAAACCTATGGCTTATGCGCCGGAACAGGCTCCTTATGCGCGACTGCCCAAATCCCGTGAAAAAAGAGCAAGTTCCAATAGAAATCCCCCCGTCCCAAACAAGATGAAGAGACAATTTGATGAACACCTTCATTTGGACTGTCCCATGCTTGCATTTGAGGGGTGAAAATAGGAAGAAGTGCTGCAGAAGATTGGATCCAGGGTGCGGGAGAGGCGGAATCATAGGAAATTGGGGGGGGAATGGACATGTGCGTCGGCCTTATGCGCGAAAACTGGCGGTCTATGCGCCACTTTGCTTCTCTTCTGCGCCGGAATCCACCGGCTATGCGCGAAATCATATGGCTTATGCGCCGGAACAGGCTCCTTATGCGCGACTGGCCCACTCCACTGGTGGCCACTGCACCATTCGACAAAAGTCGGGGGGTGACAGGCACCTTTTAACAGGCACCTTTTGGCACCTTTTAGCAGCCACCTCTTATGAGTTTTTTTGTTTTAGTATCACTTTGAAGTTTGTCCATACCGGAAAACGGAAACAGTAATAAAAACGAGAGTTCAGAGGAGAAGCGCGTATGCCAGAATTCAAAAAAGGATTGCTTATTTATAATGGGAATGCAGGCAATCGGGATCTAGCCAAAAACCTGCAGCAGACAGTACCGGTATTAGCGGAGCATTTAGATGAATTGACGCTGATGAAAACAAAAGAAGCAGGAGATGGAGAGCGGATTTGCCGCGAATTCGGCAGCCAGTATGATGTCCTGTTCATAATGGGAGGGGACGGTACGGTCCATGAATGCATAAATGGAGTAGCGGCACTTGAAACGCCTCCGGTGGTCGGGGTTCTGCCCGGCGGGACATGCAATGACTTCAGCCGATTATTAAAGGTTCCTCAAGATCTTGGGGCGGCTGCAGAACTGGCCGCATCAGGGAAGGTCGTCCAAACGGATATCGGAAGTGTAAACAACCGCTATTTTTCAAACTTTTGGGGAATCGGCTTGATCAGTGATACCTCCGAGAATATTAACGCTTCATCAAAGAATCTCCTGGGCAAAATCAGCTACTATATCAGCGCCATTCAAACAGTAAAAGAAGCCAGTCCGTTTTCATTTACTTTGACATATGATGGACAGGTTCTAGAAGATGAAGCAGTCATGATCCTAGTGGCCAATGGCTGTTTTATCGGAACCAATCGAGTGCCGCTGAAGAAAATCTGCGCTGATGACGGCCTATTGGATATCCTGGTTATCCGTAATGCCGGATTTGCGCTATTTAAAAGTTTGATTACACAGGAAGAGCCTACGGATATGGAGTTGGAAGAATCGGATATCATTCATCTGCAGGCAAAGGAAATCTCTGTGGAAACAGACAAACCGATGAAAGCAGACATGGACGGGGAAGTTTACGACGGAACGCCAGCAAGGATATCGATAGTTCCTAAAAAAATCCCTTTTATAATGGGAGAATTCCCATATTGAATCTAATAGGATGAGCCTTCACCTGCAAAAGCGTAATTGCTGCGGGTGAAGGCTTTTTTCGTATATAAGGCTGTTTTCGCAACCATTGTTGTTAAAATCTTAATGCCGATTTTAACGCCAAATTAGCTGTTTGGTGCGTTGCCATATAGTATCCAGGCTCTTTTCTAGCTTAATAAGCTATTTTGATTGCATAAGTGAACCTACTCTAAAGGCTAAAGCAACAAACTTTGAGAAAAGAGCCTTATATAAAACGTAGTCTTGAACGGAAATCAACAGCGGTGTTAAACATATAGTCTATAAAATGAAAAGAAATCAGCCTCTGGATGGAAAACATTGGAGAGTATTTAAGTTATAATGAAATCAGAAGATTCAAACTAAGGAGGAGCTATGGAAAAACTTATTGATATCAAAGGAGTAAAGAAATGGTATAAGAAAAAGAAATCCAACGAGCTGATTGAAGCCGTAAAAGGAATTTCTTTTCAAGTAGATCGTGGAGAAGTAGTGGGGCTTTTAGGTCCAAATGGAGCAGGGAAAACCACCTTGATTAAAATGATGTGTGGACTTTTGATTCCGAATGAAGGTTCAGTAGCCATCAATGGATTCGACATTAAATCCCAAAGATTGAAGGCGCTGCGTCACATCAGTGTCGTTTTAGAGGGAAATCGGAACCTGTATTGGCGTCTAACCGTGAGGGAAAACCTCGAATATTTCTCGGGAAATCGAGGAATGTCGAAAAAAGCAGTATCTCAAAAAGTGGATGAATTACTGGAGCGTTTCAATTTGACCCATAAATCCCATGAGCAGGTTAATACTCTTTCAAGGGGGATGCAGCAAAAACTATCCATCGCAGTTGCCCTGTTGGCAGACACGGATATTATTTTCCTGGATGAACCGACTCTCGGATTGGATATTGAAACAAGCTATGAAATCAGGAAGCTGCTTACAGAAATCGCAAAAAAGGAGAATAAAACGATTCTGCTTAGTTCCCATGACATGCCGGTTGTCCAGGAAATCTGTGAACGAGTTGTCATCATCAATGGTGGAGAAGTGGTCACGGATGAAAATGTCCAGAACCTGCTGGAGCTGTTTGATACAAAGGCTTACAGCTTCACTCTTTCAAATGCGCTCAATAAACAGCAGCTGGCAGTCCTTAATCATAACTTCCTAGCCAATATGAGCCAGGAGGATAACGGGGAAACGAAGTTGGAAGTAACGATTTCCCATAGCGATGAATTTTATCAGGTAATTGATTTGCTGAAGGAATTCCATGCTTCCATTGAAAAGATTGATCGTGCGTCCATTGATTTTGAAAAGGTATTTATGAAGATCGTGAAAGGAGAGCCGGAAAATGAAGTCACTCTATCTGCTACAAGCTAATTTCAGAAGGGAAGCAATCCTTCTTAAACGCTATCTTCCGAATACAATCAGTATGATTATCACATTTTACTGCATTTTTTTAGCGATGTTCTTCGGAATCAAAATTGTGGGGGATCCAGGTTCCGTCGATACGAATGTCCAATATGTCATCGTCAACTACATCTTCTGGTATATTGCCATGATGGCGATGCAGGATATTGGCTGGGTGATTTCAAATGAAGCATCTCTCGGTACACTCGAACAGTTGTATATGTCACCGATGGGAGCCTGGCGCATCCTGTTTGCCAGAATCGTTTCTTCAACCGTTTTACAGCTGGTCATCATCAGCTTATTGCTCTATATTTCCATGGCCACGACAAATACTTGGCTGAATATCGATATTATTTCGATTGCTCCAATTCTCATTTTGACGCTCTTAAGCATGTATGGGATCAGCTTCATGATTGCCGGAATGGCGATTATCTTTAAACAAATCCAGGCCTTTTTGCAAACTCTTCAGTTTGTCTTCATGGGATTGACCTTCCTTCCATTGAGTGTTGCCCCGTATCTTGCGGCCGCGCCTTTTGTAAAAGGGGTGGACATGGTGAGAACCATCATGGTAAAGGGAGTTTCACTGAATTCATTTACAGCGATGGACTTCCTTATACTAGGGGTAAATGCCCTTGTATATCTAAGTCTTGGGCTATGGGTTTTCAAGAAATGCGAAAAGATTGCCATGAAAAAAGGGATACTGGGACAGCATTAATAATGAAAAACACCCGAAGCTCCTGAACCGATGGGATGCTTCGGGTGTTTTTTTTACATTTGATCAGGCGCGGAAATCCCGAGTAGTCTCAAGCCTTCAGCCAGCACAATCACAACCGCTTGGACCAGAGCCAATCTTGAACTAAGCTCCTCGTCCTGTTCTAAAATCCTTACTTTTCCATAGTACTTATTGAATGATTTTGCCGTATCAATCAAGTATTTGGCGATGATGGAAGGAGAGAGGTGTGTATAGGCTTTTGAAACCACCTCTGGGAAAAGACGTAGCAGTTTGACGATTTCCCAGCTGTCATCATCCGATAATCCTTTGAATTCCACATCTTCAATAGGAGACTTTTTCAAAAGGGTGTTGGCACGTGCATGCGTATATTGGATGTAAGGACCCGTTTCTCCCTCGAAAGCAAGCATGTCTTCAAGGGAAAACTCGATATTATTCATCCGGTCATTCTTCAAATCGTGGAACAATACGGCCCCTGTTCCGACGGCTTTAGCTACTTCATCTGCATGTTGAAGCCCTGGATTTTTGGCTTTGATGTTGTTGGCGGCAAGCGAAATTGCCTCATTTAAGACTTCTTCAAGCAAGATGACTCTGCCTTTACGTGTGGACATCTTTTTCCCATCTTTTAAATAAAGGCCAAACGGCACGTGCTTCATTTGGTCGGCCCATGAATATCCCATCTTTTTCAGGACTCCGAAAACCTGCTTGAAATGGATGGTCTGCTCCTGGCCAACGATATAAAGTGCTTCGTCAAAATGATATTCCCGTTGACGGTAGAGGGCGGATGCCAAATCCCGGGTGGCATAGAGTGTAGCTCCATCAGATTTCTTGATCAGGCAGGGTGGAAGCTGTTTGTCATCTAATCGAACCACCTCAGCTCCTTCAGAAGTCTCCAAGAGTTTTTGCTCTTCCAGTAGTGCAATCACTTCTCCCATCTTGTCGTTATAAAAGGCTTCGCCGTTCCAATCATCAAACTGTACATTCATAAGGTCATAGATGGTCATGAATGCTTTAAGGGATTCATCACGGAACCAAGTCCAGATTCTTATGTTTTCTTCATCCCCATCTTCCAGCTCCTTAAATGCCTTTCGCCCTTCTTCTTCTAAAATGGGATCGTTTTCCGCTTCCTGATGAAACCGGATGTACAATTTAAATAACTCTTCAATTGGATTTTCCTGAACGTCCTCTTCGACACCCCATTTCCGATAGGCTGTGATTAATTTTCCGAACTGTGTTCCCCAATCTCCAAGATGATTGAGCCGAACTGCTTTATATCCAATTTTCTCAGCGATAAGGGCCAATGAGTTGCCAATCACGGTAGAGCGCAGATGCCCCATGGAAAATGGTTTGGCGATATTGGGAGAGGACATATCCAGTACGACGGTTTTCCCTATTCCGTAAACGCCGCTTCCAAAGGAGTTTCCTGCAGCTAGAATGGAAGGGATGATCGTGGCGGCAATTTCATTCTTAGAAAAGAAAACATTGATATAGGGGCCAGCTGGCTCTACATGATCAATCTCTCGTCCATTAATTTTAGGGGCTAGTGCTTCTGCTATTTCCAGAGGAGATTTTTTCATGGTCTTGGCCAGCGAGAAACAAGGGAAGGCTAAATCGCCAAGATGCTGATGCTTTGGTGTTTCAATGAGGGAGTAGACGGTTTGTGCATCTAATTCTCCATTTAATGCGGATAGGATGCTTTCGGTATAAATGCCTTTTAAATCAATCATTCATTTTCCTCCTTTTTAAAATAAAAAAAGCCCGCCTCTTATAAAAATAAGAGACGAGCTTGTACCCGCGTTGCCACTCTAAATTGACCCAAGTGATTTGGGTCCGCTTGAATCGATAACGGATAACCGGCCAGCATGAGTGCTGGCATCTTAGAAGTGCGCTTCATCACATGCATCCCGCCAGGCTTGCACCGGCCCCGGCTCGCTTAAGGGAGAGGCATCGACTACTCTCTTCATCATAGACGTTCAATCATTAAGTTCCATTGATATTATTTGCTATTATACAGCCTTTGGAAAATAATACAAGAGGGAATTACCCATTTGCTCTTTTTTTCTGCCGGGATTTAATCCATCTGATGATCATCTGGATAATGAATAGAGCAAACAGCGCAATCCCTACATAGGTGATGATGATTGGATGAATAGGGATATAGGTGCTGATAAAGAATCCGAGCAGGGTATAAGCTGACGTCCAGACCAAAGCCCCGCCAAATGAAAGGAGCAGAAAGAGTAGAAAGGAAATGTGCTCAATCCCTGCGAAATAAGGATTCAATTGACGGACGCCGGGAATAAAAAATCCTTTGAGAAGCGAACGTTTAACATTCCAATGGGACATGAAAGATTCCCATCTGTCTGAATTGAGGCCTAAATATTTTCCGAAGCGGGTAAGGAAAGGCTTCCCTATATAAGCACCAAGGAGATAGGCCGTGACCATTCCGGTGAAGGAACCGAGGGTGGATGCTGCGATACACCCGATCAAGGACAGTCCGCCCTGTTTTGACAGGACCCCGAGATAGACAAATAAGCTTTCTTCGGGGGCAGGGATGCCGACGATGCCGAAAAATCCCATGACAAATATGAGCAGGTAGCTGTATTGGTTTAATAATTCCAGAATATGTTCGTTCATTTGTACCTCATTTCCCGCTCGGATGTTTCAGAACATCATTTACGGTGGTGTAGCTGTATGCTTTTGAATCCTCCAAGGTTAAAAAACGATCCAGCGCTTCAATTGTGTTTTTCGGTGCGTGCTCATCGGCTCCGAACGTGGTCCCGCTGTCATGGAGGGTGATGATTGCTCCGCTCTTCCTTGCTGCAACTAAGCGTTTAAGCAAGGTGTCCACCCCTACATTTTCCTTCCAGTCACCTGGGATGGAAGTCCACATGATTACTTGATAGCCGGCAGAAGCCATATGTGTAAACGCGTTGAAGCTCCCCCAAGGCGGACGGTAATAAACAGGCTTCTCCCCAGTAATGGAGTAGATAATATCCTGTGAGCGTTTGAGATGTTTTCTGAGTGTAGAAGGGGGGATGAACCAGTTTGATACATGTTTGTAATTGTGCAGGCCGATCAAGTGCCCTTCATCATGGATGCGCTTGACGATCTCAGGGTATCTTTCTGCTTTTTCGCCGACCAGGAAGAAGGTGGCTTTGACATTATGTTTTTTTAATACATCTAATAGTCTTGGTGTATAGACAGGATCTGGCCCATCGTCAAACGTGATGGCAATTCGATTAGGGACCTGCCCCTTTTTGGTGATCCCGATTGAGAAGACCCGAATAAAGATGGTGGAAAACACCGTTAAGATTAAATAGGCGAGTATGATTGCTGCAGCCCATATCAAGAAAATCACCTGCATTCTTTTGTAGGAATATTATAGTATTTAATAAGCATACCAGTTTCATTCGGTTTCTTAAAAGGAAAAATCCGTGAACAAAAAAGGGATGCAGCGATTTGCTGCATCCTTGCTGTACTTCCCGTGCAGCTACATCTGTTGTGACAAAGCTTCAGACTTTGTCAACGGGATTTGCTGGGGGGAAGATTCTGTTACATTAATTTTCTTTTTGACATCCAGATATTTGATATGATGCTCTTCCATTTCTTTGATTGTGAACTCGAAATCCTCATACATGACGGAATCACCTTGTTTTGCGTCATAGTTCTCAGTCAGGATCCAGCCGCCGATTGTATCGATGTCTTCATCGCTTATGGCAAGACCGAGAAGATTGTTCACTTCGCCAACAAGGACTTTAGCATCAATGATGTAATGGTTGTCTTTGATTTTGCGGATAACGGGGATTTCGTCCATATCGAATTCATCCCGTATCTCGCCGACGATTTCTTCCAAAATGTCCTCAACCGTCACAAGTCCGGAAGTTCCGCCGTATTCATCCATAAGGATCGCCATGTGGATCCTTTCCTTCTGCATCTTTACGAGCAGGTCATGGATCGGAATGGAGTCGATGACTCGGATGATCGGACGGACATAGGATTCTAATGTCTGCGTATTTAATTCCATATTATTGATAAGGTCTGTGAAAATTTCCTTCACATTGACCATTCCGATGATATGGTCTTTATCTCCATCAATGATAGGATATCTGGTGAATTTCTCTTCCCGTACGATATCAAGGAAGACATCAAGCGTATCTTCTTTGGCAAGGGAGACGATTTCGGTGCGGGGGACCATGATTTCTTTGGCAATCCTGTCATCGAATTCAAAGATTTTATTTACATATTTAAATTCGGACTGATTGATTTCCCCGCTTTTGTAGCTCTCGGAAAGAATGATTCTAAGCTCTTCTTCCGAGTGGGCCAGTTCGTGCTCAGATACTGGCTTCAAGCCAAAGACTCTTGTAACAAGTCTTGCAGATGTATTTAATGTCCAGATAAATGGATACAGGACTTTATAAAAAGCGATAAGCGGCTTTGCAAATATAAGAGTTATCTTTTCTGCTTTTTGAATGGCAAATGTCTTAGGCGCAAGTTCACCTATGACCACATGCAGAAAGGTGATGGCAGTGAATGCGATCGCTACCGAAATAATGTGGGACACGGACGACGTAAAATTGAATTTCTCGAAAAGGACATGGACAAGACCTGCAATAGTAGGTTCTCCAAGCCAACCAAGCCCGAGCGCTGTAATAGTGATTCCCAGCTGACAGGCAGATAAGTACTCGTCTAAGCTCGTAATGACGCGTTTAGCGGAAATTGCACTGCTGTTTCCTTCCTCTAATAATTGATCGATCCGTGAACTTCTCACCTTGACGATCGCAAATTCAGAAGCTACAAAAAAAGCAGTAAGTGCAATAAGTATTACGACAAGCACCAAGTTAAATATGTCCAAATAACTTTCCTTAGCTCGTTTTTTTCAACGAGTAAGGAGTCACCTCCCAAAATAGTAAAATAGTAATTTAATAAAAAATTTGTTCCCGAGACTGCCAGGTAAAGCAATCTCTATCCATGATGCTAGCATAGTCATCTATTGTTTCCATGGAAACATACCGATATTGTGCTATTTCCCAGATGCGATAGACTGCCCCATCCTATCACCTCGACGATCTAAATGTTAACAATATTATAAGGAATTCAAAGAGTTGCGTCAAACTCAGGGTATGAATTTTGAGGATTTACACTATATTATGGGCATGAAAGTATGAATATTCCGTCAAGTTATGCATAAAATCATTTTCTGTAAAAAAAGAGCCGACCCAGAATGGATCAGCTCTGTGCAGCTTTTTTCACTTCTACATATAGAACGTGATGATCTTCCATCTCATGTGCCTTAAAAAGGAAAGAACCCTCTTCCAAGGTATCTCCTTCTTTCAAGTCATACTTTTGAGTAAGCATCCAGCCCCCGATTGTATCAACTTCCTCATCTGAGAGGTGTGTGCCCAATAAATCGTTGACTTGTTCGACCAGCACTTTGGCATCAAATAAATAATTGTTTTCGCCTGTTTTGCGAATCAACGGAATTTCATCGGCATCAAATTCATCCCTGATTTCGCCAACGATTTCTTCAAGTATGTCTTCAACCGTCACCAAACCGGCCGTTCCGCCGTACTCATCGAGGAGGATGGCCATATGGCTCCGTTCTTTCTGCATTTTGACCAGAAGATCCTGGATGGGAATCATTTCAATGACGCTGATAATCGGCTTCGTGTATTTCGCAAGAGTCTCTTCTTCCTGGCACTGGTTATGCACGCAGTCTGTCAACAGTTCCTTCATATTGACGACACCGACAATGTTATCTTTATCCCCATCTGTAACGGGGTACCTTGTGTATTTTTCCACTTTTACGATTGAAAGGATTTCACTGAGGGTTGTATCTTTTTCAAATGAAATGATTTCGGTCCTCGGCACCATGATTTCCTTTGCTACACGATTGTCGAATTCAAAGATCTTGTTGACATATCGATACTCAGATTGGTTAATTTCCCCGCTTTTGTAGCTTTCAGAAAGGATGATTCTGAGCTCTTCCTCTGAATGGGCCATATCATGCTCAGAAGCAGGTTCGAGGCCGAATAATCCAGCCGTGAAACGTGCGGAGCTATTCAGTGTCCAAATGAATGGGTACATGATTCGATAAAACCAGATTAACGGTGTTGCAATGAGCAGCGTCAATTGTTCCGCCTTTTGGATGGCAAAAGTCTTCGGAGCAAGCTCCCCAAGGACGACATGGAGAAACGTGATGACGCTGAACGAAATAATAAAGGATAGAATGTGGCTGACCGATCCGGGTACGTGCAGGGTATGGAACAACGGATTGATTAATTCCTGCACAGTCGGTTCCCCAAGCCACCCAAGTCCTAAAGCGGTGATGGTAATGCCCAGCTGGCATGCAGATAAGTAGCTGTCCAGATTGGTGACTAATTCTTTGGCAGCTTCCGCTTTCGGGTTCCCTTCCGCAACTAGTTGGTCAATTCGGGAAGAGCGGACTTTTACAATCGCGAATTCTGATGAAACGAAGAATGCCGTCAAACCGATAAGAATGATCAATAATACAATATTTATAATTATCAATGATGCGCCGCCAAAATGAAGCGGCGTACACCTCCTAATGCTGCAGATTACTTTCCGTTCTTCTGTCCATTATATATCATTACTTTACCCTTTTCACTTCAGACGATACCAGCACATGGGACAAAAGGATAAATTTCCTGTCCAGACCAATTTAGTAATGTAAATGTAATATGAAAATGGAAAATATCATTATGGGTTGGGAGAGAATTTTGGTAGAATATAAGGAGTGATTTAGAACTAATTGAAGCATAATTTCTCTTGAGAAATGATGATTCGGAGGGCAAGTATTTGAAACATTCACAGGATGTGCGGAATCTCATCTATGTTCATGTAAACCATTCAGATCAATATGTCGTATCACATGGGCTTCGATTCAAAGAGTTCATGTCTGGCGTCCCTAGACTGCCGGGGAAACTTTTGCTGCTGCAGCATCGTTTTGAAGACGGTGAATTTAACCGCCATACGCTTTTGGAATATGTCGGGGATGAAGAAATCAATAAGCTCTTAAAGGAAGAAGTGCATCAATATGGCGGGTTCTGCTGGCTGGATTTCGAGGACGAAGAATCCCTTGATCAGCTGGAAGGGCAAGAAATCGCCGAATTATTATATTTAAGCCATTCAAAAAATCACCTCAGACTGCCCTTCTACCGGAAATTGAATAATCAATTTGCGTACCTGGCCCAGGATGATGGCTGGTTCAATAAAACGTATTATCGTTCGATGGATGACTTTTACGGAATACTGGGCACCGCTCTATCCCAGAAACTCAGCGGCAATAAAGGTGAAAAATCCTTTCTTGGACTGAAAAAGCGAAAAGAGTACCCTGTGATGCCGAAAGAAATTCTTTATCCATTTATAGAAGACATGAAAGAAGGACTCTTATTTTCAATCGAAAAGGCAGAACAGAGCAGGACGAAAATCGAGATTCCCATTTGGGTCATCGGCGATTTCGTCAATATGGATGAGATGTATGAAGAATACCAAACTATAACGGCTAATCCCCTTGATGGGAAGATAGTCTTTGATCGGAAAACCAAGGAATGGAAGGTTTTCATAAAATAAAGGAATCCGCCGAATTCAACGGCGGATTTTTTCTATTTTGTGTGGAAAATGAGTTGACATGATGGTAAAAGTTCTTCGGAATGGGATTATGGATGCGGCGAAGGGTTCGATGGTGTCCGTTAGAATGAATAAATGACGAAAAAAGCAGGGATTCCGGGGGGATAGCCGTTTCCGGAGACTCTATGTGCCACAGTCCATATCCCATGAAAAAAGTGCGAATTTACCATACAAAATCCCCCGTCACAAACGAGAAAAAGAGACAATTTGACGAAAAACCTCATTTGGACTATCCCATTCGGCAATTTGAAGGTTGAAAATAGGAGAAAGTGCTGCAGAAGAGACGATTCCAGGTGCGGGAGACGCGAAATCACAGGGAAAACGAGGGTGAGTGGGCTCATGCGTCTGTCTTATGCGCGAAAACTGCCCATCTATGCGCCACTTTGCTTCTCTTATGCGCCGGAATCTTCCGCTATGCGCCGGTCCGTAGGGGTTATGCGCCAAACACCCCCTCTTATGCGCCACTGGCACTTTTGGGACTAAACAAACTCAAGTCGATTTGACAAAAAACGACAAAAACCGGGGCATGACAGGCACTTTCTGGCACTTTCTCGATCTCTTTAGGCATTAAGGCTCATTTTATAATCTAGCGCGAATAATCAGACTATTAATAGATCTCTTTTCATAGTAAAATGGCTTAGGGGATTTTTGAAAAAACTTGTTGGGGGAAAGAGATGCTGATTAAGCATATTGTTTGTGAAGTAGCAGAAGGGAAAAGGGAATTGTTTTCCCACGCCCAGGATCAATGGATTAAAATTGAACATACACCAGGGCTGCTGTGGCAACTAGGCGGCTGGGACGCGGAATTCAACGCGCATATCTGGGGGATTTGGAGCTGTGAGGTTCTTTACGAGCAGTTTATGAAGTTCAACCACGATTGGATTTATAATACGAACAAGCAAAAGGAAATCCATGATTCAATTGCCATTACTTTTTCAAAAGTGAATGAAGTGGAGTATATGGAAACCTTTTTATCGTTGATAGAAGATGGAATGCCGTTTGAATGGAGAATGTCTCCTGAATCCTGCTGTTTTGCAGTAATTGAAGAAGAAAAAGAAGGCAGCTATTCATTTGTAGAAAGCTGGCTTGTCCGTGGTAAGGAGCATTAACCTCACAAAAGTAAAATGGAAAAACTGGCTCAGAGCAATACAGGGAGAGAGGCAGTTTTTTTATTTGAGGTTTCAAATTGAGTTTCAGAAAGATAGTCCAAAGGGTATAGGTACAGGAAAAATAAAAAGACAGCTATTATTATTCTGGTATAATAACCGCATATGACAATTCAAGAAACGTTTTTCAAGATGGATAGGTTCTTTTTTTCATCCCTTACATATCCATATATAAGCAGCTGGGTGCGATATGGTTAAATTATTTTTTTATTACAAGCCTTTAATCCTTCTTTTTCTTTTGAAGGAAAGTGTTAAAATAGAGACATCTCAAATGCCATTTGGAGGTCAACATGAAGACGAAATTAAATTTATTATACGGCGGAAAATCCGCTGAACATAAAGTTTCCTTGCAAACAGCTAAAGCCGTTATCGGTGCTTTAGATCCCGACAAATATGATATACAGCCGATTTTTATCACAACGGAAGGCCGCTGGGTCAAGGGGCCGCTGTTGTCAGGACCGGTAGAAACAGTGAAAGAACTTGAATATAGCAATGGGGAAAATATTGCCCCTACTGCCTTGGCGGACGCAACCTTACAGGTGGAGAAAGGAAGCACTGAAGTAGTCTTTCCGCTCCTTCATGGTCCAAATGGAGAGGACGGTACAGTTCAAGGCATGCTGGAATTGCTCAACCTTCCTTACGTTGGGAATGGAGTGCTTGCATCCGCTGCCGGCATGGATAAAGTCATCATGAAAAATCTGTTTGCACAAGCAGGATTGGCTCAAGTGGATTATGTCTGGTTCGTACGCCAATCGTGGAAAGATGATTCTGAAGCTGCCTACAAAGAAGTTGAAGAAAAATTGGGGTATCCTTGTTTTGTCAAACCAGCAAACCTTGGCTCCAGTGTAGGAATCAGCAAATGTACGAATAGGGAAGAATTGAGCAAAGCGTTTGAAGAGGCTTTCCAATTCGACCGTAAAATCATTATTGAAGAAGGCGTTGTCGCAAGGGAAATCGAAATCGGCGTAATGGGGAACGATAAACCTGAATGTTCCGTTGCCGGTGAAATTGTCCCGAAAAAAGATTTTTACGATTATAAAGCGAAATATGAAGACGGCGACACAGCGATGATCATCCCGGCTGAAATTTCTGATGAAGTTTACGCGGAGATGAAAGACATGGCCGTGAAATCCTACAAGGCATTGGATAATTCCGGTCTTGTCCGAGCGGATTTCTTCTTGACGAAGGATGGAAAAGTCCTGATCAATGAAGTGAACACAATGCCGGGCTTCACGCCATTCAGCATGTTCCCGCTTCTTTGGAAGCATACAGGAGTCGACTATCCGGCTCTCATTGAAAGATTGGTCCAATTGGCCATTGAACGCCACGAAGAAAAGCAAAACATCAAGCATACATTTTAATGGTGAAAACCCTATACGGGTGATGTAATCAACAGGAGGCTGACTAAGAATCGTTTTAGTTGGCCCTTCTTTTATCCGCTTAATTGTTCATGAAAAAGGAGAATCGTCCAGATGATAAAACGTTCAATAAAACAGCTTTCGGAAATGTTCCAGTTTGATCAAAAGATTCTTGATGCGTTCGGAGACACGGAAATTCAAGGCGTCTGCATCGATACGAGGAAGCTGCAAAAAGGCAATTTGTTCATTCCTTTTAAAGGAGAAAAAATCGACGGCCATACATTGGTCAAGGATGCCTTTGAAAAAGGAGCTTCTGCAGCGCTGTGGGAAAAAGATGTCCCTAACCCTCCTCAGGATGTACCTGTATTGCTGGTGGATAGCTCCATGGAAGCCGTACAGGAACTTTCCAAATCGTATCGTAATCAACTAGACTTGAAAGTCGTCGGCGTCACCGGCAGCAACGGGAAAACGACAACAAAGGACATGATTGCTGCTGTATTGGGCACAGGATTTAAAGTACAGAAGACAGAAGGAAACTACAATAATCACCTGGGCCTTCCATTGACGCTACTATCCATTGAGGAAGATACAAAGGCCGTCGTTCTCGAAATGGGAATGAGTGCCAGAGGAGAAATCGAGTTCCTGACAAAATTAGCCCGCCCTGACATCGCGGTAATCACCAATATTGGCGAATCCCACTTGCAGGACCTCGGTTCCAGGGAAGGGATTGCCGAAGCCAAGCTTGAAATCGCCCTTGGTCTTGGGGAAGAAGGGACTCTCGTTTATTTCGGCGACGAACCATTGCTGCAGGAGAGGCTGCAAGGCTGTCGTCCGTATCAATTGCAGTCATTCGGACAAAGTGAAAATAACGACGTCTACCCTGTCGAAGTCAATTCGACAGAGGATGGCAACCATTTCCGTGTAAACATCAATCCTGATATTGAATTCTTCGTTCCTGTGATGGGGATACACAATGTGATGAATGCCGTTTCTGCAGTTATTGTCGGCAGCAAGCTTGGGCTTGATTTGGAGAAAATCAAAACCGGTCTGGCCGGCCTCAAGCTGACTGCCATGAGAATGGAGAAAGTGGCTGGAATCAATGGGTCGGTCATTATAAACGATGCTTATAATGCCAGTCCGACTTCCATGAGGGCAGCAATCAGACTTGCAGAAGAGCAAACAGGCTCAGGCAAAAAATATTTAGTCCTCGGGGATATGCTTGAACTTGGCGATAAAGAGAAGGAATTCCATCTTCAAACCGGCCGTGAAATCGATCCTGAGAAAATCACGGAAGTATTCACATATGGCGAACGCGGGATGTGGATTGCGGAAGGGGCAAGGGAGAGATTCGGCGAAGAGCGGGTCCATGCCTTGCTGGATAAAGAGCCATTGATTGAGGCACTCAAGAGCAAAGTGAATGAAAAGGATTTTATCCTCGTGAAAGCATCAAGAGGGATGAAGCTGGAAGATATCGTCCATGCGCTAGAATCAAAATAGAAGTTGGTGAATAATGATGAAAGGATGTCTATTGATACACGGGTTTACCGGGTCCCCATTTGAAGTGGAGCCATTAGCCGGTTATTTGGCTGAGCATACCGAGTGGAAAGTGGCCGTTCCGACTCTTCCCGGCCATGGGGAAGAGCTGGAGCTGAAGGGCATCCTTCATCAT
Source organism: Falsibacillus pallidus (assembly GCF_050990905.1). Taxonomy (GTDB): domain Bacteria; phylum Bacillota; class Bacilli; order Bacillales; family DSM-25281; genus Falsibacillus; species Falsibacillus pallidus_A. The sequence continues at coordinate 269,130 of NZ_CP158866.1, forward strand.
GAATGGATAGAGTGTGCGGAAGAGGCGTTAAAGAATCTTTTGGATGAGTGTGAAGAGGTCTACCTTGTCGGTTTCTCGATGGGCGGATTGATTGCCGGCTATCTCGCAGCGAGGTACCCCGTGTCACGCCTGGTGCTGCTGAGTGCCGCAGCATACTATATCAATTTCGAACAACTATTAAAAGATATAAAGGAAATTATAAACGACTCACTCAATGGAAAGCTTAAAGAAAATGAGTTGTTTAACCGCTACAAAAAGAAAATAATTTCAACGCCAATTTCTTCCACAAGGGAATTCAAGAAAATCGTCAAGCTTTCCAAGTCAGTGCTGGGTCAAATCGACATTCCCACGTTTATTGCCCAAGGGGAAGAAGATGGAATAGTTCCCATTAAAAGCGCTTATTATTTATATGATAAAATCGGGAGCAGCAGAAAGATCCTAAGGCTGGAGCCTGGTGCCAAGCATTTGATCTGCCATTGCGATGGACAGATGGAATTATTTGACGAAATATTTTGTTTTTTGACGGAAAAAAATAAAGGCAGGTCCTTACGTTGAAATCCATCTTTATTAGTGGTAACATTACAGAAACATCATTAATACCCAAAAAAACAACTCTTCAACCGAAGAGTGTCTTTTTTTGTTTATAAAAAACGAAAAGTGACTATAAAATAAGTAGCCGCTTTTAAAGAAGAATAAAGGAGAATGAATAGCATTGACGAAGTTTTCAGAATTAGGTTTAAGCCCCACTACGTTGAAGTCAGTTAAACGGATGGGTTTTGAAGAAGCGACTCCAATTCAAGCGGGAACAATTCCTTTGAGTCTACAAGGGAAGGACATCATCGGCCAGGCACAGACTGGTACAGGGAAAACCGCTGCTTTTGGTATTCCATTGATCGAGAAGCTTGATCCAAAAAGCACAGACGTACAAGGGATCATCATCGCCCCTACCCGTGAATTAGCCATCCAGGTTTCGGAAGAATTATATAAAGTCGGCCAAGACAGCCGTGCACGTGTATTGGCTGTATATGGAGGAGCGGACATCCAACGCCAAATCCGTGCCCTTAAGAAAAACCCTAACATTGTTGTAGGTACTCCAGGACGTATCCTTGACCATATCAAACGACGCACATTGCGTTTGGATAATGTTCACACATTGATCTTGGACGAAGCGGACGAAATGTTGAACATGGGCTTTAAAGAAGATATCGAGTCCATCCTTTCCAATGTACCGGCAGAACGCCAAACACTTCTATTCTCAGCTACAATGCCGGACCCAATCCGCCGCATCGCTGAGAAATTCATGAAAAATCCTGAGCTTGTAAAAGTAAAAGCAAAGGAAATGACGGTTTCCAACATCGAGCAGTTCTACGTGAAAGTACACGAAAGAGAAAAATTCGATGTATTATCCCGTTTGCTTGATACGCAATCCCCTGAGCTTGCAATTGTATTCGGCCGTACGAAGCGCCGTGTAGATGAACTTGCAAATGCTCTTTCCTTAAGAGGATATTTGGCAGAAGGGATCCACGGAGATCTAAGCCAAGCGAAGCGCCTGCTTGTTCTTAAAAAGTTCAAAGAAGGCAAAATCGATGTACTGGTTGCAACGGATGTTGCAGCGCGCGGTCTTGATATTTCAGGCGTCACACATGTATACAACTTCGATATCCCGCAAGATCCGGAAAGCTATGTCCACCGTATCGGACGTACTGGCCGCGCAGGAAAAGAAGGTATGGCAATGACATTTGTCAGCCCTCGTGAAATGGGCTACCTGAAAGTGGTTGAACAAACGACTAAAAAGCGCATGACTCCAATGAAGCCGCCAACTTGGTCAGAAGCACTTGAAGGACTGCTAAAAGCGTCTTACGATCAAATTGCTGAAACCATTGAAGCTAATTCATTGCAGGACTACCAGCAAATGGGCGAAAAATTGCTTGAGAATTTCTCTCCTGAGCAAATTGCTGCAGCTGCATTGAAAGTTCTTACAAAAGAGCCTGACAGTTCAGCTGTCAAAATTACAGAAGAAGCTCCTCTTCCATCCAGAAGGGACCGCGGAGGCAACAGAGACAACGGCCGCTCCCGCAGAAGAGGGAAGCCTCAAGGTTCAGGCCAAGGTCAACGCAGCTACGGACGCGATCAGCAGCGTTCTTCCAGCAGACCGCCAAGAAAAAGACCTCAAAAAAATAACTAATTATACAAAAGCTGCTTCCTTGTGAAGCAGCTTTTTTTTGGTCCACTGGCCACTTCCGAAGAAAACATTGCAAATTGCATAGAGAGTCGGCGGTCAAAAACGGGAAAAAGACAATTTGATGAAAAACCTCATTTGGATGACCCCATTCTTCACTTTGCAGGGTGGAAATCAGGTGAAAAGCTTCGGAAAATCCGATCTGTGGTTGGCGAGGGGCAGAAATACAGGGAAATCAAGGGTAAAAGCCTTGCTGCGGCAGCTTTATGCGCGAAATTTGGTCGGTTATGCGCCGATTGTCTGGCTCTATGCGCGAAAAATCCCTGCTTTTGCGCCGGTAAGTTTGGGTTATGCGCCAAACGCCCCGTCTTATGCGCCACTGGCACTTTTTCTGATAAATTAGCCGATGGAATCGAGTCGATCTTACAAAAATCGACAAAATTCGGGGCGTGACAGGCACCTTCATCAAGGCACCTTCATCATCAAACCGCTCCCCTGTGATCCGGCTTTTTTGTCCTAGAATGAAACTTTCCACGCCCACCTGCGTAAATAAGAGATAATAGGTCTAGAAAGAAATGGGGGTATAACGGATGAGGGAGCCAATGAATAAGATTTCAGATAAAGCCCTGAAAGTATGGAGAATAACGGGGATGCTGCATTCATTGATAATATTAGCGATATACTTTGGGGTCATCACGCTTGTTTCTTTTTTTGACTGGCCGTCTTGGATCATCCTATGCGGCGGTGTGGTCAGCATTCTTTATGTATACATATTTGTCTATCTTTTTCCGAATGTGAAATGGAAAAGATGGAGGTATGAGGTCCGGGAGAAAGAGATTGAATTGCAGAGCGGGATCATTTTCAAAAAAAGAACCCTGGTGCCGATGGTCAGGGTCCAGCATGTCGACACGGTGGAAGGGCCGTTGCTGAGAAGATACCACCTTGCGACAGTTACGGTTTCGACCGCTGCCACAACGCACCATATTCCAGCCATTGATACAACGGAAGCCGATGAATTGCGTTCATCCATTTCGGCGTTGGCAAGGGTGGCGAAAGACGATGTCTGAATACAAACGTCTGCACCCGATCGCAGCAGTATGGACGGTACTGAAACAGCTGCGCGAAATGATTTTTCCCATTTTGGTTTTCTTGTTTTTAGGCAGAGGGAAGGATTCAACATTCTGGGATTCATTTCCCTTCTTTGTTTCCGTTCTCTCCATCATCTTTATCTTGGCGTCAGGAATCATTAAGTGGAAGAGATTCACATACAGAATTGAGGAAGGCGAGCTAAGGATCGAATACGGCCTTTTTGTTAAGAAAAAACGATATATCCCATTGGAAAGAATTCAGAGTTTGGATTTTTCGGAAGGGATTCTCCATCGCCCGTTCGGCCTTGTTCGTGTTCAAATTGAAACAGCAGGCGGCAATGAGAAAAATCATGCTGAGGGAGAGTTGACAGCCATCAAGAAAGAGGAGGCTCTCTGGCTGGAGAAGACGATTCAAATGGAAAAGCAGGGTGCAGCCGATCAGCTGGAACATCAGGAAGAAATAAAAACGGAAGCTGTCGTCCATCACGTTTCGAATTCAGAGTTATTGTTGATGGCTGTTACTTCCGGCGGTGTTGGGGTTGTGCTTTCAGCCATCGTTGCTTTTGTATTTCAATTTGAGGATGTCATTCCTTATCAAAAAGTATTCGAGCAGATGAACAAGGCTGTGCACAGCAGCATTGTATTGGTCGTTTTTGCTGTATTTTTCGGACTGCTTATGGCATGGCTGTTTTCCATCGCGGTCACCATGCTGAAATACAGCCGATTTACAATCCGGAAAACGGGTGATGATTTGATTATCACAAGGGGCTTGCTTGAGAAGAAGCAGCTTACCATCCCTTTGAAGAGGATACAGGCCATCCGGATTGTTGAAAATCCAGCGAGGGAGCCATTTGGATTTGCCACTGTTTATATCGACAGTGCGGGGGGATCCGTCAAAGAGGCGGATAGTGCGTCTGTGATGGTCTTGCCGATCATTAAAAAGAAGAAGATTCCCATGCTGGCTGAACGCTTCTTTCCGGACTACCAAATGGAAGTGGGTTTGACCAAGCTGCCGCACCGGGCATTTTGGAACTATATCGTGAGGGAGACTATTCGTGTCCTGATTCCCGCAGCGGTGATTTCTATTGTGTTTTGGCCATGGGGTTCACTTGCATTGATTGTCCTCGCCGCAGCTGCATTGATCGGTGCGTGGAAATATAAATCAGCAGGGTGGAATGTTACAGGGGATCAATTGGTCCTTTGCTATAGAGCAGTGACCAAGACAACGATTTATATGAAAAAAGCGAGAATACAATCTCTCGAGGTGACACAAAGCTGGTTTCAGAAAAGAAAGAGCCTTGCCAGTCTTTCAGCAGCCGTAAAGTCTGGTGAAATGGGAAGGAAAGCAGCGATTAGATATGCGGATGCAGCTCAAATAGAAAAAATGTATGACTGGTTCATTCCTGAGGAGGACCAGAAATAAACGAAAAAAACTGCCTTCGAAATAAAATTCGAGGCAGTTTTTTGCTGTTTAGGATTCAAGCTTTCCACGCAGCAGGATACCGGCAGCAACTCCGGTGAACAAGCCTGCCAAATGGGCAGTGATATTGACTCCTGGCTGGATGAATGACATGAAAAGAGAGATGATCAAAACGGGCAGTATAACCTGTGCCGATCTGGACGTTGGGTTTTTCCCGAACAGCGCCGATGCCAGATAGAAGCCGAAAATGCCGAAGATAGCCCCGCTTGAACCTGTGTGAACATAAGTGAGGGGCAAAAGTAGAAAAGCGAACAGGTTCCCGGTGATTCCGCATAGCAGATAAAAACAAGAGAAGACGATCTTCCCCAGCTTTTTTTCCAGCGGGGGGGCGAATATTAGAAGGGCAATCGTATTGAAGATGAAATGAGAGAAATTCACGTGCACAAATAAAGGGGAAACGAAACGCCAAAGCTCTCCTTGCTTGATATAGATGTTGGCGCCGATCAGCTTTTCGAATATCCAATCGTTTGGAAGGTAAGGCAAAGCAGCTATTCCGAACAATACCGTATGAATGGCGGCGATGCATGTAATAATAGGATATAATTTGATATAATCATTGAAATTTTCATTTCTGACAAACATATTAGCCACACCTCATTTAAAGTAATGAGTCTTTCTTGGTACAAGTCTGCTTGTCATATATATGCTCAGAAATCACGGGATAGAAGGATGGTTTTTTTATGATAAAAGGTATTGGGATGGATATTGTGGAGCTTGAGAGAATCAGGCATCTCGAAGAAAAGCAGCCTCGTTTCTCCGGCAGGGTGCTTACGGAAAATGAAATCCGGATTTATCGCGGGCTCAATGGCCAAAGAAGGACGGAATATCTTGCTGGGCGTTTTGCTGCCAAGGAAGCTTTTTCGAAAGCGTGGGGAAGCGGGATTGGAAAGGATCTTTCTTTTCAGGATATGGAAACGGCTTACGATGAAAAAGGAAAACCGGTATTCATCAAGCCGATCGATAAAGGAGTGCACTTGTCGATAACCCACAGCAAGGAGTATGCGGCGGCGCAAGTCATAATAGAAGAAACGAACTGAATGAAAAGTTTTTCCTGCTTGTCTTTTCTTCCCAAGCATAATCAAAAAGGTTGTCTCATATATTCATAGTGCATATAGGAGAGACAAGGGTGCTGCTGTCATCCCCCATCCGTCCATTTCCAATCCAACAGGACGGAACCACAAAGCAAGGGATGGAACGGATTGGATGTACAGCCTCCTGAATCCCTCTCCTTTACGTTCAAATGAGACAAAAGGGGCTGAAAAGATGAAAAGGAAGATTTGGGTGCTCATAGTTGCCATTTCAGCAATCCTGGCACTATCTGCTTGCGGTGCAAAAACGCAGGAAGATGTTACAAAAGATTTGACGGAGAAGCTGGGGGATATCAAAGGGTATAAAGCACAAGCGAAGATGACCCTTAAAATGGGCAACGAGCCGCAGACTTACCAGATTGATGTGTGGCATAATCAACCGGACTACTACAGAGTGAATTTGAAAAATGCCCAGCGGGATCAAAGCCAAATGATCCTAAGGAATAAAGAAGGTGTCTATGTGCTGACGCCTGCTCTGAACAAAAGCTTCAAATTCCAGAGTGAATGGCCGGAAAACAGCAGCCAGGCGTATTTATATGAATCGCTTGTAAAAGATATCCTCGAAGATAAAAACGCGAAGTTTTCAGCTACAAAGGATTATTATGTATTTGAAACAAAAACGCGCTATCAAAACAGCAAAATGCTTCCGACACAGGAAATCAAACTCAGCAAACGCAGCCTGGCTCCAGTCAGTGTAAAAGTGATGGATACAGATCACAATGCGCTTGTCACAGTTGAATTTTCCAAAGTGGACTTCAACGCAAGCTTCGATAAGGATGCTTTCGATACAAACAAAAATATGACTGGTGCACAGCTTGAAGTTCCGGTGGATGCGTCAGCTTCTGCGAAGGAATTCAAGGTTCAGTATCCAACAGCGGATGTCGGCGCAAGCCTCATCGATGAAAAGGATATCGCAACTGATTCCGGCAAGCGAATTGTCCTGACATATGGAGGAGATAAGTCCTTCACATTGGTTCAGGAAAAAGCAGAAGTAATGCCGACGGCCATGGTTTCTACACAGGCACCTGGCAAGATCGTCGATTTGGGCTTTACAGTCGGAGCAATGACGGATACTTCTATTTCCTGGACATACGATGGAGTTGACTACATGCTGGCGTCCAAAGATTTGTCTTCGGATGAAATGGTGATGGTGGCACGCTCTGTCCAAGGAGACATGGTAAAATAATCTGAATGCACTACGTATTCTTACTAGAACAGGCCGCCATAGTGACGGCCTGTTTTTTTCGACATGTCCGCTTTTCTCTGTCCAGCTCCAACGCCTAGCCCCTCGGGTCCGAAACTCTACGGAAATCAGGATTTCCTTCGAGTTCCGTCTTATGCAGGTCGGGGCTGATCGAGGCGTTTCCGCTTTTCTTTGTCCAGCTCCAACGCCTAGCCCCTCGAGTCATAAGCCAAAACTCTACGGAAATCAGGATTTCCTTCGAGTTCCGTCTTATGCAAGTCGGGGCTGATCGAGGCGTTTCCGCTTTTCTTTCTTTTGCTAGTAATTAATACATTTGACAATTGACGTTCATAGTTGAAATAATCAAATGTAGCAGATGAGGCAAAGGTTAAAGGACGTGAACATTTTGAACGCTTATACTCGATTTTTCCGGGATACATGGGCTGAAATCAACTTGGACAATCTTTATGAAAATGTAAGTGCTGTCAATGGGCTCCTTCCAGAGGGAGTCGGCATTTTCGCAGTTGTGAAGGCGAACGCTTATGGCCATGGGGATCTTCAGGTTTCCGAAACGGCTTTAAAGGCAGGTGCTCATGGATTGGCCGTTGCTTTTTTAGATGAAGCACTTTCGCTTAGAGAAAGAGGGATTACAGCTCCGATTTTGGTGTTGGGAGCGAGCAGGGCTGAAGATGCTGCTTTAGCAGCAGAGCATGATATATCTTTAACCGTGTTCCAAAGAGAGTGGCTGGAAGAAGCGGAGGCCTTTTTGCCGGCAGAAAAAAATGTCCGCCTCCATATCAAATGTGATACGGGGATGAACAGGCTAGGTGTGAGGACGTTTGAAGAACTGAAAGAGCTGGAGCGGATCATCGACTCATCTCCACAGCTGCTCTTTGAAGGGGTTTTCACCCACTTTGCAACAGCGGATGAACTGGATGAAAGCCTTTTTCATAAACAGCTTGAAGCATTCAAGGAGATGGTGGCATCCCTTAGGGAAAAACCGAAATATGTTCATGCTGCAAATAGTGCGGCATCCTTGAGGCATTCGCAGACGGATTTCAATGCCATCCGATTGGGCATTTCCATGTATGGGCTTTCCCCGTCGGAAGAGATGAAAGGACTGCTTCCTTTCCCGTTAAAAGAAGTTTTCTCTTTGCAAGCCAGACTGGTCCATGTGAAAAAAATCAATCCTGGCGAGAGTGTAAGCTATGGAGCCACTTATACCGCTGAAGGCGGGGAGTGGATAGGGACGCTTCCGATAGGATACGCAGACGGCTGGATCCGCAGGCTTCAAGGACAGGAAGTATTAGTGGATGGCAAGCGCGCTCCCATTGTCGGAAGGATCTGCATGGACCAATGCATGATCAAGCTGCCGCATGAAATGCCTGTCGGGACGCTTGTGACCTTGATCGGCTCGCAGGGTGATGAAAAAATCACGATAGATGAAATTGCAGAGAAGCTGGAGACGATCAACTATGAAATTCCATGCATCATCTCCAATCGGGTGCCAAGGGTATTTATACACAGAGATGAGCCGGTAAGTGTTGAAAATAAGCTGCTTGAATAGGAAATATTCTAGTTCAGCTCAGAAAAAAGATAATTTTAATGCCATTCGCGGAAAAAATATGCATAATAGCTGGCAGGCATTGCCGATAATAGATAAAGATTGCTGAATGCTCTTTTCTTTGCTGTTGTTTGATGGTATGATTGTAATGGTAGTGAATGAAACGGTGTGTAGTGATGGTGGAGGTGTCGATTGTGTCTGAATCCAGCGCAACAACAGAAATATTAATACGTTTGCCGCAGCAGCTCTTAAGCGAATTGGATGGATTTGCAGAACAAGAGAATGTGAATCGTAATGAGTTTATTTATCGTGCTACGAAAATGTATCTTCGCGAACGTAAGAAACGCCAAATTAGAGAGTCAATGAGACGCGGCTATATGGAAATGGCTAAGATCAACTTAGCGATTGCTTCCGAAGCTATTCAAGCTGAGTACGAGGCAGAACATACAGTTGAACGTTTAGTAAGCGGAGGTTAAACCTTTGATTGTTAAACGTGGTGACGTGTATTTTGCAGACCTTTCCCCGGTAGTTGGATCTGAGCAAGGCGGTGTACGTCCAGTTTTAGTCATCCAAAATGATATAGGGAATCGGTTTAGTCCCACTGTAATTGTCGCTGCCATAACCGCACAAATTCAAAAAGCAAAACTGCCGACGCACGTCGAAATTGACGCAAAGCGCTACGGATTCGAACGTGACTCCGTTATATTGCTGGAGCAAATCCGGACAATAGATAAACAGCGCTTAACAGACAAGATCACTCATTTGGATGATGAAATGATGGAAAAAGTGGATGAAGCCCTGCAGATTAGTGTAGGACTCATTGAATTTTAAATTGAGAACGCTCCGGAAAAGGGCGTTTTTTGTTTTTTTATAAACTAACATGTTAAAGTGAAGTCACGGGCGGGAATCAACAGCGCTATTTTAACTGGGAATATTTCATGATAGTGATTATGTCCCAACTTATGTATAGTAAGAGTAACGGGAAAATGTAAAATGTAATAAAAATTTGTCAGAATAGATTGTTTTTATATAAAATAAGGATTGATAACAATTAAATGCAAAAAGATAAATAAAACAAAGCAATTTAATTGTGTGAATCCAGAAAAAAGAACATAGCAGACGCTGCGGTTTCGAAAAAGGGGATTCGATTCTGCCGCTTATATATTCCGCGTGATAAATAAGGAGGGCCACATGTATCATCAATTAGTAGATTATATCCAGAACAACAAGGAGACTTTATTGGAAAAATGGATGGAGTCAATGAAAGACCAGGCGGACGAAAGGATTGTCAAAGTGGTTTCAGACCAGGTTTTTACCCGGACAAGCCGTGAGTTCGTCGACTTGTTGAATTCCAATCTTATGAATGACCAGGATTTCTCGACTAAATTAGAGGACTTTTCTGCAAAAGTCATTCGATTGGGCTGGCCTCTGACTTTTGTGACAAAAGGGATGCAGGCATTTAGTAAAATTGTCTTTGAAGGCATGCGTGAAGAAGGCGCCGTTCCGGATGAGCGTTTGATCGAATTCGGCGAAGTATTTGAAAAATGGATGACCCCTTTATATAACGAAGTCATCAATGTCTACACAGAAACATGGGAGAAGACAGTGTCTCTCCAAAAAATCGCCCTTCAGGAATTATCGGCGCCTCTTATCCCAGTCTTTGAAAAAATTTCTGTCCTTCCATTAGTAGGGACAATTGATACAGAACGAGCAAAATTGATTATGGAAAATCTCTTGACGGGAACAGTGAAGCACCGTGCAGAGGTTGTCCTTATCGATATCACGGGTGTTCCTGTCGTTGATACAATGGTTGCCCATCATATCATCCAGGCAGCTGAGGCTGTAAGACTGGTCGGAGCGAAATGCATGCTTGTAGGCATCCGTCCTGAAATTGCGCAGACCATTGTGAATTTAGGAATCAACTTGAATCAGATCATCACAACGAGCACGCTCAGAAAAGGTATAGAGGCTGCGCTTGAATATACGAATCGAAAAATCGTGGAACTGGAAGGATGATGAAAGTGAGAATCCCAATATTAAAGCTTCATGATTGTCTTTTAGTATCGATCCAATGGGAGCTTGACGATCAAACGGCTCTTCAATTCCAGGAAGATTTATTAAATAAAATACATGAAACGAATGCAAAAGGTGTCGTCATCGATATTACATCGATCGACTTTATTGATTCGTTCATTGCAAAAGTACTCGGGGACGTCATTAATATGTCTACCCTTATGGGTGCAAAAGTAGTGATTACAGGAATCCAGCCGGCAGTTGCGATTACCCTCATTGAATTAGGAATTGGATTGGAAGAGGTCCTAACCGCATTGGATTTAGAAAAAGGCCTGGAGAAATTACAACAGGAACTGGGGGATTAACGGTATGGACGTTCAATCCTGCGTAAAGATTCTAAACGAATGGGATATCGTCGCAGCCCGCCAATTAGGTAGGAATGTAGCCAAGGAACTCGGGTTCGGAACAGTGGACCAGGCGAGAATCACAACGGCTATCAGTGAACTTGCGCGAAATATTTATTTATATGCAGGACAAGGACAGGTCTGCATTGAAAAGTTATATGAGAATGGAAAAGCTGGCCTGAAGATTATCGCTGTTGATACGGGTCCTGGTATTACCGATATTCGAAAAGTCATGGAGGACGGCTTCTCGACATCAGGAGGTTTGGGTGCCGGACTTCCCGGGGTGAAAAGATTGATGGATGATTTCTCAATCGATTCAAATCCCGGTGAAGGGACGGATATAAGAGCAACCAAATGGCTCCGCTAGGGGGAGTAGTATGGATTTTAGAAATATAATGGAATTAAAATATAAAGAGATTCTCGAAAACTATCTAAAAGACCAAAACGAACAAGTACTGTACCAGGGGCAAAAATTCAGCAGGAAAACGATTGAACACAAGATTTCTCCAGAAGAAATCATCAGTCTGCATCGTTCACTGATCATGGAGATGGAGCCGGAAATGCCCGACTCCATCGTTCATTCTTTTGATGTCCTTTTGGAAGTGATGATCGGCTATGGTCTGGCCTATAGGGAGCATCAGAGCCTGCGCAATCAGCAGCAGGAGCTTCGCGGGGAAATCGAAATAGCGGCCAATATGCAGCAGACACTCCTCGGTACAAAGATACCGTCTGAGGATTGCCTGGACATCGGCGCCATCAGTGTCGCTGCCAAAACCATGAGCGGCGATTATTATCATTTCGTCAAAGAAAAGAATCGCATCAGTGTTGCGATAGCAGACATCATCGGAAAGGGAATTCCCGCTGCTCTTTGCATGTCCATGATCAAATACGCAATGGACAGCCTTCCCGAAAACCAATATAATCCAAGCAGCGTGTTGGAGAATATCAACCGCGTAGTCGAGCAGAATGTGGATCCTACGATGTTCATCACCATGTTCCACGGAATGTATGATACAGATAAACATACATTCTACTATTCTTCTGCCGGTCATGAACCCGGCTTCTACTACCATTCCAGCAAAAAGCAATTCAGCGACCTTTCTGCAAAAGGCCTCCTTCTCGGCATCGACAAGAAGACGAAATATCAGCAATACGAAAAATACGTGGAAATAGGGGATATGATTGTTCTTCTTTCTGACGGGGTAACGGAATGCCGCACAGAGCAAGGGTTCCTGGAGCGGGAAGATTTGGTGGAATATATCCAAAAATATATTCATTTAAATTCGCAGGAAATTGTAAACAATATTTATAAAGACCTTGAAAAGCTTCAGGATTTCCAACTAAGGGATGACTTTACACTTATCATTTTAAAAAGAAAATGCTGAATTTGGTTTGAGCGGTTTTTCTTTGGGTAAAAGTATTAGTGTTGAAAAGTAGATGGGGTGAATAATTTCATGAATATTAATGTGGAAATTCAAGAAAACGAACAATTTGTCAAGAGTAAAATCGGTGGAGAAATCGATGCATATACAGCCCCTCAAGTAAGGGAAGCTCTTTCTCCGTTTGCCGTCAAATCGAATATACATCTCACCATAGATCTTACAGACGTTTCATATATGGACAGTACAGGACTTGGCGTTTTTGTCGGGTTGTTTAAAAGCATCCGCGCAAACGATGGCCAATTGGTACTGACAGGCCTTTCTGAACGCTTGAAGCGTTTATTCGACATTACCGGATTGGCTGATATTATGGATATCAATTCCGAGGTAGAGGGTGGAGTATGATGATGGAAGATTTTGATTACATCGAGATGAAGGTTCCGGGGAAACCAGAATTTGTTGGGGTTATCCGGCTTACAATTTCCGGGATCGCCAGTCGAATGGGTTTTTCCTATGACTCTATTGAGGATTTGAAAATCGCTGCAAGTGAAGCAATCACAAATGCGGTACAGCATGCTTATCAAGAAGATGAGGAAGGCGATGTCCTCGTAGGATTTGGCATCTATGCGAATCGTTTGGAAATCATGGTTGCCGATCATGGCACAAGCTTTGATTTTCAAAAAACACGCGAGGAAATCGGACCTTATCACGAAAACCTCGAAGTTGAGTTTTTGCGTGAAGGAGGTTTAGGTCTATACCTCATTGAAAGCCTTATGGATGAAGTGAAAATCCACCATAAGGAAGGGGTTACAGTCTTAATGACTAAGTACCTTGAAGGAGAGCAGGTGGATAGGGATGTCGAATCTATCTCAACCTAATCATAATCAAACCCGTGATCAAGTGAATGGCTGGATCAAAGCTTTCCAGGAACACGGTGACCAAGAGGCTCAAGATCGTCTGGTCGTCCATTATCAGAGACTGGTCGAATCCATTGCCCGGAAGTATTCCAAGGGGAAGTCATATCATGAAGACATCTATCAAGTCGGCATGATCGGCTTGCTTGGTGCCATCAGGCGCTATGATGATTCTTTCGGCAAATCTTTTGAAGCCTTTGCCATCCCGACTATTGTGGGAGAAATCAAAAGGTTCCTAAGAGATAAAACATGGAGCGTTCACGTCCCTAGGAGGATCAAGGAGCTTGGACCTAAAATAAAAGCGACGCTTGAAGAGTTGACTACAGAGCTTCAGCGTTCACCGCGTGTAATTGAAATCGCAGACCATCTTGGTATTTCCGAGGAGGAAGTATTGGAAGCGATGGAAATGGGGAAAAGCTATCAGGCTCTTTCTGTGGATCATACAATTGAAGCGGACTCAGAAGGCAGTACGGTAACACTGCTCGATATTGTTGGGAATGTTGACGAAGGATATGAAAGAACCAACCAAAAGCTTGTATTGGAGAAAGTTCTTCATGTACTAAGTGACAGGGAGCGTTCAATCATCCAATATACATTCCTTGAGAACATGAGCCAAAAAGATGCTGGAGAGATGCTTGGCATTTCGCAAATGCATGTTTCAAGGCTGCAGCGAAAAGCAATCAAGAAGCTTAAAGAGGCAATCCTTGAAGAAGATGCGTTTTCAGAAAGGTCTTCCTTATGAACCATCTATTGCAGAAGGAAGTTGAAGTCTTTTCGCATCAAACGTCAAAAGAAGGTAAAGCACAGTGCGGCGACAGCTATTACTTCACTGCTACAGATGAATACTTCCTTTGTGTGTTGGCTGATGGATTAGGCAGCGGAAAATATGCCAATGAAGCATCTTCAGCTGTAGCGGAAGTAGTAGAGGAGAATAAAGATGAAGATGTAGAAACGCTCATGAAGCTATGCAATAAGGTGCTGCTCCATAAACGCGGTGCTGCGGTTGCCATTGTCAAAGCTTATTTCAAGACCAAGGATTTTGTCTATAGCTGCGTTGGAAACATCCGCTTCTATTTATACTCCCCTACAGGTAAATTAACCTACCCACTACCTGTCACAGGTTATTTATCTGGCAGGCCGCAACTATTCAATACCCATCGATATCCTTTTGAAGAAGGTGCAAGATTTTTAATCCATTCAGATGGTTTAAGGATTTCAAGTACCAAGAGTCTGTTGAAAGATTCCTTTTCTCTGGAGTACATAGCCCAGGAATTGGAACGAAGCTATAGTAATACAGATGACGATTTAACGTTTATTGTAGGAAGCTTACTCTCATAATGGAGTGAGCTTTTTATATTTGTCCAAAAAGGTGTGTTAAACTATAAACATGCTTACTGATAGGGGGATGTACATTGAATCAAGTGAAAACCCAGGAAGATCAATTGATCCTATCCATTTCGAAAGAGTTGGGATTTAAATCAAAGCAGGTACATAACGTAATCGACATGATCAATGAAGGAAATACCGTCCCATTCATTGCCCGCTACCGCAAAGAAATGACCGGTGCATTGGATGAGGTGCAAATCCGCGCCATCATAGATAAATGGACATTTATGCAGAATTTAAACAAACGAAAAGAAGATGTCCTTCGTTTGATTGAAGAACAAGGAAAGCTTACAGAAGAACTAAGAAAATCCATTGAATCTGCCGACAAACTTCAAGTGGTAGAGGATCTATACAGACCATATAAACAAAAGAGAAGAACAAAAGCCACAGTGGCAAAAGAAAAAGGATTGGAACCACTGGCAGAATGGCTGCTGACATTTCCATCAGCAGGCAGCCTTGAAGAAAATGCAGTGTCATATGTTTCATCTGAAAAAGGCGTTGATTCTGCTGAAGCAGCAATTGAAGGGGCGAAGGATATCATCGCAGAAATTGTCTCCGATGATCCAGCGGCACGTCAATGGATCCGCCGTGAAACATTCAAATCCGGGAAGCTCTCAACAGCTGTAAAAGATGAAGAGAAAGATGAAAAGAATGTCTATGAAATGTACTATGACTACTCAGAACCTCTTTCAAAGGTCGTTCCACATCGCACGCTCGCCATCAACAGAGGAGAAAAAGAGGAAATCCTAAAGGTTTCCGTTCAGCCTGATACGGAAAAAATACACGAATACCTTTATAAAAAGTTCATTCCTAATGAGAAATCCATTGCTTCTGAAGTGGTAAGAGATGCGATCAATGATGGATATAAGCGATTGATACAGCCTTCCATCGAGCGGGAAATCCGAAACGAATTGACTGAAAAAGCAGATGAACAGGCCATCCACATCTTCGCTGAAAACTTGAAGAACCTTCTGCTCCAGCCGCCATTAAAAGGAAAGGTAGTGCTCGGAGTGGACCCTGCCTATCGGACAGGCTGTAAACTTTCCGTAGTGGATGAAACAGGGAAGGTCCTTTATATCGGAGTCATCTACCCGCATCCGCCGAAAGCCCAGCCGGAAAAATCAAAAGATGCCGTCCTTTCTGTCTTAGAAAAGTACTCTGTCGAATTAGTCGCGATAGGTAATGGGACTGCATCAAGGGAGACCGAGCAGTTTATAGTAGATACACTGAAGGAAGCGAAAAGAGACATTTCCTATATCATCGTCAACGAAGCGGGGGCAAGCGTCTACTCGGCATCTGACTTGGCGAGGGAAGAGTTCCCTGACCTCCAGGTAGAAGAAAGAAGCGCGGTGTCCATTGCAAGGCGCCTCCAAGACCCGCTGGCAGAGTTGGTCAAGATCGATCCAAAATCAGTAGGGGTGGGGCAGTATCAACATGATGTCTCACAAAAAAACCTGAACGATTCATTGACGTTCGTAGTTGAAACAGTGGTTAACCAAGTAGGTGTGAATGTAAATACAGCTTCATCTTCCTTGCTTCAGTATGTAGCAGGGCTAAACAAAACGGTTGCAAACAACATCGTTAAATTCCGCGATGAAAATGGAAAAATCAATAGCAGAGCCCAACTGAAGAAGATCCCTCGACTCGGAGCCAAAACGTATGAGCAAAGTATCGGGTTCCTGAGGATCATGGACGGAAAGCATCCGCTTGATAAAACATCCATTCACCCTGAGACCTACGGGGATGTGGAAAAACTCCTAAAGAAACTCGGTTTGGGATTGAATGAACTTGGCTCAGATAAATTGAGTACGGCCCTTGAAAAGTTCACGATTCAAGAATTGGCGGCAGAGCTGGAGATCGGGGAATTGACGCTGAAGGACATCCTTGATTCATTAAGAAGACCGGGTCGCGACCCACGCGATGAATTGCCGAAGCCGATCCTGAAAAAAGACGTCCTTAAATTAGAAGATCTTACTGAAGGGATGGAACTGCAAGGAACCGTCCGCAATGTGGTCGATTTCGGTGCATTCGTCGATATCGGCGTAAAGCAGGATGGGTTGGTTCATATCTCCAAATTAAGCAACCGCTTCGTCAAACACCCTTTAGATGTGGTGGCTGTCGGAGATGTCGTTACGGTTTGGGTAGATTCAGTCGACGTAAAAAAAGGACGGGTAGCTCTGACTATGCTTCCTTCTAAATAAACGAATAAAAACACTGTTCATTATGAGCAGTGTTTTTTTCTATAGAAATACCAGCACTGGTTAAGAAGTTTGATCTGATATCGATTTTTCTCCAGAAAAGCTTTCTGCATTTGTTTTTGCAGCCAAGACGGCATACGGAATACCTCCTTGCCATGATAGTTGCTACTCATTGTATGCTATAATAGGTTGTCATGTTTACAGAATACATACACCTTAAACCATAGAGAGAAGATTTGAATGGGGGGAGGGGTTCAAATGAATGATGTGAAGCTACAGAAATTGACTGAAACCATTTCAAAAGATGTCTTCGGAAAGACATTCAAACATATTGCCCTTTTTAATAAAAGGCTGCGTACCACCGGCGGCAGATATATGCTGCGTTCCCACAATATCGAGATTAACCCCGCTTATTATGAAGAACACGGTATGGATGAGTTGATCGGCATTATCAAACATGAGCTGTGCCATTATCATTTGCACATTGAGGGGAAAGGACATCAGCACAGAGATGAAGATTTCCGCAAATTGCTGAAGGAAACTGGATCTCCCCGGCACTGCACCCCTTTGAAAAACAGGGTGATGCAACATCAACAGACGCTGCATCTATACGTATGTTCGGGATGCGGGCAAAAATTCAATAGGAAAAGACGAGTGAACGTTCAAAGGTATGTGTGCGGGAAATGCGGAGGAAAACTCGCAAAGAAGGGGTAGGGGGGAAACAGGTTCTAACAGCGGTTTAATAGGATTTGATTGAGGTAAAAGCAGCCTGTATTCCTTCTTTATTTTTTCTTTAAAATCGTCTTGACAGTATAGGTGTCCCTAAGTATAATTTAAAGAGTCGAATTAAACATACTTTTTATTCCGCAGTAGCTCAGTGGTAGAGCTATCGGCTGTTAACCGATCGGTCGCAGGTTCGAGTCCTGCCTGCGGAGCCATTTTTATGTTTGGGGAAGTACTCAAGAGGCTGAAGAGGCGCCCCTGCTAAGGGTGTAGGTCGCGTAAGCGGCGCGAGGGTTCAAATCCCTCCTTCTCCGCCATACATATCGGCCCGTTGGTCAAGCGGTTAAGACACCGCCCTTTCACGGCGGTAACACGGGTTCGAATCCCGTACGGGTCACCATTTATTCAATCTAGCGAGCAATAAAGGATACTTATTTTGCTTCGCAATTAATGAAAGTTATTTCACGTTGGTGAAAACTCTGGTCTGGTAGTTCAGTTGGTTAGAATGCCTGCCTGTCACGCAGGAGGTCGCGGGTTCGAGTCCCGTCCAGACCGCCATTTCTTTCTTCGAAAAAACTTGAAACTTTTTGTTGACAGTGATCAAGAAATGGTGATATACTAAAAACCTCGCCTTAAGGTGAGAATGAAAACACGATGGGCTATAGCCAAGCGGTAAGGCATCGCACTTTGACTGCGACATGCGTTGGTTCGAATCCAGCTAGCCCAGCCATTTCGAGCCATTAGCTCAGTTGGTAGAGCATCTGACTTTTAATCAGAGGGTCGAAGGTTCGAGTCCTTCATGGCTCACCATAAGATTTTTGCGCAAAGCGAAAAATCTTCCATAATATGCGGGTGTGGCGGAATTGGCAGACGCACCAGACTTAGGATCTGGCGCCGCAAGGCGTGGGGGTTCAAGTCCCTTCACCCGCACCATTTCTTTTTAAAAAAAGTTCTTGACTTTATAAAAGCCATCAGGTTATAATAGATCCTGTCGCTAAAATGCGGTCGTGGCGGAATGGCAGACGCGCTAGGTTGAGGGCCTAGTGGGGGCAACCCCGTGGAGGTTCAAGTCCTCTCGGCCGCACCAAACACATCATGCGCCCGTAGCTCAATTGGATAGAGCGTCTGACTACGGATCAGAAGGTTATGGGTTCGACTCCTGTCGGGCGCGCCATAAATTTTCAAACAAGCGAGCGAGTTGCACCGAGTGTACATAGAAAACACTATGATGTTAACGAGCAAAGCAAATTCATAGTAAATCTATCATATTCCGGGAAGTAGCTCAGCTTGGTAGAGCACTTGGTTTGGGACCAAGGGGTCGCAGGTTCGAATCCTGTCTTCCCGACCATGAATTCTTTCAATATTATATGCGGGTGTAGTTTAGTGGTAAAACCTCAGCCTTCCAAGCTGATGATGAGGGTTCGATTCCCTTCACCCGCTCCAAAATTGATCTTTGAAAACTGAACAAAACAAAACGTCAACGTTAATTCTATTTTTTAAAAATCGAGCTAATCAAGCTTGAAAAATTGTGGCTTTGGCCAACAACTTTTCGGAGAGTTTGATCCTGGCTCAGGACGAACGCTGGCGGCGTGCCTAATACATGCAAGTCGAGCGGATTGATGGGAGCTTGCTCCCTGATTTCAGCGGCGGACGGGTGAGTAACACGTGGGCAACCTGCCTGTAAGACTGGGATAACTCCGGGAAACCGGGGCTAATACCGGATAATTCCTTCCTCCTCCTGGAGGAAGGCTGAAAGATGGTTTCGGCTATCACTTACAGATGGGCCCGCGGCGCATTAGCTAGTTGGTGAGGTAACGGCTCACCAAGGCCACGATGCGTAGCCGACCTGAGAGGGTGATCGGCCACACTGGGACTGAGACACGGCCCAGACTCCTACGGGAGGCAGCAGTAGGGAATCTTCCGCAATGGACGAAAGTCTGACGGAGCAACGCCGCGTGAGTGAAGAAGGTTTTCGGATCGTAAAACTCTGTTGTTAGGGAAGAACAAGTGCGAGAGTAACTGCTCGCACCTTGACGGTACCTAACCAGAAAGCCACGGCTAACTACGTGCCAGCAGCCGCGGTAATACGTAGGTGGCAAGCGTTGTCCGGAATTATTGGGCGTAAAGCGCGCGCAGGCGGTTCCTTAAGTCTGATGTGAAAGCCCACGGCTCAACCGTGGAGGGTCATTGGAAACTGGGGAACTTGAGTGCAGAAGAGAAGAGCGGAATTCCACGTGTAGCGGTGAAATGCGTAGAGATGTGGAGGAACACCAGTGGCGAAGGCGGCTCTTTGGTCTGTAACTGACGCTGAGGCGCGAAAGCGTGGGGAGCAAACAGGATTAGATACCCTGGTAGTCCACGCCGTAAACGATGAGTGCTAAGTGTTAGAGGGTTTCCGCCCTTTAGTGCTGCAGCTAACGCATTAAGCACTCCGCCTGGGGAGTACGGCCGCAAGGCTGAAACTCAAAGGAATTGACGGGGGCCCGCACAAGCGGTGGAGCATGTGGTTTAATTCGAAGCAACGCGAAGAACCTTACCAGGTCTTGACATCCTCTGACAACCCTAGAGATAGGGCGTTCCCCTTCGGGGGACAGAGTGACAGGTGGTGCATGGTTGTCGTCAGCTCGTGTCGTGAGATGTTGGGTTAAGTCCCGCAACGAGCGCAACCCTTGACCTTAGTTGCCAGCATTCAGTTGGGCACTCTAAGGTGACTGCCGGTGACAAACCGGAGGAAGGTGGGGATGACGTCAAATCATCATGCCCCTTATGACCTGGGCTACACACGTGCTACAATGGACGGTACAAAGGGCTGCAAAACTGCAAAGTCGAGCCAATCCCATAAAACCGTTCTCAGTTCGGATTGCAGGCTGCAACTCGCCTGCATGAAGCTGGAATCGCTAGTAATCGCGGATCAGCATGCCGCGGTGAATACGTTCCCGGGCCTTGTACACACCGCCCGTCACACCACGAGAGTTTGTAACACCCGAAGTCGGTGGGGTAACCTTTATGGAGCCAGCCGCCTAAGGTGGGACAGATGATTGGGGTGAAGTCGTAACAAGGTAGCCGTATCGGAAGGTGCGGCTGGATCACCTCCTTTCTAAGGATATTTACAAGATGTTGACCGTTTCTGTTTTGTTCAGTTTTGATAGATCAATTCTATCAAACAAATAGAGAGATCAATCTTCAGCATGGCTGGATGGTTGGTCGACTTGTTCTTTGAAAACTAGATAAAGTAAGTAAGTGACATAAACCGAGAATCGCCACTTTAGAATTTTTTTGGTGAATGACTTTCAGTCATACGCAAATCAAACCTGACAATGTAAATTGTCAAATAGGTTAAGTTAGAAAGGGCGCACGGTGGATGCCTTGGCACTAGGAGCCGATGAAGGACGGGACTAACACCGATATGCTTCGGGGAGCTGTAAGTAAGCTTTGATCCGGAGATTTCCGAATGGGGGAACCCACTGTTCGTAATGGAACAGTATCTTTACCTGAATACATAGGGTATGGAAGGCAGACCCGGGGAACTGAAACATCTTAGTACCCGGAGGAAGAGAAAGCAAACGCGATTCCCTGAGTAGCGGCGAGCGAAACGGGACATAGCCCAAACCAAGAGGCTTGCCTCTTGGGGTTGTAGGACACTCTATACGGAGTTACAAAGGAACGAAGTAAACGAAGAGATCTGGAAAGGTCCATCAGAGAAGGTAAAAATCCTGTAGTTGAAACTTCGTTCCCTCCAGAGTGGATCCTGAGTACGGCGGGACACGTGAAATCCCGTCGGAAGCTGGGAGGACCATCTCCCAAGGCTAAATACTCCCTAGTGACCGATAGTGAACCAGTACCGTGAGGGAAAGGTGAAAAGCACCCCGGAAGGGGAGTGAAAGAGATCCTGAAACCGTGTGCCTACAAGTAGTCAGAGCCCGTTAATGGGTGATGGCGTGCCTTTTGTAGAATGAACCGGCGAGTTACGATTACATGCAAGGTTAAGCTGATGAGGCGGAGCCGCAGCGAAAGCGAGTCTGAATAGGGCGTTTTGAGTATGTGGTCGTAGACCCGAAACCAGGTGATCTACCCATGTCCAGGGTGAAGTCCAGGTAACACTGGATGGAGGCCCGAACCCACGCACGTTGAAAAGTGCGGGGATGAGGTGTGGGTAGCGGAGAAATTCCAATCGAACCTGGAGATAGCTGGTTCTCTCCGAAATAGCTTTAGGGCTAGCCTCAACGGAAGAGTCTTGGAGGTAGAGCACTGTTTGGACTAGGGGCCCTCATCGGGTTACCGAATTCAGACAAACTCCGAATGCCAAAGACTTATCGTTGGGAGTCAGACTGCGAGTGATAAGATCCGTAGTCGAAAGGGAAACAGCCCAGACCACCAGCTAAGGTCCCCAAGTATACGTTAAGTGGAAAAGGATGTGGAGTTGCTTAGACAACCAGGATGTTGGCTTAGAAGCAGCCACCATTTAAAGAGTGCGTAATAGCTCACTGGTCGAGTGACTCTGCGCCGAAAATGTACCGGGGCTAAACGTATCACCGAAGCTGTGGATTGACACCGTTGGTGTCAGTGGTAGGAGAGCGTTCTAAGGGCGTTGAAGCTAGACCGTAAGGACTGGTGGAGCGCTTAGAAGTGAGAATGCCGGTATGAGTAGCGAAAGATGGGTGAGAATCCCATCCACCGAATGCCTAAGGTTTCCTGAGGAAGGCTCGTCCGCTCAGGGTTAGTCGGGACCTAAGCCGAGGCCGAAAGGCGTAGGCGATGGATAACAGGTTGATATTCCTGTACCACCTCTTGATCGTTTGAGCAATGGGGGGACGCAGAAGGATAGGGTAAGCGCGCTGTTGGATATGCGCGTCTAAGCAGCAAGGCTGATGATGAGGCAAATCCTTGTCATCATAAGGCTGAGCTGTGACAGCGAGGGAAATTTAGTACCGAAGTTCCTGATTTCACACTGCCTAGAAAAGCCTCTAGCAAGATCAATGGTGCCCGTACCGCAAACCGACACAGGTAGGCGAGGAGAGAATCCTAAGGTGAGCGAGAGAACTCTCGTTAAGGAACTCGGCAAAATGACCCCGTAACTTCGGGAGAAGGGGTGCTCTGGTAGGGTGCAAGCCCGAGAGAGCCGCAGTGAATAGGCCCAGGCGACTGTTTAGCAAAAACACAGGTCTCTGCGAAGCCGCAAGGCGAAGTATAGGGGCTGACGCCTGCCCGGTGCTGGAAGGTTAAGGAGAGGGGTTAGCGCAAGCGAAGCTCTGAACCGAAGCCCCAGTAAACGGCGGCCGTAACTATAACGGTCCTAAGGTAGCGAAATTCCTTGTCGGGTAAGTTCCGACCCGCACGAAAGGCGTAACGATCTGGGCACTGTCTCAACGAGAGACTCGGTGAAATTATAGTACCTGTGAAGATGCAGGTTACCCGCGACAGGACGGAAAGACCCCGTGGAGCTTTACTGTAGCCTGATATTGAATTTTGGTACAGCTTGTACAGGATAGGTAGGAGCCGTTGAAACCGGAGCGCCAGCTTCGGTGGAGGCATCGGTGGGATACTACTCTGGCTGTATTGAAATTCTAACCCACGCCCCTTATCGGGGCGGGAGACAGTGTCAGGTGGGCAGTTTGACTGGGGCGGTCGCCTCCTAAAAGGTAACGGAGGCGCCCAAAGGTTCCCTCAGAATGGTTGGAAATCATTCGTAGAGTGTAAAGGCACAAGGGAGCTTGACTGCGAGACCTACAAGTCGAGCAGGGACGAAAGTCGGGCTTAGTGATCCGGTGGTTCCGCATGGAAGGGCCATCGCTCAACGGATAAAAGCTACCCCGGGGATAACAGGCTTATCTCCCCCAAGAGTCCACATCGACGGGGAGGTTTGGCACCTCGATGTCGGCTCATCGCATCCTGGGGCTGTAGTCGGTCCCAAGGGTTGGGCTGTTCGCCCATTAAAGCGGTACGCGAGCTGGGTTCAGAACGTCGTGAGACAGTTCGGTCCCTATCCGTCGTGGGCGCAGGAAATTTGAGAGGAGCTGTCCTTAGTACGAGAGGACCGGGATGGACGCACCGCTGGTGTACCAGTTGTCTTGCCAAAGGCATCGCTGGGTAGCTATGTGCGGAAGGGATAAGTGCTGAAAGCATCTAAGCATGAAGCCCCCCTCAAGATGAGATTTCCCATAGCGTCAAGCTAGTAAGATCCCTGAAAGATGATCAGGTTGATAGGTCCGAGGTGGAAGCACGGCGACGTGTGCAGCTGACGGATACTAATCGATCGAGGACTTAACCACATTTGGTTGATTCCGGTTTAACTTGTCACTTACGCTTTATCTAGTTTTGAGAGAACAAACTCTCATATGTCCGGTGATTACGGCGAAGAGGCCACACCCGTTCCCATACCGAACACGGAAGTTAAGCTCTTCAGCGCCAATGGTAGTTGGGGGTTTCCCCCTGCAAGAGTAGGACGTCGCCGGGCATTACTTTTAATCATATTTTGACTGACTGAACATATGATTTAAAGAGTAATCAATTATCGTCAAGATTTATATTCTATCGTCGCGGGGTGGAGCACGTTCGAATAAACTTCGAAGGTATCACTTCAGCGCACCGACTGAGCTGCATCTTGAATAAGCTTGCTGAAGTCGGGGTGGTCTTTACCAAACTAATGCGTAAGATCACCAAATAATTATTTTTCTATCGTCGCGGGGTGGAGCAGTCTGGTAGCTCGTCGGGCTCATAACCCGAAGGTCGCAGGTTCAAATCCTGTCCCCGCAATCATTTTGGTCTGGTAGTTCAGTTGGTTAGAATGCCTGCCTGTCACGCAGGAGGTCGCGGGTTCGAGTCCCGTCCAGACCGCCACTTAAAAGATAACGAAACTTGATTTCGTTTTTTTTTATGCCCAAAAAAATATATGTAAATTGAAATATAAAAAAGCTTGGGGCTGCCTGCTCCAAGCTTTTTCTATACCAAAATATATGGACGATTCTCATCGCTTATTCATTTGTAAATAATTCAAAAGAATTTCCTTGCTTCCTTACCCTGCCCTTTATCTCTCCAACACCTTTAATTGTTAGTGAATCATCATTTTCGACAGGTTCAGATTGTACAATCAAATTCAGTTCATAAATGTCTTTAAGTCCATTTTTGCTATATGCAACGACAGGCTGCTGCAGCAAATAATCTTCATCGTTGATTCTTATCTTCAAGAATTTCTTATGCAGCATTCGTTCCCCTAAAGTAATAATATTCATGGGGTCGAAAGATCGGGCTGTGATTTCACCGAAAATGTTCAGCCGCACTCCTTTTTGTTCTTGAAATTTCTTGAATTCGATTTCCCTCTTTTCAAGAGCAAAATGAATGACGTCCTCTGTATCCAGGAGAATTTCTGCACCATCAAGAGGTGTATCTGAGTATTCACTTGAAAGCAGTTTGAATACATCGTATAAAGTACCCGTTCCACTTAAGTATTGGTCTTTCCAATCCGGTGAAAACTCATCCAGTAATAAACACATAAATAAACCTGAACTATAGCAGCTTCTCCTTAAATTAGAAGTGGATTCATAGATGTCTAATAAAGATTGGCCGTATTTTTCCAGAATGGTACTGTATGACAAGGAACTTTTCTCTGCATATGCCTTTAATTCTACATACCAGGCAGGTCCTTCTACTGTTTCAATTAATGTTTCATATTCTAGATATTCATTTATTTTTGAGGCTCTTAGTTCCCTGATTGCAATAAAGGAATTTAGATATTGCTTCTTTTTAAGTCTGTTCTCTTCTATCAATGCGTTAAAGAGATTTATTCGTTCCCGATTCCTTAACTCAACATTTTCTCTTAATAAAGGATATGTGATGCCTTTCATTTCATCTGGAAATCTGTTTTCTCCTTTTAGATACTGAAACCCGTGAAATAACTCGTGAATGAGGATGGAATATAGATCTTCATAACCTTCCACCAAAGCTAAGTCGACGATTGCTGTTGGATATTCTTCATAGAGGAT
Source organism: Falsibacillus pallidus (assembly GCF_050990905.1). Lineage (GTDB taxonomy): Bacteria > Bacillota > Bacilli > Bacillales > DSM-25281 > Falsibacillus > Falsibacillus pallidus_A. Next base: position 294,708 of record NZ_CP158866.1, read on the forward strand.
GAGTGTGCAGCTGTTAAACTGTTCATTCCGTTTTATTACATGATAATTTTTTCGTTGATCCATTTTGAATTTAGGATGATTGAATAAATAGACTTGGCTATGATCATATACTGCAAATGCAACCAGTTCAAAACCTGGCCAATATCTTTCTATATCTGCCGCCGCAATGTCTTGGTAAATTTGATTATGATAGTCTGACATCTGTTTTTAACCCCACCCCAAATTAGATTGATATATGTAATTCCATATTAGTACATATATTTCCTTTTTGAATGAATCATGACTTTGCCTGTTATTGGGCAGGATGCTTTTGCACTTCTCTTTAAAAAGTTGTAAACTACTGTTAGGTTAGTGTCCTTAGGATGGTTGATTCCTAGGGTTTTTCTTTTTTACTGATTTTGTTCCATATGAATTGAGGAGTTCATCATGAAGAAGTTTGAAATGAATTTATATAATACAGAAGAGACGCAAGCTTTTGCTGAGAAGTTGGCCGGAAAGCTTTGGCCCGGAGCTGTTCTTCTTTTGGAAGGAGACCTGGGAGCTGGAAAAACGACTTTCACCAAAGGGTTGGCAAAGGGTCTTGGCGTCAAAAGGACGGTCAACAGCCCGACTTTCACGATCATTAAAGAATATCAGGGGAATTTGCCCTTATACCACATGGATGTATATCGGGTGAGCGATTCTGATGAGGATCTTGGCTTCGACGAATATTTTGAGGGTGAAGGTGTGACTGTCGTCGAGTGGGCGCATTTAATTGAAAGCCAGCTTCCAATTGAACGGCTGGAGATTTCTATTTTCCACCGCGGGGATAATGAACGCCGAATTGAAGTGGTTTCTGCTGGCGAACAGTATGAGCGTTTGTGCGAGGAGATTTTTAAATGAAAGTATTAGCGATCGATACATCTAATTACACATTAGGTCTTGCTTTAATGGAAGAGGACTTGGTGATTGGCGAATATATCACCACCGTGAAAAAGAACCACAGCATCCGTGTCATGCCTGCCATTGACATGCTATTGAAGGATTGTGATGCGAAGCCTGCGGATCTTTCCAAAATTGTGGTGGCTCTTGGACCAGGTTCCTATACAGGTGTCAGAATCGGGATGACCATTGCGAAAACATTGGCATGGAGCTTGAATATCCCTATTGCAGGGGTTTCAAGTCTTGCATTCCTGGCAGCGTCCGGCAGAAATTTTGATGGGTTGATATGCCCTTTGTTCGATGCAAGAAGAGGTCAAGTCTACACTGGGCTGTATGAGTTCAGGGACGGCGAATTGGCAGAGATCCAAGAAGACTGCAATGTCATGCTGGTAGATTGGGTAGAGTCCTTAAAGGAAATGGACAAGCCTGTTCTATTTGTGGGAAATGATGTGCCGCTTCACCGGGAGAAGATTTCGGAGATCCTGGGTGGCAAGGCGCATTTTGCCGGGGTTACACAGAACAATCCTCGTCCTTCTGAACTGGCTTTGATGGGGATGCATGCCGAACCTGCAGATGTGCATACGATTGTTCCTAACTACGTTCGACTTGCGGAAGCAGAAGCAAAATGGCTGGAAGCACAAAAAGCAAAGGAATAGGGATATGGAAAATATCAAAGACAGAATTCTTTATCGTTTCATGGCGGTGGATGATCTTGAAGATGTCCTGAAGGTGGAGCATGAATCGTTCACCATCCCATGGAGCAGGGAAGCATTTTATAACGAAATCGAAAATAATCAATTTGCATTTTATCTTGTAGCAGAGTTGGAAGGCAGGATTGCAGGCTATTGCGGCGTTTGGCTGGTTTTGGACGAAGCTCATATCACCAATGTGGCGGTATTGCCTGATTTCCGCGGGAAAGGCATTGGTCTGACGCTTATGGAGAAAATGCTGAAGCTGGCGCAGGAACATGGGGCCAAAACAGCGACTCTCGAAGTCAGGGTGAGCAATCTGCCTGCACAGTCCATGTATCGGAAGCTTGGATTCCAGGAAGGTGGAATCAGGAAGAGATACTATACGGATAATCAAGAGGATGCATTAATTATGTGGGTGACTATTAATGAATAAAGATACGATTGTACTTGGAATAGAAACAAGCTGCGATGAAACAGCCGCGGCCGTCATAAAGAATGGTACGGAAATCTTATCAAATGTGGTAGCTTCCCAAATCGAAAGCCACAAACGATTTGGCGGAGTGGTGCCGGAGATTGCATCACGACACCATGTGGAGCAAATTACGATCGTCATTGATGAAGCATTGAAAGAGGCTTCGGTCAGCTTTTCGGATATAGATGCGATTGCCGTAACGGAGGGACCGGGTCTTGTTGGGGCGCTGCTTGTCGGAGTCAATGCCGCTAAAGCACTTGCATTTGCCCATGGCATCCCGTTGGTTGGGGTCCATCATATTGCAGGGCATATCTATGCTAACCGTTTGATTGCGGATATGAAATTTCCTTTGATTTCGCTGGTGGTTTCTGGAGGCCATACAGAACTTGTGTACATGAAGGAGCATGGCTCTTTTGAAGTTATCGGTGAGACCCGTGATGATGCTGCTGGTGAAGCCTACGATAAAGTGGCGCGTACATTGAACCTTCCATATCCGGGAGGTCCTCATATTGATCGTCTTGCACAAGAGGGGCAGCCGACTTTGAAGCTGCCGCGTGCATGGCTGGAGGAAGGATCCTATGACTTCAGCTTCAGCGGGCTTAAGTCCGCGGTCATCAATACCCTTCATAATGCAGAACAGAGAGGCGAAACAATTGAGCCTCAGGACCTGGCTGCAAGCTTTCAGGAAAGCGTCATTGATGTCCTTGTGACAAAGACGCTCAGGGCTGTTGATGAGTATGATGTCAAACAAGTCCTTCTTGCAGGCGGGGTTGCAGCGAATAAAGGATTAAGGGCTGCACTTGAATCTGCATTCGCTGAAATTAAGGACGTAGAGTTGATTATTCCGCCGCTTTCTTTATGTACGGATAACGCGGCCATGATCGCTGCCGCTGGTACAGTCCTGTTCGAAAAAGGCAACCGCGGCGACTATGCGATGAATGCTCATCCAGGGCTGGATATTGAATCGATGTAATATGTAAAATAATGATCCTCTTCCTTTTTGGGAGGGGATTTTTAATTTTTATAAGGATTTTTATATAATTGACAACAAATTTGATCATTTTCTTATGCAAAAGGGGAAAAGTGATCAGATAACAAGGCTGGTAAGTCACCGTGATAGGCTTTATGCGCGAGAAACGGTTGTCTATGCGCCGCCGGTCCTGTTCTATGCGCGAAAAAGTGGCCGCTATGCGCCGGCCGGGCCCGCCTTTGCGCGAAAAGCCACTTCTTATGCGCCAGCGGCCATTTCCCCGAGAGAAGACACCACCGAGCACCCGAATCGTGGCTGAGAACGGGGGAAGTGTTCATAGGTGGTGTTCGAATGGGTAAAAATTGGAGGAGAACTGAAGATTTGTCCGCAATCGGGGGCTGAATGGTCAAAAATTGAGTGAAAAGGGCAAAATTTGTCCATTTGGATTTACAAGGTGAGGAAAATTTAAGGAAATAGCATGGAAAACAGGGGTTGGTATCCCTCGCCAAAGGGCCTATGCGCGAAAAAAGCCTGTCTATGCGCCATCTCTTGTACTCTATGCGCCAAAAATCCCTTGCTATGCGCGAGGCAGTACCGGTTATGCGCGAAAACCACCCTCCTTTGCGCCAGTGCCCTAATTTACGGTGAATGCCTAACCCAGCACCAGCAATTTTCGTCACGAACCGACAAAAGGCGGGGCGTGACAGGCACCTTGATGTCCGATGACAGGCACCTCGATGTCGCTCGACGACCTTCGCCCCGCCCCGGCACACCCAAAAATCAAATGTCATAATCACCATCCACCGAAAATAGAATAGAATGAAAGAAGGATTTTTTAGAAATTTCAAAATAAACAATTGACATTCTTCTTTTTCCTTGTTAAGGTGTGTATTAACTTAATTGAATAGTTTTATCTCTTATCCAGAGAGGTGGAGGGGCTGGCCCTATGATACCTCAGCAACCATCAGATCGTCCTTGATCTGAAAAGGTGCTAATTCCTGCAGGATTGATTTCCTGAAAGATAAGGGGAGGAAGCGTTGATTTTTTAGGCCCTCTTCTTATTTGAAGAGGGCCTTTTTGCTTTATCTAAAATTTTGAGGAGGTTTTGCGTAATGACGGATGTAAAAAAAGAATTTGGATTGGAAACACTGCTGCTTCACGGTGGGCAGGAACCGGATGCTGTGACTGGATCGAGGGCAGTACCGATTTATCAAACGAGTTCCTATGTCTTTGAAAATACGGAACATGCTCAGAAGTTATTTTCTCTCCAGGAGTCAGGGAATATCTATACCCGGATCATGAATCCGACGACGGATGTGCTCGAAAAGCGGATTGCCTTGCTTGAAGGTGGGATAGGCGCGTTGGCGGTTTCTTCCGGAATGGCAGCCATTACTTTTGCCATCCTCAATATTGCCGGTGCCGGCGACGAGATTGTTGCAGCGACAAACCTATATGGGGGAACGTATAACTTATTCGCCGTCACTCTTCCAAGGTACGGCATCAAGGTGAAATTCGTGGATTCAACAGATCCCGAAAATTTCCACAAAGCCATTACAGAAAAAACGAAAGCAGTGTTTGCTGAAATCATCGGGAATCCAAGCCTCAATGTCCTGGATGTGGAGCGGGTGGCCGAAATTGCGCATGAAGCATCGATCCCATTGATTGTGGATAATACGTTTGCCACGCCATATGTCTGCCAGCCAATCAAGTGGGGAGCGGATATCGTCGTCCATTCCGCAACGAAATGGATCGGGGGACACGGGAATTCAATTGGAGGCGTCATCGTGGACGGCGGAAAATTTGACTGGAACCATCCGAAGTTCCCGGATTTCACGGAGCCGGATAAGAGCTACCACGGCATCCGCTACGCACAGGACGTAGGTCCGGCTGCTTTTATCACGAAAGCGAGGGTTCAGCTGTTAAGGGATTTCGGTGCTTGTCTAAGTCCATTCAATTCGTTCTTGCTGCTGCAGGGACTCGAAACCCTCCATTTAAGGATCAAGGAGCATAACAGAAATGCGGAGAAAATAGCCCAATACTTGGAGAATCATGACGCAGTGGCGTGGGTGTCGCATCCAAGCCTTGAGACGCATCCATCCCATGACCTTGCGAAAAAATATTTAAAAGACGGCTTCGGGGCAATCGTCAATTTTGGCATCAAAGGCGGCAGGGACGCAGGCAGGACATTCATCGATAACGTTCATCTCTGGTCCCATTTAGCCAATGTAGGGGATGCTAAGTCGCTGGTCATTCATCCTGCTTCCACGACCCACCTGCAGTTGGATGGCGAGGAACTGAAATCAACTGGTGTGACGGAAGATTTAATCCGCTTGTCAGTCGGCATTGAGACAGTTGAAGACTTGATTGCGGACTTGGATCAGGCTTTACTGGTTGGCTCAGGGAAAGCCAGTGCCGTATAAAGCAGAAACCGGGATTGTCACACTCGATTCTATCAAACTGGAATCAGGAGCCATCCTCCATCAGGTGGAAGTTGCGTTTGAAAGGGCAGGAAACAGGGAGAAGCCAGCCATATTGATTTGCCACGCCTTAACAGGGAATCACCGCGCAGTCGGAACTGTAGATGAGCCTGGCTGGTGGGCTGGGTTGATCGGGCATGGAGGTTTCATCGATACAAAGGATTGGCAGGTCATCACGATGAATGTACTTGGCGGCTGCGACGGAACAACCGGTCCAGCAAGTGAGCGGTCGGGTGTGGGGGCGCTGTACCAGACGGATTTTCCCCTGATTACAATTAGGGATATGGTTACCGTGCAGTATGAAGCACTGAAACAGCTGGGCATCCGCCATCTTCATGCGGTCATAGGAGGTTCACTGGGGGGGATGCAGACCTTGGAGTTCGGCATCATGCATCCTGCTTTTATGAATCTACTGATTCCGCTTGCTGTCACACCTGCCTTATCAGACTATGGGATCGCGTTTAATGCAATCGGGAGGAAAGCCATCTATGACGACCCTCTCTGGAAGAATGGAAAATACACCGTGAGCGCCCCGCCTCTGAATGGTTTGAGTACAGCGAGAATGATTGGAATGGTGACTTATCGTTCACGGGATGCCTTTAATGAAAAATCCCAGAGAAGGCGAATCCAGGATGAAAGCGGGATTGGCGGCCTGGAATATGACGTGGAAAGCTATCTGCATTACCAGGGAGAGAAATTGACGAGACGATTTGACGCTAACAGCTATATTTATTTACTGAAAGCCATGGACTCCCATGATATCGGAAGGGAGCGGGACGGGATTGAGAGCGCACTGAGTAAAATTAAAGCGGAAACACTGTTCATTGCCTATAAGGACGATCTTTTATATCCCCCGGAGGTCATGAAAGAAGCTGCGGAACGGCTTCAAAAGTTTGGCTCCCGCTCTGATTTTATCGAAATTGAAACAAAATATGGCCATGACGGGTTCCTCGTTGAATTTGAGAAGTGGGGACCTTTCATAAAGGAGAGATTGGATGCCGATTAATGTGGTACTGCTCGGTTTTGGAACTGTTGGAGAAAGTGTCTACCGCACCATTGCCTCCCATCAGGATGGTTTAAGAAAAATACTTGGAACGGAAATTGTGGTGAAGGGGGTCCTTGTGAAGGATGCCCGCAAACCGCGAAATATTGCGAGTGACGTTCTGGTCACGACAGATTTTAAGAAATTGCTGGAGCTGCCGAAGATCGACGCTGCCATAGAAGCCATCGTAGGGGTGGAGCCTGCATACACGTATGGAGTGAAGTTTTTAAATGCCGGCATTCCGGTCATAACAGCCAATAAAGAAATGGCCGCCCATAAAGGGGAAAAACTGCGGAGGGAAGCGGATGCGAATGGAACAGAATTTCATTTTGAAGCAGCCGTTGCGGGTGGAATCCCTATCATTGCTGTCCTCAATCAGTTGTTGCATGCCAACCGCGTTTCAAAAATCGAAGGAATATTGAATGGGACCTCTAATTTTATCTTATCCACAATGAGGGGAGAAGGCATTTCATTTGATGAAGCGCTTAAGAGGGCACAGCGGAATGGCTACGCTGAAGCGGATCCATCGAATGATATCCTTGGGAAAGACTCCTTTTATAAACTGATGATTATCAGCGAGCTCGTATTTGGCAAGCAGCCTGAGTGGAAAAAGGTAGAGTGCACGGGTATCAACGAGCTTTCGATAAAGGATTTCGAGGAGGCATCTGCGGGAGGGCAGCGAATTAAATTGGTTGCTTCCATTGGAAAAGATGAAGACGGAAATATCACCGCGGCGGTTGAACCTCAATCATTAAATGAAACCCATCCTTTGTATCATGTAGAGGGTGTGGATAATGGAATTGTTGTGCATACCGATTTATTGGGAAGGCTGTTTCTGCAAGGGCCGGGGGCAGGGGGGCTTCCAACTGCCAGCGCCATACTGGAAGATTTGACACAGCACTTTCAAAAGAATCCAAATCCAAAGCCTTTCCGGGAAGCATCCAAAGTGAGGGCAATCCACTAAAATAAGAACAAATGTTTTGTGCACAGCTTGTGCATAAGTTGTAGATAAATGTCGTTTTGGTGTGTAAAACTATCAACAATCACCTGTGGATAAACTGTTATTTCTGTGGATTACTTGAAAGTGTCTTGTGGACAATGTGGAAAAACTCTGTGAATAACGTTAAAACCAACCTTTCTCTGTGTACAAATTTGTTGATAATTGTAGAATAACCTGTGAAAAAAAGATGATGGCCCGACACAGGCCATCATCTTTTATATTCTAATCTTGTAATAGTTCTTCGAGTTCAGCCCATTCTTCCATCAACGTTTCGATTTCTGCTTTGGAAGATTGGATGATTTCGTTGTATTTCATTACTTTTTCGTGGTCCTGAAAGACTTCCGGGTCGCAGAGGAGTTCTTCTTTTTCCGCTACGATGGCCTCAAGCTCTTCCATCTTTTCTTCGATTTCTTCAATTCTTCTTTTTCGCTGACGCTCCAGCTTTTTGGCTTCCTTATCTTTTAAGAAGCTTTGTTTATCAGTGGATGATTCCTGTTTCGTGGAGGCTGCTGCAGGAGACTGATTGTTCTCCCATTCTGCCAGCTCGATCATTTCGTTCTTTTTCTCAATGAAATAATCGTAGTCCCCGAGGTATTCCTGTGCACCATCTTCAGATAGCTCCACAACTTTTGTGGCAATCCGGTTGATAAAATAGCGGTCGTGGGACACAAATAAAATGGTGCCCGGATAGTCAATCAAAGAATTCTCCAAAACTTCCTTGCTGTCGAGATCCAAGTGGTTCGTAGGCTCATCGAGAATCAGGAAATTGCACCGCTGCATCATGAGCTTTGAAAGGGCAAGACGGGCTTTTTCACCGCCGCTCAGTGCATGGACGGGCTTAAGAACGTCATCTCCGGAAAAGAGGAAGTTGCCGAGCACCGTTCTTATTTCCTTCTCCGTTTTCATCGCATATTCGTCCCACAGTTCACTGAGCACCGTTTTATTGGAAGAAAGCTCTGCCTGTTCCTGGTCATAGTAGCCAATGGAAACGTTTGTGCCGAGATGGACATTCCCTTGGAGGAGGGGAAGCCTTTCAACGATGGTTTTTAGCAGTGTGGATTTGCCGATTCCATTTGGACCGACAAGGGCAATGCTCTCGCCTTTTGTGATGCGAACATTGATGCCATTCGATACGGCTTGTCCATTGTATCCAATAGAGCCATCCGTGACTTGGAGCACTTCATTGCCGCTCTGCCTTTCAATTTCAAAATGGAAGCTGGCGGATTTTTCATCCCCGAGCGGCTTATCCATCAATTCCATACGATCTAATTGCTTCCGCCTGCTTTGCGCCCGCTTCGTCGTCGACGCACGTGCAAGGTTCTTCTGGATGAAGTCCTGAAGCTTTGCGACTTCTTCCTGCTGTTTCTCGTACTGCTTCATATTCCGTTCGTACTCGTCTGCCTTTTGATCGAGGTAGGAACTATAGTTGCCTTTGTATTTGCTGATTTTCTTTCTGGAGACTTCGTACACTTGATTCACGACTTTATCAAGGAAGTAGCGGTCATGGGACACGATCAGTACCGCACCGGGATAGCCTTGAAGGTATTGCTCCAGCCAGGACAGTGTATCGATGTCCAAGTGGTTGGTCGGCTCATCCAGGATGAGAATGTCCGGTTTCGTCAATAGAAGCTTCCCAAGGGCAAGACGTGTCTTCTGTCCTCCGCTGAGTGCGGAGATTTTCGTGTCGTAGTCAAATGATGCGAAGTTCAGCCCATGCAGGACGGAGCGGATGTCCGCTTCGAACTGATAGCCGCCTTGATCCTTGAATTTGACTTGCAGCTGGTCATATTCCTTCAGGAGTCGGCTGTACCGTTCCTCATCTTCATAGATGGAGGGGTCTGCCATGCTTTGTTCGAGGGAACGCAGCTCCTTTTCCATCTCCTGGAGATCTTTGAAGACCAGAAGCATTTCTTCCCAGATGGACAGCGATGACTCGAGTCCGGTGTTCTGTGCGAGATAGCCGATGGAGACTTCCTTTGGCTTCATGATCTCGCCTGAGTCGTGGGACATATGCCCTGCAATGATCTTTAACAGAGTCGATTTCCCTGCGCCGTTTCTTCCGACGAGGGCGATGCGGTCTCTTGTTTGTACTTCTAGCTTTATATTCGATAAAATAAGTTCAGCACCAAATAATTTTGTAAGCTGATGAACTTGCAGTAGTATCATTTTTATTCACCTCTATGAATGCCGGAAACCTGATTACTATTCGTTTCCATTAGTACAAGTTTATCGCATCCCGGGCCATTTCGGCAATATAAGTGGATATTCAACATGCAACAGACAATAGAGGAAAAATAGTGTATCATGAACAAAGAGGTGTCAGCTTATGAAGGACTTTACTCATTTTAATGAAGAAGGCAGGGCGAGAATGGTCGATGTCAGCAATAAGCCGGATACAACGCGGACGGCTGTCGCACTTTCTTCCATCACTGTCAATCAGGTTGTCTACAGACAGATACAGAACAACGAGAATAAAAAAGGCGATGTCCTTGGAGTGGCCCAAGTAGCTGGAATCATGGCTGCCAAGAAAACATGGGACATCATCCCGATGTGCCACCCCATTCCATTGAAAGGGATCGATATCTCATTTAAATGGAAAGAAGCAGGGGAAGACCATCAGTTGGAGATCACCGTTTCCGTCAAAACGAAGGGAAGCACCGGGGTGGAAATGGAAGCGTTAACAGCTGCATCCGTCACTGCACTGACGATCTACGATATGTGCAAAGCGGTCGATAAAGGCATGGTGATCGGACCTACCCAGTTGCTTGAGAAGACCGGGGGAGTTTCGAGCCCCGACTATAAGCGATTGATTGAAGATTAAGGAATTAACGTTTTAGGGGTTGAATTTATGACGCAGGAGTTAACTAAAATACCACAAGCAACAGCAAAGCGTTTGCCATTATATTATCGTTTTTTGAAGAACTTGCATTCATCGGGGAAACAGAGGGTGTCCTCTGCTGAACTGAGCGAAGCGGTCAAAGTCGATTCCGCCACGATCCGCCGGGATTTTTCCTACTTTGGAGCGTTGGGGAAAAAGGGATATGGCTATAATGTGAATTACTTGCTCTCGTTTTTCAGCAAAACCCTTGACCAGGATGAATTGACCAAGGTTGCGCTGATCGGCGTCGGCAACTTAGGTACCGCATTTCTTCATTATAACTTTCTTAAAAATAACAATACGAAGATCGAGATGGCGTTTGATATCGATGATGAAAAAATCGGATCTTCTATCGGGGATGTCCCCATCTACAGCCTGAAGAATCTAGAAGAGAAGCTTGCCGATTCAGGGATTACCGTAGCTATTTTGACGGTGCCGGCTCAAGTGGCGCAAAGCATCACGGATCATCTTGTACAAGCCAATGTGAAAGGGATTTTGAATTTCACACCGGCCAGGCTGAATGTCCCGAACTCCATCCGGGTCCATCACATCGATCTTGCGGTTGAGCTGCAGTCATTGGTTTATTTCCTGAAGCATTATCCGATGGATGAAACAGATTTGTCACAGGAAGAAAGCAAAACGGAATAGCCATTACAAATTTTTTCCGTTATGATGTTAATAAAAGGGAGGTGTGCGCAATGGTAGGTGTAGGTAGTATGATTGTGATCGTATTTGTAGCATTGCTCATTTTTGGGCCGAAGAAGTTGCCTGAACTTGGAAAAGCTGCTGGAAATACATTGCGCGAATTCAAAAACGCAACAAAAGGCTTGGCTGACGACGATGATGATGTTAAAAATGACAGCTCCAAGTAATGATAGGATGATTGAGCAATGAATCAAAAAGATATGACGATTTTTGAACATATAGGCGAATTGAGAAAACGGCTCATCATTGTAGTCGTTTTCTTCTTCGTTGCTATCGTGGCAAGCTTCTTCATCTCCCAGCCGCTGATCCGTTTTCTTCAGCATGCGGATGAAGCAAGCCAGCTGACGATGAATGCATTTCGCATAACAGATCCATTCAAAGTATATATGGAAATGATCTTCTTCTTAGCGGTGATCCTGACTTCTCCTGTGATCCTCTACCAATTGTGGGCGTTCATCAGCCCGGGATTGTATGAACGGGAACGTAAAGTGACGCTCAGCTACATACCATTTTCCGTCATCCTGTTCTTGGCAGGGCTGGCGTTCTCCTACTTCATCCTTTTCCCGAATATCATCAAGTTCATGATGAATTTGTCAGGGGATATGGAGATCCAGCAAGTCATCGGAATCAACGAATACTTCCAGTTCTTATTCCAGATTACCGTGCCGTTCGGTTTCCTATTCCAGCTGCCGGTGGTCATGCTGTTTTTGACAAGGCTCGGAATTGTCACGCCGATGTTCCTCGGGAAAATCCGGAAGTATGCTTACTTTATCCTTCTTGTCATCGCGGCGATCATTACGCCTCCGGATATCGTGTCCCATATGATGGTGACGGTCCCGCTGTTGATTCTTTATGAGATCAGCATCGCCATTGCGAGGATCGGATACCGCAAATCGCTTGAGGCAGAGAAGCTGCAGGAGCAGGAAGAATCAAGAGAAGAAGATTAAAATATAGTGCGAAAAAATAGACCTCCCATAGCGGAAGGTCTATTTCTTTTTGCTTTCATTCAGTTTACGTTTAATCCGAAAATGCAGCATGATCATCCGTATTCCAGATCCAAAATCAAGGGTAGCCAGGAAAACAAGGATGAATGCAAAGAATCCCCAGCCGTGGTCATTGACATTTTGGATGGCGAAGATCGTGAAGAATACGCCTAAAACGCAGTAGAAAAATCCTGAAAATAATGGTGACGGCCTCATGTGAAAAATCCTCCAATGAATCCTTGGATCTTATCTGCTTCGTTCATCATTCTCTCGATATCATCTTTAAAGACCGATTGTGCGACCACCACGATGGTATTCATCGTGACATGGGCCACAATGGGAACGATGATCCTCTTTGTACGTATATATAAGAAGGCAAACGTAAAGCCCATGGCCGTATATAAAATGATATGGATAGGCTCAAAATGAGCGATTCCAAATATCAAAGAACTGATGAGTGCAGATGGAAAGAACGAAAATCTTTCGTACAGACTTCCAAAGATAATTTTTCTAAAAACAATCTCTTCCAATATAGGTCCGACTACCGAACTGACGAAGATGACAATCGGAGCGGCCTCGATAATGTTAATAATCGTTTCTGTATTTTTTGAACCCATTTTGATCCCGAGCATCGCTTCTATATTAATGGCGACAGACTGGGCAATGAACGCAAGGAAGACCCCGCCAATGGCCCAAAGGATAGAAGCTCCAACGGAAAGCGGTTCAGCTTTGTCAATTTTGGTATGTTTTTCGGTTTTTCGCAATATGAACAGTACATAAAGAAGAGCAGCGGTGAAGCTGAAAACAATCCAAATGACAGTAGTCAATGACTCCATCCGATTCTCATTTACATCAAATACAGAGGTGCCGATTTTATTGACAAGCGGATATCCGATCAGGCTGGATAGCTGCATGATGATATAGGCAATCAGTATATAGCCATACTCTTTTTTCACAGTGGCTGACTTCCTCTCCGAATAAAGTGAAATCACTGTCCATTCTACTAGTTATCCCCTGCATGTTCAAATTTGAACCATTCCTCGATAATAACAGAATAAAGCCATTGGATAAGCATATATTATCAAGGTGTGCCAAAAGGGGACGGGGTACGCGAAATTTGGAGGATTTTTTTCAAAAAAAATTATGGGTTCCCGCTTGCAAAATGGGCATGAGTTATTTAATATAATAATTGTGTTAGCACTCAATGAGTAAGAGTGCTAATAAATAACCAATTACATATTATTTCTGAGGAGGTTGTTTCACTTGTTAAAACCACTAGGTGACCGCGTCATTATCGAACTAGTAGAGTCAGAGGAAAAAACGGCTAGCGGAATCGTGCTGCCAGACTCAGCAAAAGAAAAGCCGCAAGAAGGTAAAATCGTTGCTGTCGGTACAGGCCGTGTATTAGAAAGCGGAGAGCGCGTGGCTCTTGAAGTAGCTGTAGAAGACCGCATCATCTTCTCTAAGTATGCTGGTACAGAAGTGAAATACCAAGGAACTGAATATTTAATCCTTCGCGAAAGCGATATTTTAGCAGTAGTAGGCAAATAATCCAATTCAACATTCATCGATAAAATTTGAGGAGGTTGTTTCATAATGGCTAAGGAAATTAAATTCAGCGAAGAAGCACGCCGTTCCATGCTTCGCGGTGTAGATAAATTAGCAAATGCAGTAAAAGTAACGCTTGGACCAAAAGGACGCAACGTGGTTCTTGAGAAAAAATATGGTTCTCCGTTGATCACAAATGACGGTGTTACAATTGCGAAAGAAATCGAACTTGAAGATGCATTCGAAAACATGGGTGCAAAGCTTGTAGCTGAAGTAGCAAGCAAAACAAACGATGTTGCCGGTGACGGTACAACAACTGCAACGGTTCTTGCGCAGGCAATGATCCGTGAAGGCCTTAAAAACGTAACAGCTGGTGCAAATCCGGTTGGACTTCGCAAAGGAATCGAAAAAGCGGTTCAAACTGCTATTGAAGAACTTAAAGCGATCTCTAAGCCAATCGAAGGCAAAGCTTCCATCGCACAAGTTGCAGCAATCTCTGCAGCTGACGAAGAAGTTGGCCAATTGATTGCAGAAGCAATGGAGCGCGTTGGAAACGACGGCGTTATCACAATCGAAGAATCTAAAGGATTCTCTACAGAGCTTGATGTAGTGGAAGGTATGCAATTCGACCGTGGATATGCATCTCCATATATGGTAACTGATTCCGACAAAATGGAAGCAGTCCTTGAAAATCCATACATCTTGATCACAGACAAGAAAATCACAAGCATCCAGGAAATTCTTCCTGTCCTTGAGCAAGTGGTACAGCAAGGCAAGCCATTATTGCTTGTTGCAGAAGATGTTGAAGGTGAAGCACTTGCTACATTAGTAGTGAACAAACTTCGCGGAACATTCAATGCAGTAGCTGTTAAAGCTCCTGGCTTCGGCGATCGCCGTAAAGCAATGCTTGAAGACCTTGCCGTCCTTACTGGCGGTGAAGTAATCACTGAAGATCTTGGCTTGGATCTTAAATCTGCAAACATCACTCAATTGGGCCGTGCAGCGAAAGTTGTTGTTACGAAAGAAAACACAACGGTTGTTGAAGGTTCTGGCGAGTCTGATAAAATCGCAGCCCGCGTTAACCAAATCCGCGCTCAATTAGAAGAAACTTCTTCTGAATTCGACCGTGAAAAACTACAAGAGCGCCTAGCTAAGCTAGCTGGCGGTGTTGCAGTGGTTAAAGTCGGTGCAGCAACTGAAACAGAATTGAAAGAGCGCAAACTTCGCATCGAAGACGCCTTGAACTCTACTCGCGCAGCAGTAGAAGAAGGAATCGTATCCGGTGGTGGTACAGCTCTAGTGAACGTATACAATAAAGTTGCTTCTATCGATGCAGAAGGCGACGTTGCAACTGGTGTAAACATCGTTCTTCGCGCATTGGAAGAGCCAATCCGTCAAATCTCCCACAACGCTGGCCTAGAAGGATCTATCGTAGTAGACCGTCTAAAACGCGAAGAAATCGGCGTAGGTTTCAACGCAGCAACTGGCGAATGGGTAAACATGATCGAATCCGGTATCGTTGACCCAACAAAAGTAACTCGTTCAGCCCTTCAAAACGCAGCATCCGTAGCAGCGATGTTCCTAACTACTGAAGCAGTAGTAGCAGACATCCCTGAAGAAAACGGCGGCATGCCAGACATGAGCGGCATGGGCGGTATGGGTGGAATGGGCGGAATGATGTAATCATTGCCCAGACCTTTTTGAAAAATCCCTCTGGACCTTATTGGTTCGGGGGTTTTTTTGTTTTGAATTAGGGTTTTGAAGTAATTTGCTAACAAATTGCTAACATAAAGTAAAAAGGCTCCTCATTAGTTGATTTAACTTTTAAGGAGGCTTTTTCATTTTTAAAAAAATAACTCAAATTGAATTGTCCTTTCATTGAATGCGCTATTTTTAATGTTGTTCTGTTTGAAATGATAGTGATTGTATTTAATGGCAATTATTTCTATAAATGCATTGTTATACGATGTAAATAGTTATACAATGTTAATGTAAATAAATGGAGGTTATGTCATGGACAGGGAGCTTCTGAAGGGCAGTATTGAAATATTATTGCTTTCATTATTAGCGGAAGCGGATTGTTATGGTTATGAGATGACAAAAAAATTACGGGTATTAAGTGATGATGCCTACCATATGAATGAGGGAACACTGTACCCTGCTTTAAAGAGGCTGGAGAAAAAGGAATGTGTGACATCGTATTGGAGTCAGGGATCGGATGGCGGCCGGAGGAAATATTACTCAATTACCAAAACCGGGCGCACTGTTTTGAAGGAAAAGCTGCTGAACTGGAAACAAATCAATAAGTTAATTGAAAATACAGTGGAGGGGTTATCGTGAAGGAGATAATCGAGAAGTATGTAAATGAAATCACCTTGGATTTGCCGGACGATGAACAGAAGGAATTAAGGGAAGAGATTTATATACACCTTCAGGACCATGTCAAAGAACTTATCATTAAAGAATATTCTGAAGAAAAAGCAATCCGGTACGCAATTAAATCCTTTGGTAATCAAGATGAATTGAATCGCCAGCTAAAGAGGACACTTTTTCCCTATTATAAGCCAATTCGATTTGTGTGGAGTGTTATTTTTGTTACTGGGTTTATATGCCTTGTTTCCTATTCTTCTATGGAATACTACCACCCGGAATTTGACAATCATTTACCAGCATACAGTGTGTTGATGGGAATGTTCATAGTGACCATTATCGCCGGGTTAGGCGAGGTTTTGTATGAAGCCATTTCCAGTCTGGTACAGGTGAAATGGGTGTTAAACCCTTGGCTGTTCTTCTTGGTGCCTTCATTGATAGTTGGCGGAATTCAAACGCCACAGTTGTTTAAACATCCGGAACAATATCAGGATAGCTTGTGGCTGGACTTGTATGCCATTCCAATAGGTGCATTTGCATACATCATCTCGAGGCAGCTGTTTACTTTGCTCTTTGTACGCAATAAGAATAATTATAAGAGAACGAAGGTTAATTAAAGTTATAGTAAGGAGGTTGTTTAATTGCTTGATATTACGATGAAAAAAGTGAGTATACTGATTCCACTGATATTATTCGCTATCAATCTACTATTCTCGGCATTCCTTATTGAAGAATTAATCGATGCCTCTGATCCAAATTACGGAGTAACGGGTTTCTTTACACCTATAATCGGTTTGATGTCTCTTATATACATTAGAAAGTTAGAAGGGAAAAATCGGATTCTTTTGTTGAGATTTTTTCAACTATTTAACTTGGTTTTTATTATTTTCCCTATAGCGGTTTTCATTTATGGAATCCTTATTATGGTTGGTTAATTATTAACTATAGGTAGTGTGAAGGATGTATGGGTTATATCTACCGACTTTTCCAACTGCTTGGGTCATATGAGAACCTGTCATAGTAGCTTTTGGCCATACACTTTTGAAATCCCTCTGGACTTTTTTGTTCGGGGATTTTTTTTGTTTGGAAAGTGAGAGGTGCGGGGGGAACGGTTCTGCTTCACATCAATTGAAGTGGGACACTAAACCTGTCCCCATGTCCCAAAACTTTTTTAGTGAAAGTTTATGTTTAAAGTTATACACTTAGTAAAGTGTGATTTTATTATACAACTAGATGGGGGAATATAGATTTGAATACTTTATCAAAGTCCAAGCGGCTGCAGCTTGCTCTTTTATTAGGGTCGCTTTCGCTTATTGGTCCTTTTACGATAGATACTTATTTGCCTTCGTTTCCAACGATTGTGAATGATTTCCATACGCATGCTTCTCTGGTGCAGGTCAGTTTGACTACTTGCTTGCTGGGGTTGGGCTTAGGGCAATTGCTGATAGGTCCGTTAAGTGATATAACGGGCCGTCGAAAGCCGCTCATTATTTTTCTTAGCTTGTATTTACTGTCTTCATTGGCATGTGCTGCGGCACCGAATATTTACACTTTGATTGTAGCCCGTTTTATTCAAGGGTTTGCGGCAGCGGGTGGGCTTGTTATTTCCAGAGCCGTTGTGCGGGATCTTTATAGCGGAAGGGAACTAACGAAGTTTTTTGCATCATTGATGTTGATCGGGAATCTCGGTCCGATTGTGGCTCCGATTTCTGGTGGCTTGATCCTTGAGTTTGCTAATTGGAAAGGTGTTTTCATTGTCCTGGCTTGCATTGGTCTAATTCTAACGTTGACGGTTACGATGAAACTGGAGGAGACGCTGCCTGTTGAGAAGCGTATTCCAAGTAATTTTAAACAAGTTATTGGAAACTTTGGTTCTTTGCTGAAGGACCGTGAATTTGCAGGATACGCCTTTACACAGGCCTTTACTGTCGCCGGCATTTTTGCCTATGTATCTGGCATTTCCTTTGTCTATCAGAATATATACGGCGTTTCGCCTCAAACCTTTAGCTTCCTATTTGGGGTCAATGGCATCGGGTTGATCATTGGTACTCAGCTTGTTGGCCGCTTTGCGATTTTTACTGAGAAAACCTTCTTGAAGATCGGTCTGCTTCTTTCTAATACAGCTGCATTGGTGCTGCTTTTTGCGCTAATCTTAAAAGCACCATTGATTGCTGTTGCGATTCCGATTTTCTTTGTGGTTATGTCCATCAGCATCATCGGGACATCTTCTTTCTCCTTGGCAATGGAAACCAAGGGGCATATGGCTGGAAGTGCGTCGGCGCTGTTGGGTGTGCTGCCATTCCTGCTAGGCTCCCTGACATCTCCATTAGTCGGAATTGCAGGGGAATATACAGCGATCCCAATGGGAATTGTAATGTTTTCCGCAAGCTTCTTGGCCTTTTTATCTTACTTTGTCTTAGCCAAAAAAGGCTCCGTTAAATTAAATTCAGGGAGAAAACTTTATCAATAATGAACTTTTCTCTCGAATGTATGAGATGCTTCCTGTATTGAACAGGGAGCATCTTTTTTTAGAATGAAGTATGTTAATTTGGGGATTTTTGGGTATTGTGTAGTGATAGCTTCATTCGGGCAGATTTGATTTCTTGTAAAGGCATCAGAATCGGAGAATAATATTCTAAATGCGAAGGGAAGATGATGAATGAAAGAAACGCACTACATTCGTGAGGGGTTAGCCAACATGTGGAAAGGCAAAGAGGCCGTTGGCGGCAAGCTATACCTGAGTTCAGAAATGCTTCACCATAAGCCTCATGCTATTAATTTTCAGAGAGAGGAAACGTATCTTCCATTGACGGATATTTCGAAAGTGGAGCGTGAACGCTCTAGGCTGCTGGGGCTTCCACTGATCAATAATGGATTGAAAGTGACCACACACGAGGGGCATGAGGTGCGCTATGTAGTGAATAAAGCAGGAGAGTGGGTGAACGCCATTGAGCGGGCGGCTGCAGAGGCGAAGAAGCAGGTCGTGATGTAGCAGCCGAGTATTAGACGTGGCCGTACTGGTGCTTTCCAATATAAATATTAATCCGATAAAGTCCTGTATCACCTTGGTGGTGGTGGTGCAGGGCTTTTTCTATTATGGTGATAATCCGGAAATGCCTGCTGGCTGCCAGTGGAAGTGGGACAGTAAACCTGTCCCCATGTCCCATGTGTTAAAATGTAATTAATGGAATATTCTTTTATTGTGGGAGAGGGGTGCAGGATGAAACAGCTTTATATTAAGCAAAAGGTGTTCAGTTTGAACAGCAAGTTTACGGTCAAGGATCAAGAGGAGAATGATGCTTATTATGTTGAAGGGAGCTTCTTGAAGATCCCAAAGACGTTTTCCGTTATGAATACGGATGGGGAAGAGGTTGCTCTTGTCACGAAAAAGGTCATGAGCTTTTTGCCAAAGTTTTTTGTAGAGGTAAATGGGCAGGAAGTATTGACCATCAAGAAAGAGTTTTCTTTCTTGAAAGCACGCTACACGATTGATGCTGCGGGAATTGAGGTTGAGGGGAACTGGCTGGATATGGATTTTCAGGTCCTGCAGAATGGGGAAGTCATCGGTCAGGTGAGCAAAGAATGGTTCACTTGGGGCGACAGCTACAGGGTCCAAGTTTTGAAAGATGAGATGGAGACCATTCTTATTGCATTGGTTGTGGCGATTGATTGTGTGAAGGCCGACCAGGCAGCTGCTTCTTCAGCAGCGACTGATTAACTTTACAAAAAATCATTGACATTCCTATCCATGTAAAAATATACTAATGATGAAAGTTTGAAATCTAGAAAAGGAATGGTACTGAGCGAATGTGGATTTGATCTTATTTTGGAAGGGATAACACTCATATGAATATGAAAATGAGAACCTGGAGAAATAGGATTAGTCTGTCCATACGAGCCTTTGCCGTTTGCAGTACAAATATACACAAAGCTTTTTTGTGCCTTTATTTGTATGGAATTAAACGTGCGCAAGTTTATTTGTGATGGATATAGATCTAGCCTCTCCAGGGTTCTTGGAGAGGCTTTTATTTTTTAAAAAACCTCTCAAAAAGAACGTAAACAGAGGTGATAGTTATGACAATGGTCATACAAGGAAAAGGATTGCAGAAAAGTTTTGGAGAACGGGAGATCCTGCGGGATGTTCAATTTGAAATACGAAAAGGGGAGAAGATCGGGCTTGTCGGCTGGAATGGTGCAGGGAAGTCAACGTTTGTAAAAATTCTTATGGACATGATGAAGCCTGACAAAGGATCCGTGACGATGTGGCCGGCAAATTTGAGAATCGGCTACTTGCCGCAGTCGACAGACTACTCACTATCGATTGATTCTGAACTGTTGAATGATGGGGAGAAGTTAATGGAGACGAGCAAGCTGCTTGGTCTGGCGAAGGATCGTTTGGATCAAGAGGAGTTTGGAAACTTGAGCGGCGGAGAAAAGCTGAAGTTGTCTCTTGCGAAAATCTGGGCGAATTCGCCGGAGTTCTTGATCTTGGATGAACCGACCAACCATATGGATATGCAGGGGGTGGGCTGGCTGATTGATGAGGTAAGAAGCTACACGGGTGCTGCCATCATCATTTCTCATGACCGCTACTTTTTAGATGAAACCGTCTCGAAAATATTTGAGTTGGAAGATGGCGAGCTTACGATATTTGACGGGAATTACTCCGCGTATCAACAGGAGAAGCAAAGAAGGTATGAACAGAATAAGCGGGATTATGAAAAGCAGCAGCGGAAGGTAGAGATGATCGAAAAACAGATTACCAATTTAAAAGAGTGGTCAGCGAAAGCCCATCGCGAAGCGGGAAAAGGCGGATCAGATTCGGAAAACCGCCAGATGGGGCTGCGCGAATTCGAGCGGGCTAAGGCGAAGAAAACCGATAACCAGGTAAAGTCTAAGATGAAACGGCTGAATCTGGAATTATCAAAGAATGAAGTGAAGAAGCCGAAAGAAGAGAAATCCGTTACGTTTCAATTTGAGTCAGACATCAAGCGGGGGAAACGGATTCTTGAAGCAAAAGGCATCAAGAAAGAATTTGGCAGCCGTTTGCTGTTTGATAAAAGCAATTTTTATGTAAAGCATGGGGAACGGATCGGCTTGCTTGGACCAAATGGAGCCGGGAAAACGACATTCATCAATATCTTGCTTCAAAAAGAGGCGCTTACGGGCGGTGAACTATGGATCAGTGAATCGACGAAATGCGCCTACCTATCGCAGGATGTGAGCGATCTTCCAAGCGAAAAGACGCCTTTGGAATATTTGGATCTGACAGAGAAGCATCTGCAGACGAAAGCGAGAACCCTCATTTCAACGATGGGGATCGGGCAGGAAATCCTCCAGAAGCCGATTTCGCAGTTAAGCCTGGGGGAGCGGACGAGGATCAAGCTCATTCAAATGATACTGATGGAATATGACTTGTTGATTTTAGATGAACCGACCAACCATTTGGATTTGCCGAGCAGGGAAGAGCTGGAGAGAACGCTGAGTACGTTTACCGGTACCTTGATCATCGTGTCGCATGACCGCTATTTGATTGAAAAGCTGTGTAATAAATTGCTGGTCATTGAAAACGGAATGATCCAGCCTTTTGATCTAGGATTGAAAGAATATGAGGAACGAAAAAAGAACGTACATTCACAGGAAGAACGAAATGTCCTTGAAGAATTGGCTCTAGTGGAAACAAAAATGACGGAGCTTCTGGGCAAGATTAGTTTCTTGGTGAGGGATACGGAAGAATATAACCGCATCGATAAAGAGCTGGCGGCGTGCATGGAAGCGAAGCGTGGATTGAAGAAATTGTTGTGATGGAGGGGGAGTTGTCCCCCTTTTTTTCATTGATGCAGAGGTACGGTTCGCATGCTTCCCATGAACTTCGGAAGCACAAGAACCGTCCCCACGCTTCCACATCCAAACTATGTTATAGTAGTAGTAGTAAATACTATAATAAAGGGGTTTGGATATGATGGAGAATCAGATTAAATTGTATGATCATCATAAAGAGATTCAGCTGCAGCCTCAAAACGCCGCATTTTATTTGCAAGGGGAGATCATCGAAGCGATTAGCGGGGACAATGAATTGTACTATTTGTTCTTTTATAAATCCCGTTTCCTCACTGCGAAAAAAGCGAAAAGAGTTGCCCGTCATTCCTACATTGAACAGGCTTATAAAAAAGGCATCGTTATCCAATCACCTCATCCGCTCATCCATTCATTGATTACTTCCAATCACCCCTGTCAGATCAACAGTTTTCAACCATTACTGAGAAAATTAGATACATTATATACTCCGCAGGAAAAAGCCTTCATTCTCACATTTTTTGAATCCGTCATTCCTAAAAAACAACTATTTGAAGAACTGAAATCCATCTATTATACATACCGCCGAAACGGGCAGATGTTTCTCGGCTACCAAATCGTCCGCATTTTAATGGATTTTGCACCGAAACATAGTTTGGTAAAAGAGCTTGCCCATAACATCATGTTCAATAAATTTGCCAATCTCTACACTGAAAAGCCTGAGAAACTGATGGCGAAAGATCTGCTTACTGCGGAAAACATGTTATTTTCCCAAAAACATGATGATTATTGTTTCGAGCAGCTTGCCTCACTGCTGGAAAAAGAATCCCGCTGGATCGAATTGACTGCCCTGTACATTTATAAGCTAACCTCAATCCCTTCTGCTGAGCATTACAGCACCTTCACTAATCTGCTTCAACAGCATTTTACCGAAAATGAAACGATGGATATTTTAGAAAAATTATCCCTTCAAATCCCTTCCTATCTTCCTTTACAAAAGGATTTATTCAAAAGATACTTACAAAGCCATCATACCGATGGGGTTTTCCGAATGGTCAATAACCATGAATTCACCCTGGACAGCGCACAAGTTCAACTGCTGGGCGACATGTTGGAACAGATGGATCCAGAAACACATTCAATACAGCCCGAAACATTACAAACCCTGCTGAAATCGGTCATGCATTCGTACCCGGAAAAATCCGAGCAGCTTCTGAATAAATTCGTCATTACCTTATTAAAAACAAATGACTTAGCTTATATGAAGGAATGGCTCAAGCCTTTGAAAGCAAATAATGAAATACTGCGGATCTTTAAAACCATAGATACGATGCATCAGATCAGTGACGACTTAGACCAAATGCAAACGCTTGGAAAAATGTATTACGAATTTAAGCAGCTGGATAAAGCCCTCGAGTGTTTTAGCTGGGAAATGGAGCTCGAGCCCGCTGATCCCCATCCAGTCCAATGGGTATCCAAGATCTATCGGGAGAAGGGGATGATCCAGGAATCAGAAGCCTACCGCGATTTATGTGTGCAGCTTCAGAAGCATGCATAGGAAGCAGCGGGACGGTTCTCATGCTTCCAAATCCCGAATTGAACTCATGCTTTTAGATATTGGCGCGCTGAACAAAACTTGTTCAGCGCGCTTTTTATTTATGCGCAAATGCATCCTGTCCCAACTGCAGAAGAACTTCAAATTGTCCCTCATGTTTAGAGGAAATATTGGATATGCTGGAGTATTTTAAATGTAAGATGAATGCGTTGTGAATTTCTCAAAAAAATTTTAAAAAAAGTTTTTGAGTGTGTCGATTTTGAAAATACCCGTTCGTTGTCTTATTAGAATCACAAATTCTTAGGATGACAGAGGAGGAAAACGGAATGTATACCGTTATTTCAAAAGATGGAACGAATATTGCTTATGACAAAATGGGGAATGGACCGGCGCTTATATTAGTGGCAGGGGCATTCAGCTACCGGAAATTCCCGCAGCAGGTTGAGCTTGCAAATATGCTGTCGGAGTATTTTACCGTGTACAACTATGACCGCAGGGGACGTGGGGACAGCGGCGATGCCCATTCGTACGAAGTGGAGCGGGAGGTGGAAGACCTTCAGGCGATGATTGAGGAAGCGGGTGGATCGGCATTTGTTTGGGGGCTGTCTTCAGGCGCTGCACTGGCTATGAGGGGAGCAGAAGCAGGGTTGAATATTACAAAATTGGCACTGCATGAACCTCCATTCATCGTAAAACAAGAAGATCGGAAGCCGCCAAAAAATTTCAGGCAGCATACGGCAGAACTGATTGCCAATAATGACCGGGCGGAGGCAATAAAGTATTTCATGACAAAAGGGATGATGGCTCCATCATTCATTGTGAGCATGATGCGCATGATGCCTGGGGTCTGGGCGAATCTGATGGCAGTCGCTCATACCCTTCCGTATGATGCAGCCATATTGGATGGCTACATGGAAGGAAAGGAGCTGCCGGCTGAAAATTGGAGAGGCGTCACGATTCCCACGCTTGTTATAGAAGGAACAGAAAGCCCTTCCTCTCTGAGGAACAGCGCTCAAGCATTGGCCGGTGCACTCCCGAATGCACAGCTATTAAGCAAAAAAGGACTCGGGCATACAAAGAAATTGAATACAAAGAAAATCTCTCCTGAACTTACAGCCTTTTTTATGGCAGCTCAAAGATAATTTTTGCACTTGTCGATTTCAGCCATGACGTTATGAAATCAAAAATTCACATGAAAATTAAGGAGGAAAAGATGATGAGATTTATGATGATTGTAAAAGCGACTGCAGATTCAGAAGCTGGAAAGATGCCAAGCCAAGAGCTGATTGAGGCGATGCAGAAATACAATGAAGAATTGGTTAAAGCAGGTGTCTTGCTTGCTGCAGATGGACTTCATCCAAGCTCGAACGGGATAAGGATTTCCTATCCGGAAGCGGGAGGTAAACCCAAAGTGGTCGACGGTCCATTTACCGAGGCGAAAGAATTGATTGCTGGATATACATTGATTGAAGTGAAATCCAGAGAAGAAGCAGTTGAATGGGCATTAAGGATGCCGGATCCACATGGGTTTGGCCAAGGGGAGATTGAGCTTAGGCAGGTTTTTGAAGCGGCTGATTTAACGGATGATGTTGAATTGATTGAAAAGGAAAATACCCTTCGGAAACAAGTAGAGGAGCTAAAGAAAGCGTGAGTATTCCTCAAACACATCGGACCATTGAAGCGATTTGGAAAATTGAGTCTCCAAAGCTGATCGCAAGGCTGACAGGCATGGTGCGGGACGTCGGTCTTGCGGAAGACCTTGCCCATGACGCTTTTGTGGCGGCGCTTGAAAAATGGCCGGAAAGTGGAATTCCCGAAAATCCGGGAGCATGGTTGATGACGACGGCTAAACATCGAGCGATTGATTATTTGCGCAGGAAAAAAGTGCAGGATCAAAAATACGGAGAAGCAGCTAAAAATACAGATTTATTTACTGAGGAAAACTTAGATGAGGTGGATGGGGAGATTGGCGACGATCTCCTTCGCCTCATTTTTATGACCTGCCATCCAGTTTTGTCGCAAGATGCTAGAGTGGCCCTGACACTTAGGCTGTTATGCGGACTTACAACAGAAGAAATTGCTCATTCCTTTTTCGCCTCAGAATCGACTATTGCACAAAGGATTGTACGTGCCAAAAGAACCCTGGCACAAAAGGAAGTGCCATTTGAGGTGCCCGTGGGAGAGGACATGAAGCAGCGGTTGTCGACGGTGCTTGAAGTGATTTATCTTATGTTCAATGAAGGGTATGCTGCATCTTCCGGAAGCCACTGGATGCGTCCGTTGCTCTGTCAAGAAGCATTGAGGCTTGGCCGGGTTTTGGCAGAGATAGCCCCGATGGAATCGGAAGTGCACGGTCTAGTGGCTTTAATGGAAATCCAATTTTCAAGATTTAAAACACGAGTAGATTCAGAAGGGCAGCCGATTCTCTTAATGGATCAGGACCGCACAAAGTGGGATCAATTGTTGATTAGGCGCGGATTGGCTGCTCTTGAACGGAGCAAAAGAGCAGGCGGATCACTTGGCCCCTATGCGTTGCAGGCATCCATTTCTGCCTGTCATGCTCAGGCGGCATCCGTTGAAGAAACGGAATGGCCAAAAATTGCCGCACTATATGAGGCTTTATCGATGGTAATGCCTTCCCCAATCGTGGAACTGAACCGCGCAGTCGCAATCTCGATGGCATTCGGCCCAGCATTTGGCCTCCAGATTGTCGATGAGCTGAATAATGATCCAACTTTGCAGAACTACCATCTCTTGCCGAGCGTCAGAGGAGACTTATTATTCAAGCTGGAAAGGTATGAAGAGGCACGTTTAGAATTTGAACGTGCTGCTTCATTGACTCGAAACGAACGTGAAGGGACTTTATTGCGTAGACGCGCGATGGAATGCGGAAAAAAATAAACTACATAAAATTTTTCTTCGGCATGTCGAAATATCCTAAAAGGATTCGTCGTGTAAGTAAAGGGAGCTGTTGATGTTCAAGACTTCCTTTTATAAAGGAGGAGAAGTTTTTGAAATACTTCATATCAAAAGAAAAAGAGTCTTTGGAGGAAGGGGATTCCACCGCAATAGAAGCCAATAAGAGCCCCCTGTTGCAGGTGATGGAATCCTCATTAAGGGAGCAGCAGATGATGTTAAGAAATACCGAATATCCAAGAAAAAAGGAGAGGAAGATCAAATGAATCAAGAAGTAGCGGATTTTATTAATATGTTAAATGAAAACTGGCAGATCGAACTGGCCAATAATCTCAGGGAAGTTGTCCACGAAGCTATACCTGATGTACAGGAACGCATCCAATACAAAAAGCCGCATTTCTTAAAAAACGGCAAGTATGCCGCAGTCATCTCCACATCAAAAGCAGCAGTCAGCTTCACCATTTTCAATCCATTAAAACTAGATTTTCCTGAAGAAATGTTCCAAGGACCTCCCGAAAGGAAAACGATGAAGCTCTGCAAGGGAGAATCAGTTGATGCTGATCAGCTTGTTTCTTTGTTAAAACAAGCATCAGAGACTTTGTAGAGGGAAGCAGGGGGACGGTTCTCATGCTTCTTTTTAATAGGACTGTTACTATGATTTCCTGGTATTCGGCTGCAGCCTTCCTGTAAAATGGAAAAAGAGAAACTGGATTATTAAATGTATATAATGAGGAGATTTTTTATGGACAGCATCATTTTTGATTTAGATGGAACGTTGTGGGACTCGCGGGAAACCGTGTTAGAAGCCTGGAATGAAAAGATTGAGCAGCATGAAAAATTGAATCAACCGTTAACAGTGGAAGATTTCAAACAGACGATGGGGCTGCAGGTGAAAGAAATCGGAGAGATTCTATTTCCTTCATTATCGGCAGAGGAACGGGAAGTCTTCCTGCAGGCATGCTGTGATAGTGAATGCGATTATTTGAAAAAATCAGGCGGGAGCGTTTATGAAAACGTGGAAGAGGTGCTCAATACCCTTTCCAAGAAATATAAACTATTCATCGTCAGCAACTGCCAAGCAGGATATATCGAATCCTTTTATGACTATCACAAATTAGACCCGTTATTTTTAGACTTTGAGAATCCCGGCCGTACAGGGTTGTCCAAAGGGGAAAATATCAAACTGATCATGGAAAGAAACCATTTGGAGAGCCCCGTTTATGTAGGCGACACGGAAGGGGACCGCAAAGCGGCGGAATCAGCCGGCATCCCATTCGTTTATGCACGGTACGGATTTGGAGAAGTTGAGAAGTATGATTATGTGATCGATGAATTCAGGGATCTATTAAGGTTGTTCTGAGGAATGAAAAGGGAGTGCTTGAAGGACGATTTGTCCTTTGCACTCCCTTTTATTAATTAGCAATATTGCTTCTTGGCCTCGTATCTACTAAGAAGTTCGTATGGCTTAACCTTGAATGTTTCATAAGGTAAATAATTAGCATTCATGGCATCGAGGGTCCGGCTTCTAAATTGCTCCCTTGTAATATAGTGGTGAATATTTTCTCTATTTAATTCAGTGAATGACACTTCCGATGTTTCATTTGCAGCCGGTCTAGGTTCACCAGATGTATACGTTCCTCTAAATACAACAGAAGTTACACCTGCCGTCATGTTTTGATAAATGCCAGTGATCCCGTGTAAATGAACTTTGACTCCGGTTTCCTCGAAAATCTCCCGATGAACAGCTTCTTCCAGCGTTTCGCCTTCTTCGACTTGGCCACCGGGCATTTCCATAGTATCTGATCGGTGGAAATTCCTGACCAGCAATACTTCGCCTGCATCATTTGTGATATATCCGCTGACCGAGACGATATGTCTTGGGACGTGATAGGCTGCCGTTGAAGATAAGAAATCTTCATTCCTGTCGATGTAAAGGTCTCCCGTCTCGGTCCTTTTTTCGTTTGCCATTTTGTTGAGCTCACTATTCCTGATGAGAGTTTCAACTTGTTCGTAATGCCCCATGCTGTGGTAATTCCAGACTTCCATGACCTCATCTTTATTATCATTCACCCAACGCCCGATTAATTTTGCACCGTGGCTCAAGTAATTAGGATAGATATAGGAATGAAAGAAGTGGTTGAAATCGTTCAGCGTCCCCGGGTTAACTTTATAAGTAATTCTTCTACAAATCATATTTGAATTCCCCCTTCTTCATATAGTTCCACATAGGGGCATTGTTTTCCTTTTAAATGGGAAATGACTCGATTTTTAGAAAGTCGCTCGCAACAGGATGGGGAGAACGCGCAACAAAGGTCAATATCTTACAAATACCCCCTCCCACATCCTGATCCTCTAACATTTTTTCGCTTTAACGTATAAAACGATTTCTGTTTCAAAATACCTCCCAAATACCTATAAAATTTAATATTTGTAATAAAAACCCATGTAAAATGACAACCTCTCATACTTTTATCACCATCCACCCACGCCGACCTGTCCTACCATTTACCTGTAAATTATCTTGAAATGAGAGTAAAAATAGTAAGAAAATAACAGACACGTTTCGACAAGTTCCTGAGTGAATTTGACCAAAAAATGAACTGGTGATAAATACATATAAGGACGTTTGTGACATTTTTTTGAATAATTGTGTTTCTTTTTTAGGAAATCGAGGTATTTATAGGAAATGAAATAACCATTTCTGTTTTATATTCCCATCTCTGGGAGATCAACATCAATAAAGAGAGGTACATTAATGCTAGAGTCTAAACGAAAAGCCATTATCTTTTTAACATTAGCGTTATTGCTCGCATTTGCAGCAGGATTTTTTGTTTTACAGAAAGTGAAAATGCTTAATGCCGATTTGGGAGGGATGACCAAAATCTATGTGGCAGCTCGTGATATCCCATCAAGGACAGTCCTCACACCTGATCAAGTGAAGACGAAAGAGATTCCGAACCGGTTTGTGAAGGGAACAGACTATATCACAAAGCCAAAGGATATGATGGGAAAAGTTCTGGTAATCCCTGTAGCTAAGGGAGGAATGTTGACTACAGGCATGACCAAGGATGCAGCGGAACTCGCAAATGAAAATAATCGTCTCGTCGCAGTGTATGGAAATGAAAAGGTCATGTTCGATGAGCAATTGGCAAGTCTTGACCGAGTGGATATCGTAGTGTCCCAAGGACTTGATGGAAAGCCTTCTACTACAACATTCATGAAGGACGTACTTGTGAGGGGCGTAAGCAACAGTAAGGGAAGAACTGTGGGAGCCCTTGTGGAAGTCCCGGAAAAAGATGCTCCTAAACTGATTCATATGGAAAACTATGCAGACAGTATCCGCATCCTTAAAGCAAACGTCGGAAAAGGCGATAGCAGTGATGAAAATGTTGAGTCCACGGTGACTGAAACGACTACGCAGCAGCCGGAAAAAGCAGCTCCTGCAGCTGCAAAGCCAGATCAATCCAAGACGACAACCCCAGCCAAGCAGAAGCCGGCAACTTCACAAAAGAAGCCTGCCTCAACGAAGCCGGCAGCAGGAACAGGAACGAATAAGAATTAGCATAATCAAATTTCGGAGGACAGCCTATGATTGAAAATAAACTATTGATCATCAGTGAAGATGAGGCGATGAAAGATCAGCTCCGACTGATTTTATCCGAGTATAAAAAAGTGGATGCCATACAATATGAAGATTTGAAGACAGAAATTGACCGGATGGCACCTGACATCGTTTTCCTTGTTCAGCCTAAGGACGATTCATCAGTTGAAGCCGTTCAATTCATCCAGTCTTTAAATCCGATGACAGTGGTAGTCTTTATCTCCTTGACGCAGGATTTCAATCTGCTTCGCGGAGTGACAAGGGCAGGTGCATCAGATTTTTTCGTCTTCCCCGATGAAATGACCCTTCTCAACAGCAAGCTGGATAGCATTATCCAATCCGCAGTGGATAGGAAGAAAAGTGCGGAAGAAATTGCAGCATCCAGCCAAAGTTTCACAAGAGGGAGGGGGCAGATCTATTCTTTCTACAGCGGAAAAGGAGGGAGCGGCCGCACCCTGATTGCATCGACTTTCGCTCAGACATTGAAGCTGGAATCTACAGCACAGGTCCTATTAATAGATTTCAACCTTCAATTCGGCGGGGTGGAGACATACCTATCGATTGAATCCAATCGTTCGCTGGCAGATTTAACCCCTGTCATCAATGAATTAAATGAAAGCCATATCCGGAATGTATCTGAGCGTGAAAACCATTCTAAACTTGAGGTGCTGTTGAGCCCGAAAGATGCGGAAGTCGCAGAAAGCCTTCCTGATGAATTCATTTCAAGATTGCTCCGGACTTGCAGGAGGAGCTATGACTTTGTCATCGTCGACTTGCCTGTCCATATGAATGAAGCGACTTACACGGCTCTGGAGGAGTCAGACAAAATCTATTATGTCCTGAATCTCGATACGCCTTCCCTTCAAGTTCTGAAGCAGGTAGAACAGTTGTTTAAGAGATTGGGCGTTGAAATGGATGAGAGGTTTGAACTCATTGTCAATGGAATCGGGAAAGATAATGAACTGAACGTCGGCGACATTAAAAATTTCCTTTCACTTCCAATTGAAGCAAAGTTGAATCGCGATTCTAAAGGGCTGCAGCCCCTGATCAATAAAGGGGAGCCGCTGCGGAAAGAAGCGAACGAGAAAAAGATTACCCAATTTGCAAAAGACATCCGAAAGTGGGTCCTTTCCAAACTGGGATAAAACTAAGGTGATCCTATGGCACTCTTTGAAAGAAATAGAAGCAATAGAATAAGAGAAGGTTCAAGTACGGAATCTTACTCGCAAATAAATCCCTATATTGATGAACTCGTAGAGCACTATAAAGCAAGGCTCCTGAAGGAAACGAATCTTGAAGCATTGACGAGTTTATCCCAAGGGGAGATGAGGCTGCGGATTGAGCAGCTTGTCAGCCAATTCATGAGTGAAGAAAAGGTGATCATCTCCCGGCAGGACAAGGAATTCTTACTTACGAGAATCATAGATGAATCTGTTGGGTACGGTCCCTTGGAGCCGCTCTTAAATGATCCGGATATTACGGAGATTCTCATCAATGGCCACAAAGAAGTATACATCGAGAAGACGGGTAAGCTTCAGCTGACAGGCATCACGTTTAGGGATGAGCGCCATGTCCGGCATGTCATCGATCGGATTGTCGCCCCACTTGGTAGGAGGATTGATGAAAGTTCTCCAATGGTCGATGCTAGACTGCCAGACGGGAGCCGGGTAAATGCGGTCATCCCTCCAATCAGTTTGAACGGCACCTTGATTTCCATCCGGAAGTTCAGGAAAGAGCCGTTCAAGATGAAGGATCTGCTAGGATTCGATTCACTGGAAGCCAAAATGGCCGCTTTCCTTCAAGCGATTGTGAAAGCCAAAATGAGCATTCTTATTTCTGGAGGGACTGGAAGCGGGAAGACCACCTTGCTGAACGTATTGGGAAGTGAGATTCCAGCAGCGGAACGCGTTATCACCATTGAGGATTCAGCAGAGCTTCGCCTCGACCGTCCGAATGTAGTAGGAATGGAAGCAAGGCCGGCAAACGTGGAAGGCAGCGGAGAAATTTCCATCCGTCAGCTTGTCAAAAATGCCCTTCGGATGAGACCCGACCGAATCATTGTCGGGGAGGTCCGCGGGTCTGAGGCGTTCGATATGCTTCAGGCGATGAACACGGGGCATGAAGGATCGTTGACGACGGTCCATGCTAATACTCCTGCTGATGCTCTCAGAAGGATAGAAGGGATGGTGGTCATGGCAGGGATGGACCTGCCGACGCATATCGTCCGGGAATATATCGTCGGTGCAATTGATTTTATCGTACAGGGTGAGCGGTTGACAGACGGGACCAGGAAAATCACGTCAATATCAGAAGTGTTCACTTCAGAGGACGGAAAGATAGTAGTCAATGAAATCTTCAAATTCCAGCGGATAGAAATGGATGAGGATGGAACTGTCAAAGGTCAGTTCGTCCCCACAGGCATCATCCCTAATTGTTTAGAGAGATTAAGAGTCTTTGGCCAAGAAATCGATCCTTCCATTTTTCAAAGCAAAGGAGTGAAGACCATTGGTTCCAGCTATACTTTATAGTTTGGCCGTCCTGATAGGGATCTTCGGTATATACAGCTATATGGGATATAGGGCTGAAAAGAGGACCTGGCGGCAGAAAGTCGGAAAATGGTTCGACTCTGGAGAGAAACGAAAGAGTTTCATTGTGGTCTGGGGAGATAAATTTGACCAAGGCAAACTAGCCCAGCCGATGCATAAGAAGCTGAGACAGGCGAACATCCCACTCACACCATCAGAGTTTTACGGAATGCTGATTGTGGGCGGCGGTGCTATCGCAGTCTTCTCTAAAACAATCTTTAAGATTGATGTACCGATTAACTTGCTGATTGCGCTTGGGGCAGTGGCAGCCACCTACTTCCTTTTATTCCTGGTAAGGAAAAATAAATACCAGGAGCGATTGAACAGCCAGCTTGCTGAAATCTGCCGGCTGCTCGCGAACTCGGTTCGTGCCGGAATGACAATTCAGCAAGGGCTTGAAATGGTAGCTTACGAGATTGACTCCCCTGCCAAAGAAGAGTTCCAGCAGCTTTCCCACGAACTGAGGCTGGGGGTTGATTTTGAAAGAGCCTTAAGAGCCATGCAGGAACGCAATCAATCGAGGGATTTCAAACTATTCATCGCGACGCTGTTGATTCAGAAAAAAGCGGGGGGCAACCTCCATGCGGTGTTGGATGAGATGTCCAGAACCCTCGATGACAGGAAGATCCTCAATCAGACAATCAAGACGATGACTGCCGAGCAGCGATTCATTTCCTACATATTGCCGGCTATGCCTGTCTTCATTCTACTGATGATGAATCAGATGATCGATGGGTTCCTTGATAATTTGGCAACAGTGCCAGGGGCAATCCTTGGGGTACTCTTCGTCATAGGCACAGTTCTTTCATTCATTCTAGTAAGAAAAGTCACGAACATAAGGGTGTGATGAAATGGATACATTGATACTCCTTTGTGTCATATTGTTTTGGTTCTTTGTCGTATTAGGCATCCGGAACTGGTATCTGTATACAACCAGGAAGAAGCAGCTATCACTTCACTTGGAGGAACAGCTTAAATCTCCTGATGATATGTATCGAAGAAAAGAAACGCTGTCCTCCAAAGCTTTGAAGAGAGTCACCAAATATGCGGACGACTTTTCATCCATTGGACAGCGGATCAACTTTTTCAGTGAAAACCATGAAGTGGACGAATGGCTTCGAAAAGCAGGGAATCCTCTTGAATTAACAGTCGAAAGATTCCAAGGCATTAAGATGTTCCTGGCTTTTGCCGGACTGATTGCTGGGATTGTCTTATTTATCATTCAATTCCCGCTGTCTCAATTTGCTTTAGCATTCCTGCCAATACTCGGTTATGCAGCACCGATATTCATCGTTAAGCGGCAGGCGAAAAAACGCCAGGAAGAATTGCGCTACGATTTGCCTGACTTTCTGGACACAATGAGTGTCAGCCTTCAGGCAGGGATTGGATTGGACCAGGCTTTAAGGGAAGTGATCCGGTTCTTTGACGGTCCATTGCGAGAGGAGTTTTCCCGGTTCCTATATGAAATTGATCTAGGAGTACCTAGGGAGCAGTCCTACCGAGAGTTGCTTGCAAGGAACGATAACCCTGAGTTTCAAACGCTGATCAAATCTTTGATCCAGGGTATCAAGCTCGGAGTTCCCATAGCCACGACCTTTAAACTTCAGGCAGATGATATGCGGGAAGTAAGGCGCGAGCAAGTGAAGGAGAAAGCGGCCAAAGCTTCTCCGAAAATCACATTGATTACAACGTTTATTGTTGCGCCGACAGCCATGCTCCTTATTGGGGGGCTGATGGTGATGAACCTATTGTTTGGCCATAACAGCTTTTTTGACTTAGTGAAGTAGCCTTCATCTTTTGAAGGATTTAATAAAACTATTTATAAAAACAAGGAGGAAATTAACTATGAAAGACTTCATGATCAGCACTTACGTAAAAATGCAAGGAATGGTAAAGAACGAAAGAGGATCTCAGGCGCTTGAATGGATTGGGGTAGCAGCGGTCATCATCACGATTGTTACACTTTTATCTTCTGCAGTTAGTAGCCAAGGGTCTGGCATTAGCGGCATGGTCCAGTCGATCTTCACAAAGATTTCGGACATGTTACAGGGATAAAACATAAAATTTACAGGGGGAACATCATTTGTTCCCCTCTATACATATTGGAAACAACAAGGTTCACAAGGGAGGAAAACCATTTGAAAAAGCTCCTGTATTTAGCGGTCACTATACTGCTTTTATTATTATCCGCCTGCCAGAACAATGAAAAGGCATCCCCTGAGAAAAAGGAGCTGCCTCCAGCCGAAAATCAAAAAGAGAATACCGACGGAAAAGAGATAGCTAAGGATGAATACGAAGAGTTGAAGAAAGCGCCTGAACTGCCTCAAACGGTTAAAGAGATTTCCAGCTACCCTTCTGGTCCATTCGCCAATAAGAATTTCAAAGAAAATAAAGAAGAGATTACGGCAAGGCTTGATAAGCTTCCAAAATTAAAAGAGGATGCAAATCAAGAAGTGCTGGATGCCTACTGGCGAACCTTGGTTTCCCTTTTCGCCAAGGATTATAAGGATCCTACCTATCTATTCGAAAAAATGAAAGTCAATTCATTCGGCAACCCTGACATCAAAGATCCACGCTATCAATTCAAAGATCATTTGAATGTGGAAATCATCCTTGATTCAAGTGGAAGCATGGCAGAGAAAATTGGTGGGAAATCACGGATGGAGCTGGCTAAGGAAGCCATCACTAAATTCGCAGCGAGCCTTCCGAAAAATGCCAATGTCGCACTTCGCGTATACGGTTTCAAAGGAAGCGGTTCTGACAGCGATAAGCAAATGTCCTGCAGCAGCAATGAACTCCTGTATTCCTTTGCTCCTTATGAAGAGAGTAAGTTAAAGAATTCTTTGAACAAGTTCGAACCAAAAGGGTGGACGCCAGTGGCTGCTTCCCTTCAGAAAGCGAAAGAGGATTTATCCGCGTATCCGGAAGAAAACAATACCAATATCGTGTATCTCGTAAGTGACGGGATAGAAACATGTGATGGAGACCCTGTTACAGCAGCAAAAGAATTAAAAGAATCCAATGTAGCACCAATTGTGAATGTCATCGGCTTTGATGTCGATGCAGCAGGACAAAAGCAGCTTCAAGCAGTCGCAGAAGCTGCAGATGGACTTTATGCCAATGTAACCGACCAATCAGAGCTGCAGAATGAATTCAACAATGCGAAGGAAATTGCTGAGAAGTGGGAGACATGGAAAATTAAATCTAATACTGAAGCAAGTGGCACAAATCTCCATCGTACGTATGACATTTTCGCTCTTGATAGTGATTGGTCAAAAAAGAGCTTAGAGGAAGATGTCAACATACTTAATGCTTTGCTTTATATGCGGGATGAAAAAGAAGTGTTGACGGGTGAAAATTATCGATACATTTCAAATAAAGAACACGAGCGGAGACGAATGATTATCCGATTGAAGAATGAATTTGCAAAAGACCTCCATAACATCAACGACCTCACTTATGAAGAAATGAAGAAGCAGATTGAGGAAAAGTATAAACAGAACAGCGGGAATTGATTTTTAACAGGGGCATTCTTGCCCCTGTTAAAACCTAAAAAGGGGTTCAAAAAATCAAGCAAAGGATTGTCTGATTTTTTGAATAACTTTTTCTAATAGATTACCAAATTAATAGAACAGGGGAGAGGAACGTGTCAAAAAGATTCAGAAGGTGGAGGGGACTGGCTGCTGGAACTTTGGCTGCAATCATCATAGCCTTTCAATTTTTCCCGTTTGTTGTTTATGCTGCCGGAGATGTTAAACCGTTTAATTTGAATGTTAAAGGATTCAATCTAGATGTTGACCCGTATCATTTAAATAAAGTGACTCCATTTAATTTAGACGTTGATCCTTTTTCTCTCAAAGGGGATCCGTCTAATGGAAACGCTGATGTTTGGCTGAAACAAGTACCAGGCACGGATACGTACTTGGGGCCAGTAGGTCCGGTACGACCTATAGAAATGCCTGATGGAACCGTGCTGGTACCGAATGGAGACGGAACGTTCACACCGGCGAGACCTGGAAAGCTGAACAGTCCAGAGTTAAACCATTTGGATGCGACTGTTCATGCTGTTAAGCCGACTGCTAAAAAGGATGAAAAGCCCGATTTCTCATGGGTTGATGCCATGAACCTTGTAGCGAATGATGTAGGAGGGACAACTGCTGCTTTTGCAGGAGATATGGTTGACCTTTCAAACCAGCTTGCGGAAAATCCGCAGTTGCCAGGACAAGGGAACATTATTGGGAAATCCTTTCGTTCCTATGGATTAGGAATGGCAACAACCCTTTATAAAGTGGGAGTAAAAGGAACGAGCTGGGAATGGACCGGAGATGCTTACGACACCTATACGCATGGTGCGGCGACTGCCCAGTCAGCAAATCAAATAGCGCGCTTAGCTGCTGGTAAAGCATTTAACAACGCTAGTCGTACTTCAGCGCAGGGGACAGCTAGCATTTTGGCCCGTTACGGCGGAACTGCTAGTGAAATTTTTAAACCTGTTTCCAGGCTTAATATGGGAATTGCCGCTGTAGGAACCGTGACCTCCGGTATAACCGCCGGTTCAAAATGGTATGAGGCAGTCCATGCCAAAACCGATGCTGAACGGGATGCTGCGATGGGGGAGACGATTGGAGCCGTTGGTGATACCATGATGAATGCCGGGGTATTGATAGCGACTATTCCTTTGCCGGGTGCACAAGTGGTTGGAGCAGCTGTCGGTGTAATTGGAGGAGCGCTATGGCTTGGCGCCACGGCATATAAATATCGCAAGAGCATTTCTAAAGCAATCAGAAGCACCAAAATTGGAAAGGCTGTCTTGGACTCCAAGCCTGCCAAGGCGGTAAAGAAGGCCGCAAGCAAAGCGTGGGGCTGGGCAAAGAAAACTTTATTTGGCGGATAAAAGTATTGATTAATCATAAGTGAGAGGTGGAATGCAGATTGAGTACAGCACTAGTAGAAAAAACAGCAAATTCCAAAAAAGGGATGTTTGAAAAAAAAGAGCAATACCCTTATATAATCGAATTCAATGAGAGAGATTATTATTATTACTTATACAAAAATGCAATCACTCAAAAGGGCGTTGGGGCATTTGTTGTCGAAGAGAATGGGGAAGCAGCGGATCGACAGACTGGGATCTCAGTTTGTTTTCGGACAGAATTGGTCAATTACATCATTAAATTTATCAAAACCGGATTAACCGAAAATATTAAGCGTTCCCCTGAATTTATTGCTAAAACGACAGAGGCCATCAGGCCAATTGCAAGTGGAAGCAGCGACCTAAATGTGCAGGAAGCTTTCAGGAACTTTAATAATATGAGCGAGTATCTAAATGACAATAAAGATAGATTGTGGGAGATTCATTATACCATCAAGACAGCCTATGATGAGGTCCTGCAGAATCGGCGGTTGACCAATGAGCTGTATGAGAAAATCCTTGAAGCCTATAACGAATCACACCGCAGAATATTCATGGATGGGATGCTTCAAAATATGAATCTCTCTACAATTCCTGTCCTGATTGATTTTTTGAAGAATGAGTCTTTTGCAGACAAGCCATGGGCCATTAAAAATTTGAAGCTCTTGATTGGAATGGAAAGAAAAAGAATTCTGAAGGATTCAATTAAAAATATGGTTGAACCTGCTATAGGAGATCCTCACACTCTTCCAATCAATGAAGAAGGGGCGGAAGCGTTTAAGCAGATGAAAGATAAAGAAACTGAAATGCTCTTTCAGAAAAACTCCGTTCCGACCATACGAAACTGATTAAAAAAATGGATGATTTATATTAAGGCGGTGAGTGAATGAAGAACATCCGAACAGCTTTCTCCATCTATACTGGGAATATTGAAGCCGTCCTGTTCCTATCAGTGGTCATTTTGACCCCGTTTTTAGCAATCCATCAATGGGTGGCTTCCATTTGCTATTATATCGGTGCTTTTTACGGCAATCCTTTATTCGGCGACTTCGCGAATAGCTTTTTAGTCGTATTGTTTTTGACTATCTGCCAGCTTCCATTTGCGAGATTCACACTTGCAGAGATGGAAGATGAAGAAAACAGAATGAAGAAATCGTTTGTCTTGTTTATCAAATATGGGTTCTCTACCTTTCTATTTGGGATATTGTTTTCACTAGGAACATTCTTTGGACTTTTTGCATTTATCCTACCAGGTGTCGCCATAATGATTTTCTTCTATCTGACGCCCATTGTGATGGCAATAAAGGATCAGCCGGCGCGGAAAAGTTGGAAGCCGGCAGCAGCTTTGGCAAAGAAGCATTTTTTTAAGCTAGTGCTTCTTCTGGTGGCTGTAACGTTTATTGAAATCATATTAGGATATCTTGTCAATGTCGGTGTCGCCATGATCACCTTGAACACGTTGGCGATTACATTAAGCCAGATGTTATTGACCTTACTTCTCTTCCCGTTGATGACGATCATCATGACGGTTTATTCGAAGCAATGGTTTGACGAGTTGTATCCTTTTGCACCAACTGTGAATCATCGGGAAGCGAACACGGCACCCCCTAAGAAAGTAGGGTTCATCCAATGAGACTGTTGAGAAAAGTGAAGAATGAGAGAGGCTCCATGACATTGGAATTCATCGGGGTCCTTCCTTTTTTCTTTCTATTCATGCTTTTGATATTCCAGGGATTTGCTTTAGGCTACGGAATCATAACCGCACAATCAGCGGTCAATGAAGCAGCGAAGGTATATGCCGCAGGGGACACTTATGAGGATGCCAAAACGGCAGCTGAAAAGATCATTGGCGGAGGCAAGACGGTAACAATGTCCAGCCTATCTATTCCGCCGGAAGATGCTGATGGGAAGTTTGAAGCCACGCTGCAGGTGAAAGTGGATCTGATCTTTATCCCTAATCAGTGGAAAAGAATAAATTCATTGACTGTAACTCAAACGGCAGACAGCAGGGTGATGAACAGTGTGTTTCATTAATAATCAACGCGGAAGCATGACCATCATGGTGTTATGGCTCATGGTCCTGACAGGCGTGATGCTTGTTATCGGAGTGAACTTCGCAAAGGCATATGCTGTAAAAGAAAAAGCATCAATCGGAGCAGAGCAGGCAAGTATTGCAGCGACAGATGTCATCTATGACCATGTACTGACAGCTGTATCTGACTATGATCAATCGCTGATCGGAATCGGGCATGGGGTTATTAAAGGAAAGTCCATCAGGCACCGCATAGAGGATGAACAGCAAAAGATCATGTGGGGCAGCAGCATGAATACGAGCCAAGCCCTTCAAGTTGCAGTGAATCGTGTGATGAAAGAGGAACTGCCTAAGAATGATATTTTAAAAGATATGGTTCTTGAAGAGTTAGATCGTGCCAAAGATGAGATTCCAAGCGTGGTGGCGGATACTATTGTCCAAAATCATGGAGAGAATTCCAATTATAAAATTAAGATGTTTGATTCACAGCAGCGAATTGTCATTGAAAGCAGGGCTAAATTTGAATCGGTTACTGATGGGAACCTGTTCAGCCGCTTTACTAAGAAAATTCCGCAAGTCGGCAAAGGGCCGTCCATTCCGTTTATTGAGAATGTTGACTGGCCAGACCAGATACTGTCCTATTGATTTGATGACTAAAGAGGAGGAATTATTGTGGGCAAAAAAGAAAAACGCTGGAGGCGCTTTTATCTATTTATCATTATTTTCTTCTACGCTATCTATGTCCCCGTCTCGCTATTGGACTGGGTAAATGGAGAAGGATTCCCCATCACCGTATTCACAGTGGGCATCGCATTGCCGCTCCTCAGAAAAAATCACCTTAAGCAAATTCAGGCAAAAGAAAACCCTGTAGCTTAGAACATAATGCCTGCCTTTCAAGAATGGAAAGAGCAGGTTTTTTAATAGGTTCAACTCAGTCGTGGATAAAACAAAAATCTTATTAATAAGAATCGTCTTGCAAGATTACTACCAAATTTCTTGGAGGAATAATAGTGATAAACAAAATTACAGCATTGATTATTGCCCTCTTCCTGATTGGAGGCTGTAGTAATGAAGGAGCAAAAAGAGCTGAAAATACAAAACAACCAAATGAGTCAACACAGTCATCTCAAAATCAAAACTCTAAAAAACTTCCTGCTGACACTAAAGCCGATTTTAATGAGTACTTTTCTGATATTCCGGATGTTCCAAAAGACACCAGTGGATTTATTAATCAACAACAAGGTGAATATGCAGGATTAGGGGATGGATGGCGAGATAAGCTGGCAGCTAATATCAAAGACTTGCCCCCGCTGCCCGAAAAACCTACTGAAAAGCAATACGATCAATATTTTAAGTATATTTATTCTTTAGTGGCTGAAGATTTTCCTGATCCTAAGGAAATGACAAAAAAACTTGAATTTTCAATGTATGGAAACCCCGATTTGCCAGATAACCGTTATCAATTTAAAGATCATTTTAATATCGAAATAATCTTGGATTCCAGCGGCAGCATGGCGAAGAAAATCAATGGTAAATCACAGATGGAGCTAGCTAAAGACGCGATCCAGCAATTTATTTCAAAAGCACCCGAAGATGCAAATATTTCTCTTCGCGTTTACGGACATAAAGGAACAGGATCTGAGGAAGATAAACAAAAATCCTGTTCAAGCATTGAACAAGTATATGGATTTAAGAAGTTTAATAAAGACGAATTTAGTAATGCATTGAATAAATTTAAACCTAGCGGCTGGACCCCGATTGCGAGTGCCTTGGAAAAATCAAAGAAAGCATTTGAAGGATATGACGCCAATGAAAATACAAATCTCATTTATTTAGTGAGCGACGGAATAGAGACGTGTGGCGGTGATCCGGTAGACGTAGCTAAATCGTTTGGGGATTCTAATATTTCACCTATTATCAATGTAATTGGTTTTAATGTTGATTCAAAAGCTCAAAAACAACTTCAAGATGTTGCAACCAGCGCTAATGGATTCTATTCAACCGTTTCAAATGGAAATCAATTAACTAATGAATTCAAGAGGGCGCAGCAAGTTCTGGATAAGTGGGATGATTGGAAAAAAGGATCCTTGTCCGACGCTCATGCTGAAAAAGTAAATAATGATTTTGAAATTTTAGGATTCATGAATGATTGGAATTTTAGGGGATTGCGTCAAGGAAACGAGTTAAGAAGGATGGCAAACTTCTTACAAGATCAAGGAAAATATGATTATAACAGAAAAGTAGAAATCTATAAGAGAATTGACGAAATAAAAAATCTCGAGAATCAAACAAGTAATGATCTTAGAGAAGAACTAAATAGTTTAAGTAATGAAAACTACGAAAAAATCAAAAAAGAAATAAACGAAAAATACAACTCAAATACGAATTCAAACTAAACTTCGATGAAGTTGTTCCGGTGAGGCAGGGTTATTTGCGGAAAAAATCAGGCTAAAGAAAAGTCTGGTTTCCATAATTGGAGGTAATAGTTAATGTCTAATGAGTCAATTCATCAGTTAGCGGAAAAGCATAAGAAGTTCATGGAGAAAGTAGATATATTTCCATATAAATATAAAAATAGTGTCGCAACTTATGAGATGGCTCACTTTTATAGATTATCCGCCAATTTATATGGAAGCTTTCTTTATTCCCCATATCATTTATCGTATGAAGAAGTAAAAGATGTATTTTATAGTTTTATCCTTTTGGATGAATATATGAAAAACAAGATTTCAAAACTTAATGACTACGCTTCTATGGACTATACAGACAGCTATTATGGTTTTAGAGAGGACTTGAAAAATACTCTTTTAAAGGATGAAAGATTCGAACCTGTACTGGCAGAGATAGAATCGATTATCAAATCTATTGATTTCGTTGAGGAATCCTTCGCTAAAAATACAATGAAATATGATGAATACCAAAAAATTATTTCTCAAATTAAGGCTGAGGGCATCGCAACTGAATTCCAATTAAAAGAAATGAGAAGAATTCTGGGAATGTGCCATGTGATCGAATTTGAACATACTCTCGAGCAAAAGAAATTATTGGATCCTTTAAAGGAACTATATACATTTATGAAACAAAATCAGCTAGCAGATGGGGATTTAAAGACAATATTC
The DNA here is from genome assembly GCF_050990905.1 of Falsibacillus pallidus. GTDB lineage: Bacteria > Bacillota > Bacilli > Bacillales > DSM-25281 > Falsibacillus > Falsibacillus pallidus_A. The sequence continues at coordinate 337,279 of NZ_CP158866.1, forward strand.
CAAAAGGCACACATTCTTCTATATGATAAATCTGTCATAGAATTAGATAATTCTTTGAAAAGATTTGGTGGTGCAGATGAGAATTCAGCCCTTTCATATGAGGAACTGGTAGAGAAATTCATTAATATGTATGAGAAAGACTTTTTCAAAGCTTTGAATGAAGACTTCATCAAAAGAAGAGTTCGCAATCCTTCGGTACAAAAGGCTAAGTGATAATCAACTCATTAGAAAATGTAGGATCACTAGACTATTAGCTGGGAGATGAAGAAATGTCTAAAAAAGAAAAGCGTTGGAGACGGTTCTATCTGATAATGATGATTTTCATCTATGCAATCTTCGTACCTGTATCCATTTTAGAATGGCTTGGCGGAGATGGGAGCCTTCCTATAACAGCAGTTGTTGTCGGAGGAGCATTGCCTGCCATAAGAAAAAATCACCTTCAGCAAATTCGGGGAAAAGAAAATCCTGGAGTTTAGAACATAATACCTGCCTTTCAAGAATGGAAAGAGCAGGTTTTTTAATAGGGAGGAGAATGCACTCTATGAGAATCATCGCAATAGCATTTTTATTCACCATTTCAGTCCTTCTGACAGGATGCAACAGTGAAAAAACAGCTGAGCCTAAACAGAAAACAGTTCAAAAAGAAGAAACTGTTGATAAATATGAATCACATAAAAAATCAAACCCTGAAACAAATGGCAAGTACTTTGAAAACCTTCCCGAAACACCAAAAACGACAAGGGATGTTATCAATCAACTGCCAGGTAAGTATGCTAATCAAGAAGTACTGGATGATAAAGTTGAACCAAAAGTGATAGAAGACATAAAGAATCTCCCTCCGATGCCTAAAGGTGTAACAGAGGACGATTACGATAAGTATTATCAATATATTTATTCTCTTGCAGCGAATGACTTTCCGGATCCAGAGGATTTAGTGAAGAAATGGAAGTTTTCCATGTACGGAAATTCTGATCTGCAAGATCCTAAATATCATTTTAAAGACAACTATAATGTAGAAGTCATTTTAGATTCAAGTGGCAGCATGGCAAAGAAAGTCGGTGGCAAAACGCAGATGGAGTTGGCGAAAGAAGCAATTAATGACTTTGCATCAAGCCTTCCGAAAGACGTGAATATTTCTTTGAGGGTTTATGGATATAAAGGTACAGGATCCGACAGTGATAAACAGGAATCATGCTCTAGCATCAAGCAGGTATATGGATTTAAGGGATACAATCAGTCAGAGTTCAATCAGGCAATGGATCGTTTTAAACCAAGCGGATGGACCCCAATTGCACAGAGTTTAAAGGAATCCTTTGAATCATTTAAAGGATATGACCAAAAAACGAATACCAATCTCATTTACCTTGTAAGTGATGGGATTGAAACCTGCGACGGAGACCCTGTCAAAATTGCGAAAGAATTTGCAGACTCGAATGTATCTCCTATCATCAATGTCATTGGATTTAATGTTGATTCCAAAGCACAAGCCCAATTAAAGCAAGTGGCGGAAACATCTGACGGAATCTATACCACTGTTACAAACAAAGATCAGCTGAGCGCGGAATTTGATCGAGCGCAAGATATTTTGGAACGGTGGGAAAGCTGGAAATCTGATGCCCTGTCGGATGCAGACGGACAAAGGGTAGACAATGATTTTGATATATTATGATTTTCTAATGATTGGAATTATTTTGAGACCGATCAAAGTTTAAGAATTAGCTATCTAATATCAATTTTTAGGGAGCAAGAGAAGATAACTTTAGAACAAAAAGATGAATTGAAAAAAAGAGCAACTGAGACAAGGGATTTATTAAAAAGTTCGTTGGATCAAATCCTAGAAGATTTAAAAACCGAAAATAAAAACGGGATAAAAAATCTTGAAGAAAAAATCAACGAAAAATACAACTCGAATACGAATCCAAACTAAATATCGATGAGTTATTCTGGTGTGGCAGGGATTTTGAGGAAAAAATCGGTCTAAAGAAAAACCTGGTTTCCATTATTGGAGGTAATAGTAATTGACTAATGGATCAATTAATCAGTTAGCGGAAAAACATAAGAAATTCATGGAACAGATAGCCATCTTCCCGTATGAGTATCACAAAAACAATAGAGTGTATCAAAGGGTGCATTTTTATAGATTTACTACAAAGCTCTATTGGAACTTTCTATTTACTCCATATGACCTTTCTTACAAAGAAGCTAAAGAAGCATTTTATAGTTTTGTTTTAATAGAAGACTATATGAAAAATAAACTTTCCAAAATTAATGACTATGCCTCTAAAGATTATTCTACAGGTTATTTTGGCTACAGAAATGATATTCATATGCGATTGGTGAATGATCCAGAGTTCATTCCAGTATCCGAGGAAGTCAATTCAATCATTGATTCTATAAATTATGTAGAGAACGCGCTGGCCAAGATAAGAGAACAATATAAGGAATATACTGAAATACTTAAAAAGATAAAAAGCGCCGGGTATTTTACAGATATACAATTGAATCAATTAAGACAAATCCTTGGTGAATGCTTGGCTATTCAATTTGAGCAAGGGTTGATGCAAAAGAAACTCTTGGATCAAACAAGGGTTCTCTATGATTTTATGGGTAGAAACAACCTCATCAAGGGTGAATTAAAATCGATCTTTAAAAGAACCGAACTAATGGTAGACCAAAATTCATTTAGAAAAGTAGATGCTTCGCTGCATAAGTTTGGAAACATTGAAGTATTAAAAGAGAAATCACATGATGAACTTGTAAAGATTCAAATCGATGAATATGAGCGAGACTATTATAGAGCATTAAACGAAGACTTCATCAAAAGAAGAGTCCGTAACCCTGAAGTTCAATCTTCAAATGGATGAAATATTAGGACACAGAGAAAAAAGGTTGTTTTTCATTAAGGGGAGGTAATTGAAAGTGTCTAACGAAGCAATACTTCAATTAGCGCAAAAACATAAGAAATTCATGGAGAAGATATCCGTTTATCCATATGAGTATCATAATAACAACAAAGTATATCAAATGGCGCATTTCTATAAACTAACTACAAAGCTTTATTGGAACTTCCTTATGACTCCGTATGATCTCTCCTTTGAAGAAGCTAAAGATGTATTTTATAGTTTCATCTTAGTTGATGACTACATGAAAAATAAACTTTCTCTAGCTAATGACTATGCTTCTAGGGATTATTCCGCAGGCTATTATGGCTACAGAAATGATATTAAAAGACTAATAGTAAATAATCCACAATTCAGTCCAGTTTCGAAGGAAGTAAATTCTATGGTTGATTCTATTGATTATGTAGAAGATGCGCTGGGAAAAATAAGGGCGCACTATAAGGATTATACAGAGTTACTTAAAATGATAGAGAACAACGGATATTTTACACAATTACACCTTAATCAATTAAGGCAAATCGTAGGAGAATGTTTAGCTATCCAATTTGAGCAATTCTTGGTGCAAAAAAGCCTCCTAGAACAGACAACAGTACTCTTTCATTTCATGGGTGGCTACAATCTCAAGGGAGAACTAAAATCAATCTATAAAAAAACCAAAATTATGGTAGACGAAAATTCATTTAGACAAGTCGGCGCCTCGTTACATAAGTTCGGAAAGGTAGCTGAACTTAAAGAAAAATCACATGAGGAACTTGTAAAGACTCAAATTGTTCGGTATGAGAAAGACTTTTTCAAAGCTTTAAATGAAGACTTCATCAAAAGAAGAGTCCGTAATCCTTCGGTTCAGGAGGCAAGAGGATGATTAATTATTCAATAAGGATTCAATCTAGCATTAGAAATAATGAAATTAGGTGGTATTCTTGGATAATAAACATGTGAGTTTTAAAGAAAGCAGAATCATTCAAACGTTTATCCTTATCTTTTTTGTAGGAGTAATGTGCAGTTTTGTTCCCAGAGAATCAATGGTTATGCTCTACATTAGCTTATCGTTATCAATCTTAGTTTTAATCATTTTTTTCTTGCTATGGCGGTATAATAATCATCATAGCATTAGATATTTCTCTCTTCTTTCTTTCGTCATGCTCATTGCCCTTTCATTCTTTTTTTCAATGCCGCTATTAAGGGTTTTTGCAGGTACTTTTCTAATGTGGCTTGGCTTTATTGTATGGGTAGCAACAGGAATATTATCTTATATTATTTCAGAAAAAATATTTCTTAGTATATCGGGTTCAAAGAAAACAAAAGCCGGACCAATAATATTTATTGTTTTTATGTTATTAATTGGATTTGGTACCTTAGTTGTAAATTATGCTCACTTGACCAAACAGCCGAATGCCATCGTCGTTTGTATTTTTTGTTATTTAATAGGGATTTGTCTGTTGTATACTTCTGCTGCACTTTTAACTTCCCCAGAAAGGGCAGATAAGCTTAAGCGGACTTCTTAAGTCTTTGCTAATGCTATTTCAGTAACCGAAAGCATTTTAAAATAATGAAAGATAAAGAAGATGAATTTATCTTTCAGAAAACCTCCGTGCCCACCATTCGGAATTAAAATTGAACTGCCATCACTTTATAAACAAATTCCGACAAAAACCGGGGCGTGCCTGTCACTTTGGTGTCGCTCCGGTTTTTTTGGTGCTTGATCTGCCATAATAGTATTAGGTGGTTTTTGGTGGTATTCTAGTGGTATTACATATGTATTGTGTGAATCAGATTCAGTTAGAAGGAGTGGTGTTGAAATGGATGCTTTGCAGAAAGAAATCATTGAGGAATTGAAGGTTCTGCCAACGATCGATCCGAAAGAAGAGATTCGCAAGAGTGTGGATTTCCTGAAAGCGTACTTGAAAAAGCACAGTTTTTTGAAAGGTTTTGTCCTTGGGATTTCAGGAGGACAAGATTCAACATTGACGGGTAAATTAGCACAGATGGCTATTAATGAAATGAATGACGAAAGCGGAACGAAGGACTATCAATTCATTGCCATCCGCCTTCCTTACGGGGTGCAGAAGGATGAAGACGACTGCCAGGATGCCATCCGCTTTATCGAGCCGACAAAAGCGCTCACAGTGAATATTAAACCTGCCGTCGATGCGAGTGTTTCTTCTTTGAAAGAAGCAGGCATCGAGCTTTCCGATTTTGTCAAAGGCAATGAGAAAGCAAGAGAGCGCATGAAGGTCCACTATAGTGTAGCGGCCATGAATAATTGTGTCGTTCTGGGGACGGACCATTCTGCAGAGGCCGTCACTGGCTTCTATACTAAATATGGCGATGGAGGGGCAGACTTAGTGCCGATTTTCCGTCTCAATAAGAGACAAGGGAAAATGCTTCTGAAGGAACTTGGATGTCCTGAGCATCTTTATATGAAAAAGCCGACGGCCGACCTTGAAGAAGATCGTCCTCAGCTGCCGGATGAAACGGCGCTTGGCGTCACATACGATCAAATCGATGATTTCCTTGAAGGGAAGGATGTAGGGGAAGATGCGCGAAAAACCATCGAATCCCACTACCTCAAATCCGCCCATAAACGTCATTTGCCGATTACGATCTTTGATGATTTTTGGAAATGATATAAAATCCTTATGATAAAATAAAGCCGAAAGCTAGGTGAGAGCTGGTCTTGTCCCTGTCAAGTAGACAAACTAAAAAAACTAAGCAACAAGCGCGTGTCGATATTCAATCGGCGCGCGTTTTTTAAGTTTCTTTTGTCTTCGTTTGTAGTTGTAGTGATAGATGTAATCTTCCAGAGCTTGTTCTAGTTCTTCTCTAGACGTACACTTGTTTACATATAATTTCTCTGTTTTGAGGTGGGAGAAAAACGATTCTACACAGGCATTATCTAAACAGTTTCCCTTACGAGAATGGCTGCCCTTAATCCCAAATGCATCTAATCGGTTGTTATACAGCTTTGACGTATACTGGAAGCCTTGGTCTGAATGTAAAACAGCTCCATTTACGTCTCTTTTCTTTGTCCATTTATCTACTGTTTTTAAGACAAGTTCTAGACCGTTTCTCTTGGATAACTCCCAACTTACTATCTCATTATTGAAAAGATCCTGGATAACAGATAAATAATAAAATTCTTCACCGACAGATATAAAAGTAATATCTGTGACCATCTTCTGTTGGGGTCCAATAGCCTTGAAGTTCCTCTTCAATCGGTTAGGAAAGATGATTGAAGGACTCTGACCATGACGTTTTCTCTTTTTCCGAATGATTGATTGTATCCCCATTTCGGTCATTAGCCTATAGACTTTCTTATGGTTGATGAGATACCCTATTTCATTTAATTCATCCGTTATACGCTCCCGTCCAAATTCGGGATTGATAAAATGAATGCCCATAATGTGTTCCCGGATGTCTTGTTCCTTCTCAGCCTTTTCTACCCGGGAGATCTTGGTATTCCTCCATTTGTAATAACTCGCTGGCAAGATGTAAGCAATCTCTAACAGCCAAGAGACTGGATAACGGCACCTCATTTCTTCAATTAATTCATATTTCATTCTTCTGGGAATGTCATGTCCTCCTTTACCAGATTTGGATACTGCTTTTTTAAATATTCAACCTGCGCTTTTAAATAATCTCGTTCCTCTTCAACCGACTTAAATTTAGTTCTAGGTCTACCTTTTAGAGGATTTGACACACCCTTTCTTTCATCAAAAGGAACCCCTTGTTTCCATTTCCTGACCCATACTTTAAGCTGACTACAATTACGGATCCCCAACTCTTCGGCCAATACTTTATAGCTCTTTGAACCATTCACATATTTCATAACAGCCTTAAGTTTGAACTCATCTGAATAGTTATTAAACGTTTGTCCCTTCTTTGCCATAGAAAAATCCCCTCCAAGTAGCACTCTTTCCTTCATGGTAACATGAAGGTTTTTTTGAATGTCTACTTAAAGGGGACAATATCAAGCTTTCGGCTTTTCTCTTGTCCAGCTGATTTCCTTCGAGTTCCGTCTTATGCTGGTCGGGGCTGATCAAGGCGCTTCCGCTTTTCGTGTTGAAAATAATTGGTAATCCGTCAATTTTCAACAATTTAAAGGGAAAATGCCATTATTCAGAGAATAGTACAAAGGTTATAGTTTTATAATTTTAAGAGAAAGCATAAAAACGGTTGCTGGGAATTTGTCCAGCTCCAGCGGCTAGAGGCTTGGAGGTTTCCTTCAGCACGCTTACGATAAGTCAACATCGATTCGCCATAGCTCATCGTGTTTCCTTTATCTCGCAGCGCTTCAGTCCAACCTCTGCACCTCTAATACTTTTTCGCTCTGCGAAAAAGTACTCAAACAGCCGCTTTCGCTTTTCTTGTCAAAGGGGGAAATAAATATGATAGAAAGCTACCATCCAACATTAAAGAAAGTAATAGATAATATTGAAAAAGTTATGATCGGAAAGACAAAGGTGGCCGAGTTGAGCCTTGTTGCCATCCTTGCAGAAGGGCATGTCCTTTTGGAAGATGTGCCGGGAGTCGGGAAGACCATGATGGTCCGCGCACTTGCCAAATCGATCAATGCACAATTCAAACGAATTCAATTCACCCCAGATCTGCTTCCTTCAGATGTCATCGGCGTCTCCATCTATAATCCAAAAGAAATGGAATTTCAATTCCGTCCAGGTCCCATTATGGGCCATATCATTCTAGCAGATGAAATCAACCGTACTTCACCGAAAACGCAGTCTGCCCTTCTTGAAGGGATGGAAGAAAAGAGCATCACGATGGACGGCGTCACACATAAATTAGAACGGCCGTTCTTCGTCATGGCGACGCAGAACCCGATCGAATACGAGGGCACTTATCCGCTTCCGGAAGCACAGCTTGACCGTTTCCTGTTAAAACTCGAAATGGGCTATCCTGAAATGGATGAAGAAATGGAAGTGCTGAGCCGTGCGCAAAAGGTACCGCCAATCGAAGATCTCGAGCCGGTCATTTCCATTAATGAACTGCGTGATATCCAGCAGGAAGTGAAGAACGTTTTCGTAGATGAAACGATTAAACGATACATCGTCGAAATCGCCAGAAGGACGCGTACCCATTCGGATGTCTACCTGGGAGCAAGCCCGCGTGGATCCATTGCACTGATGAAGGCAGCGCAGGCTTATGCCTACCTCCATGACCGCGACTACGTGATTCCGGACGATGTTCAATATCTTGCTCCATGTGTCTTCTCCCACCGCATCATCCTGAAGGCAGAAGCGAAGTATGAAGGCATCAATGCAGAGGAAGTGGTCAAAATGGTGATGACAAGGATTCCGATCCCGGTGCAAAAGGCAGCTAGATAATAATGAAGAAGAATATAGTATGGATAAAATCAATCACCAAGATTGTCCTCTTATTCCTATTTATCGCCCTGGCATTTTCCTACTCCATGTTTCAGGGCGGATTTGTCAGCTGGTTCCTTTTTTACAGCTTCATGCCATTTGGTCTGTATTCTGTGCTTCTGGCATTTTATCCGCTCGGGGATTTTACTGTTCAGCGAACATTTAACCGGTCAGGGGATCTTAAGGACGGCGACTCTCTTGCCGTTACAGTGACCGTTGAGAGAAACAACGCCATTCCTCTGTTTTTCCTCATTGTCGAGGATGTAGTCCCTGAGACGCTCGCAGATATCCTTCCTGCTGCCAGGGGAAAAAGAGTTCTCTTCCCGGGCTTTAAAAGGAAGATGAAGTATGAATATGCGATAAAGCGTCTTCCGCGTGGTGAGCATATTTTTTCTGAATTCAAGCTTAAAACCGGGGATGCAATCGGACTGATCGAAAAAGAGAGGGTCGTCTCTAAACAATCGGATCTGCTTGTTTACCCGTCTTATACAGATTTGACGTATCGCACACTTGAGAGCCGCTACGATCAAGGGACGACTTCGTCGAAGGTGAAGATTCAAAAGGATACGACGATGGTGTCAGGCGTCAGGGAGTATCTCCCTGGGGACCGGGTGTCATGGGTTCATTGGAAGGCTACGGCAAAGACCAATACAATCATGACGAAGGAATTCGAAGAAAAGGAATCCCATGATGTGCTTGTGGTCCTGGACCGTACACCTTCTAAAAGCTTTGAGCTGATGGTGAAATTCACTGCTTCCATTGTGAGGGCCATCTTGAAAAGAGGCGCACAGATGGGGATGATCTCCATTGGGGAAACTCCTGCTTCGTTCCCGATCAGAGGTGGGGATTTCCAGCAGCAGCAGCTTTTCTACCACCTTGCCAAGGTGAAGCCTGACAGCGGTATCCCGATCGGTAAAATTCTTAAGGAAGAAGTCAATTATTTTCAACAGAGTGTTACGATGTTGATCATTTCATCAGAATTGACTCAGGAGCTTGTCCAAACTGCGGGCTATCATGCAAAGCGGAGGGGCGTCGTGGTCCTTTTTGTCATCAAGCTTGAAAAAGAGCCGTTAGGAAAAGAAGAAGCGGCTTTCCGCGAAATGGCAGCGGCTAGGGGAGTCCATGTCAAAGTGCTTCATGAACCTGAATTTACCTATGCTTTTACGGAGGTGAGGAGGGCATGAGCCAAGGTCTGAATGTAAAAGGCGTTTATGGGGCGGTATTATATTTTCTAGGTTTTCTTTTGCTATGGGAGTGGATCCGTCCGCTTGAACAGCTGACGATGACGGGTGAAATACAGCGTTTCCTGGTGTTCATCATCTTATGTCTCGTCCTATCGTTTTTCTCTGTTCATTGGGCCATTTCTTCCATTATTAAAGTGGTCTACCTTTTATTTACGCTTCATCTCATTTTCTTTGAAGGGCCATTTATGGAACTGCAATGGCTCAAGTATTTCTTTGGAGATCTATCGCATAACCTGAGCTTGATTGTCCACCAGGATTGGTATGGCCTCTCGGATTTGTTCAGGAGCCTCCTGTTTTTTGTCTTGTTGTGGCTGATGGCCTACTTGATGCATTATTGGCTGATGGTAAGGAAAAAGATCTTCATTTTCTACTTTTTGACGATTATCTATATTACGATTTTAGATACGTTTTCTCCGTATAAAGCGGACCATGCGATTGTCAGGATCATTGTTGTGGGCTTCATTTTGCTTGGCATCTTATTCTTTAACCGCTTGACGGAAAGGGAAGGGATTGAAGAGCAGGGCCTCCAGATGAGAAAGTGGATATTGCCGCTTGCGATCATGGTCGGTGGAAGCGCTGTGGTTGCCTACGCTGCTCCGAAGGCCGATCCGATCTGGCCCGATCCTGTTCCTTACCTGAAATCCTATGCTGAAGGGGCTGGCACTGGTCCTGGAGGAGTGGCCAAAATCGGCTATGGTACTGATGATACACAGCTTGGCGGTCCGTTCAATGGCGATAATACAATCGTATTTACCGCTGAAGATACGACTAAGCATTATTGGAAGATCGAAACGAAGGATCAGTACACTGGAAAGGGCTGGGTGCTGTCGGATGCTCCAAATGAGGAGAAGGTGATTGGACCAGGCGAACAGGTTCCGGATGTCAGTCCATCGGTTTCTGCTGACAGTCCCGATGAAACGGCCAAGCTCTCCTTTAATCTCCCTTATGAATTCATTGTCCAGCCTGCTGGCCTTCTTCAAATCAATGGGCAGCAGAATGATGAATATCATTTGAATACGGCATCGGAAAAGTGGGTGCCGTATCGAAAAGGAAAGCCATATGAAATTGAAAAGTATACGCTCGATTACAAAGAGCCGTCTTACAGTATGAAAGCGATGAGAGGGACGACCGGGGATGGTATAGATGAATACCTTCTTAAGAGGTATACACAGCTGCCGGATACGGTTCCGCTCAGGGTAAAAGAGTTGGCGAAAAGCATCATTGAAGGGAAGGATAACTGGTTCGATCAAGCGAAAGCCATTGAGGGTTATTTCAAAAAGCCAGGCTTTATCTATGATCAATCAGATGTCGCAGTCCCGGGCAAGAACCAGGATTATGTGGATCAATTTTTATTTGATACACAAAAAGGGTACTGTGATAACTTTTCTACTTCGATGATCGTGCTCCTTAGATCTGTCGGCATTCCTTCCCGCTGGGTCAAGGGCTACAGCGACGGGCAATTCAAGTTTTCGAAGACGGGCAATTTCAAGGTGTATGAAATCACGAACAATGATGCCCATTCATGGGTTGAAGTGTATTTTCCGAAAGTCGGATGGGTTCCATTCGAACCGACGAAAGGCTTCGATGGAAACATCAACTACAAGTATGACTTGAATGTGGATAAAAGCACCACGCCTCCACCAGTCAAGAAGCCGGAACCTCCGAAGCAGAAGCCTGCCAAAGATCTAGGAAAAGAAACAGCCGTTAAAAATACGGACCGCTTTTCTTTCATTGATATGTGGAATGATATTGTTTCCTTCTGGAAGAACTCCTGGGGCTGGATTCTGCTTGGGGCAGTGATCCTAGGCATCATCAGCTGGCTTTTCTACAAAGCGAGGGGAAGATGGATTCCTTATTTCCTTTTAATCAAATATAAGAGGAAGCGCGGGGAAGATACATTTGAAAAAGCCTATCTTTCTCTGTTGAAGCAGCTTGATCGATCTGGCCTGAAAATGGATGATGGCCAGACGCTGAGAGGCTATGCCAAATATATCGATTCATTTTTCTCTACAAGGGAAATGAGCCGATTGACTGCCATCTATGAACGTGTCCTCTATCGAAGAGAAAAGAATGCGGCCAACTGGGATGAAACGCGGAAATTGTGGGAAAATTTAATTAAAAAGACAACGGGTTGACCCTTATATTAATCAAGTATAAAATGAGAAAAAATAATATATTGTGCGGTGAGGGCATTCCATATGCCCTCTCAAACAGTCCTTCGTATATCCTCGATAATATGGTTCGAAAGTTTCTACCAGATCACCGTAAATGATTTGACTATGAAGGCAGAAATTCTTATTTTTCTCATACCGAAAACTAGAATTCTGTCTTCTTATTTATTTGTAGAGGCGGGAATTCTAGTTTTTATTTTTTTAAAAAGGATAAACTAAAGGAATGCGAAGACTGTAGGCCGTTCGGTTCTTTCCACAATTCAAATAAAACTTGGGGTGACTAATCATGACGATGGGTAAATCAGAACTACATAACCAGGAAATCATCGTGGTCCTGGATTTTGGAAGCCAGTACAATCAATTGATTACAAGACGAATTCGTGAATTTGGAGTATACAGCGAATTACATCCACATACCATCACGGTGGAAGAAATCAAAGAAATGAATCCAAAGGGAATCATTTTCTCCGGTGGGCCAAACAGCGTCTACGGCGACAACGCGTTTTCCTGCGATGAGCGGATTTTCGATCTTGGCGTGCCAGTCCTTGGCATCTGCTACGGAATGCAGCTGATGACAAAGCATTTCGGTGGAAAAGTAGAAAGAGCGAAACACCGCGAATACGGAAAAGCAACAATGAACATTCAAAACCAATCGGCTCTTTTCAGCGACCTTCCACAGGAGCAGGTTGTGTGGATGAGCCACGGCGACCTTGTAGTTGAAGCGCCTGAAGGCTTCACAGTGGATGCAACCAATCCATCCTGCCCGATTGCTGCCATGAGTGATGAAGCAAGGAAGCTTTATGCCGTTCAATTCCATCCGGAAGTCCGCCATTCCCAATACGGGAACGATATTCTGAAGAATTTCGTGTTCGGCGCATGTGGATGCCATGATGAATGGTCAATGGAAAACTTCATTGAAATCGAAATGGAAAAAATCCGCCAGACGGTCGGAGATAAAAAAGTTCTTTGCGCCTTGAGCGGCGGAGTGGATTCATCTGTTGTTGCGGTATTGATCCATAAAGCAATCGGCGACCAATTGACATGTATCTTCGTTGATCACGGTCTGCTGCGCAAAGGGGAAGCGGACAGCGTCATGAAAACTTTCGCTGACGGCTTCAACATGAACGTCATCAAGGTGGATGCGAGAGATCGCTTCTTATCAAAACTAGAAGGCGTATCCGATCCTGAGCAGAAGCGCAAAATCATCGGCAACGAATTCATCTATGTATTCGACGATGAAGCACATAAACTTGAAGGAATCGACTTCCTTGCTCAAGGTACTCTTTATACTGATATCATCGAAAGCGGCACTGCTACTGCACAGACAATCAAGTCCCACCACAACGTTGGCGGACTGCCGGAAGATATGCAATTCACGTTGATCGAGCCATTGAATACTCTTTTCAAAGATGAAGTGCGCGCCCTTGGTTCTGAATTGGGCATTCCGGATGAAATCGTTTGGAGACAGCCTTTCCCAGGTCCTGGCCTTGGCATCCGTGTATTGGGTGCGATTTCTGAAGAAAAGCTGGAAATCGTCCGCGAATCAGATGCGATCCTCCGCGAGGAAATCAAAAAAGCGGGGCTTGACCGCGACATCTGGCAGTATTTTACTGTCCTTCCTGATATCCGAAGCGTCGGTGTCATGGGAGATGCGAGAACGTATGACTACACAATCGGCATCCGCGCCGTTACATCCATTGATGGAATGACTTCCGACTGGGCAAGGATCCCTTGGGACGTGCTGGAGAAAATCTCTACACGCATTGTCAATGAAGTCGACCACATCAACCGCGTCGTCTACGATGTAACGAGCAAGCCGCCTGCAACAATCGAATGGGAATAAAACGAACGTTCGGATAAAATCATATAAAAATGTTCGTGTTTAGTATTGACGGATACGACATTTGGCTGATAAAATAACAACAGAACGCAATAATTAAATATGTTTACGTCGTATAATGTTGGGGATATGGCCCAAAAGTTTCTACCAAGCTACCGTAAATGGCTTGACTACGAGGTAATGCGGATATAGAAGGTTGTCCTATATTAAAGCAGGCAATTTCTTCTCCCTAACCTTTAAGTCAGAAAGCTCCAAGCGACGTCTCGTTTGGGGCTTTTCCTTTTGTCGGAAGTAATAAATCAATGGACTTAAGCCAACGATAAAAGAAACAGGCATGAACGAGATACAGACGTGATAAAACGAAGGGAGAAGAAACAATGAAAAAGTATTTTCAGTTTGAAGAACTGGGTACAACTTACCGCCGCGAGATCCTTGGCGGATTGACTACCTTTTTATCCATGGCCTACATCTTGGCCGTCAACCCGCTGACTCTTTCCTTGTCTTCGGTTAAAGATCTGCCGGATGCAATGCGTATGGACTACGGTGCGGTATTCGTTGCCACAGCACTTGCAGCAGCAATCGGATCGATCATCATGGGGCTCCTTGCGAGGTACCCGATAGCCCTTGCACCGGGTATGGGATTGAATGCATTTTTTGCCTATACCGTTATGCTGACTTACCACATTCCTTGGCAAACAGCTTTATCAGGCGTTTTATGTTCAGGTATCATATTCATTCTTTTAACCTTATCAGGGGTACGTGAAAAAATTATCAACTCCATTCCGGCAGAATTGAAATTTGCCGTTGGAGCAGGGATCGGATTATTCATTACATTCATCGGGTTCCAAAATGCAGGAATCATCGTCAATAATGACGCGGTTCTTGTGGGAATCGGGGATTTAACTGCAGGACATACGCTGCTTGCCATCTTCGGTTTGATCATTACGGTCATCCTTATGACAAGAGGTGTCAAAGGCGGAGTATTCTTCGGAATGGTGATCACAGCCATAGTGGGAATGTTCGCAGGATTGATTGATGTACCGCATCAAGTCGTTTCATCTGTACCAAGCATCAAGCCGACATTCGGCGTTGCGATTGACAACTTCATCCACCATCCGGATAAAGTATTCAATATCCAGATGATCGTCGTCATCTTGACTTTCTTATTCGTCGATTTCTTCGATACAGCAGGGACGCTTGTTGCAGTATCCAACCAGGCGGGGTTGATGAAGGATAACGTCCTTCCACGTGCTGGCCGCGGGTTATTGGCAGATTCCACTGCCACTGTAGTAGGTGCCATCCTGGGAACATCTACGACTACTGCTTACATCGAATCATCAGCAGGTGTAGCAGCCGGGGCAAGAACAGGATTTGCTTCCATAGTAACTGCCGCATTGTTCATATTATCTTTATTTTTCTTCCCGCTGTTGTCTGTCATCACAGCATCAGTGACTGCCCCAGCATTGATCATTGTAGGGGTGCTCATGGTTTCAAGCCTTTCCGAAATCGATTGGAAACGATTTGAAGTTGCTGTACCGGCATTCTTGACAATCATAGCAATGCCATTGACTTACTCTATCGCAACAGGGATTGCCTGCGGGTTCATTTTCTATCCTATTACAATGATCGTAAAAGGAAGAGCGAAAGAAATTAACCCAATCATGTATTTCTTGTTCGTCGTATTTATTCTTTACTTCATTTTCCTTGCACCTTGATGCAAACCTTCCAGCCTCGGGATATCCCGGGGCTTTTTATTTTTATTAGAGCATTCGGATTCATACTGAGAGCGATTTCAATTGATAATAAGACAAAGGTCCGCTAAAATAGGAGGAAAGAGGGGAAAGTCGAATCATGTCGAAATAGGGAGAATAACGATGGCTGAATATATTGTCGCAAAAGTATTAAATAATAATGTGCTTATTGCACAGTTTGCTGAGGAAAAGGATGAAGTCGTCCTCATCGGCAAAGGGATAGGGTTCAATCGTAAAAGAGGAGATTCCATCGATGAATCTTCAGTTGAAAAGACCTTTGTCCTAAAGGGTGAAAAAGAAAAGGAACAATATAAAAAGCTCCTCCCATTCATTGATGAAGACATGCTTGGAGTAATCATTTCCTCTATTGAATTGATCAGGAAAAGAACAAACACTTTCCTCAACGAACACATCCACGTGGCTTTGACGGACCATATCATGTTTGCCATCACAAGGCTCATGAGGGGGATGTCCATTAGAAATCCATTCCTTGTCGAAACGCGTGCCCTTTATCCATTTGAATACGAGGTAGCGAGGGAAGTTGTTGAACTGATCAATGAAACAGCCAATGTAGATCTTCCAGAAGGGGAGATCGGGTTCATTGCCCTTCACATCCACAGTGCCATGGTCAATAAAGATCTATCCGAGATCAATCAGCACTCGCAGCTGATCGGCAGCTTGATTCAAACTATCGAAGAACAATTCAAGATCGAATTGAATAAGGAAAGCGTCGATTATATGAGGCTTGTCCGCCATCTTCGCTATACGATCGAGCGGGTATTGACCGGGGAAATAGTGGAAGAACCAAAAAAAATAGCTTCTCTATTGAAAGAAGAGTACCCTTTGTGCTACAATCTCTCATGGAAGCTGGTCAAAATGATGCAGCAAACGTTAAAAAAACCTGTATATGATGCTGAGGCGGTTTACTTGACCATGCATCTGCAGCGAATACAGGACAAAATCAAATAGCTATTTTTCTTACGTGTTACTGATACGATCAGGCATGAGTGAGGAAGATAAATGAAATGTTGAAATAGGGGTACTCTATCCCTATAAGCATTTTAGTATCTTCTTTCCTCATGCCTTTTTTGCGTTTGCAGCTCTATTTTGATGAAGCAATATAAAAATTTCAGGAGGTAAACCACATGTTTAAAAAAGCTTTTGGCGTTTTGCAAAAAGTCGGTAAAGCATTGATGCTCCCAGTAGCAATCTTGCCTGCAGCAGGTATCCTGCTTGCACTTGGTAATGCACTGCAAAACCCGACATTGACTGACCTGGCGCCTTTCCTTACTAACCATGCTATCGTAATGGTTGCATCTGTAATGGAAAATGCAGGGAATATAATCTTTAGCAACTTATCTCTATTATTTGCCGTTGGGGTAGCCATAGGACTAGCCGGTGGTGAAGGGGTAGCCGGACTTGCGGCTATCGTTGGATTCTTAATTATGAACGTAACGATGGGTACAGCTTTGGGGATCGATCCTGCTGACCTTAAAGGCCACCCTGAATATGCAAGCGTTTTAGGAATCCCAACCCTGCAAACAGGGGTATTCGGCGGGATCATCCTCGGGATCATCGCGGCGTATATGTATAACAAATTCTTTGAAATTGAACTGCCATCTTACTTAGGCTTCTTTGCTGGTAAGCGTTTCGTTCCAATCGCAACTGCAGCAAGTGCAGTTATCCTTGGATTGATCATGATCGTTATCTGGCCGCCAATCCAATCAGGCTTGAACAGCTTCTCTGAAAACATGCTGAATTCCAACCTGACATTGGCTGCATTCATCTTTGGTGTGGTGGAACGTGCCTTGATTCCATTTGGACTTCACCATATCTTCTATGCACCATTCTGGTTCGAGTTCGGATCTTATAAAAGCGCTTCAGGCGCCATTGTACATGGGGACCAAGCGATCTTCATGGCGCAGGTTAAAGACGGTGTGAAAAACTTGACTGCAGGTACATTCATGACTGGTAAATTCCCGTTCATGATGTTCGGTCTTCCGGCTGCAGCACTTGCTATCTATCATGAAGCACGTCCAGAACGCAAAAAGTTCGTAGCAGGTATCATGGGTTCTGCAGCATTGACTGCATTCCTTACAGGTATCACTGAACCAATTGAATTCTCATTCTTATTCGTAGCACCAGTATTGTTTGGTATCCATACAATCTTTGCAGGTTTATCATTCATGGTCATGCATCTATTGGATGTTAAGATCGGGATGACGTTCTCAGGCGGTCTGATCGACTTCCTTCTATTTGGAGTACTTAATCCACAGACACACTGGTGGTTAGTAATCCCAGTAGGTTTAGTATTCTCTGTCATCTATTATTTCGGATTCCGTTTTGCGATCCGCAAATTCAACTTGAAAACACCAGGCCGTGAAGATGAAGTGGACGAAGATGAAGGTACTGCAGGTCCAACCAGCGACCTTCCATATGAAATCCTTGAAGCATTCGGCGGAAAAGAAAACATCAGCCATTTGGATGCATGTATCACACGTCTGCGCATTTCAGTAAACGATATTAAAAATGTAGACAAAAACCGTTTGAAAAAATTAGGTGCTGCGGGTGTCCTTGAAGTAGGAAACAACGTGCAGGCAATTTTTGGGCCAAAATCCGATACAATCAAATCCCAAATGAAGGATATTATTGATGGAAAACGTCCAAGACCGGTTAAAACAAACCCGGAAGAAGAAGTACAGCAGCAAATTGAAGAAGTAAATCCAGAAGCATTGCAATCTGAAGTAGATCCATCTGATGAAAAAATCATTTCTCCTATTAAAGGTGAATTAAAGCCGATCACAGAAGTTCCTGACCAAGTATTCTCAGGCAAAATGATGGGCGACGGTTTTGCAATAGTTCCATCCGAAGGTACCATTGTATCTCCGGTCAACGGTAAAATCGTAAACCTATTCCCGACGAAGCATGCTATCGGAATTGAATCTGAAGCAGGCCGTGAAATCTTGATCCATGTCGGAATCGATACAGTGAAACTTCAAGGTGAAGGTTTCGAAACATTGGTTTCTGAAGGAGATGTCGTAGAAGCAGGACAGCCTCTTCTTAAAGTGGACCTGGATTTCATCAAAGCTAATGCTCCTTCCATTATGACTCCTATCGTCTTCACGAATCTTAAAGAAGGCGAGCAGGTTGTCATCAATAAAGAAGGTAATGTCGACTTAAAACAAAAGGATATCATTGAGATCAAGTAATTCGTATGCCAAAACACCCATCCCTTACTGAAAAGGGATGGGTGTTTTTTACTAATTTAAACTTATTATAATTAATGTCGAAAAATATATTGACGAGGGGGAGAGAGGGTGATAATATTATAAACATCGTCACAACAGACGAGCCAAGCAAACACAAGTTAAACGAAAAAAACTTTTGAAAAAAGTTGTTGACTTTAACTCGCTAGCATGGTAAATTAATAAAGTCGCTTCTGAGAGACGAGGCGAAATTGATCTTTGAAAACTGAACAAAACAAAACGCCAACGTTAAATTTTAAGTTTTAAAAATCGAGCTAATCAAGCTTGAAACTTTGTGGCTTTGAGCCAACAATTTTTCGGAGAGTTTGATCCTGGCTCAGGACGAACGCTGGCGGCGTGCCTAATACATGCAAGTCGAGCGGATTGATGGGAGCTTGCTCCCTGATATCAGCGGCGGACGGGTGAGTAACACGTGGGCAACCTGCCTGTAAGACTGGGATAACTCCGGGAAACCGGGGCTAATACCGGATAATTCCTTCCTCCTCCTGGAGGAAGGCTGAAAGATGGTTTCGGCTATCACTTACAGATGGGCCCGCGGCGCATTAGCTAGTTGGTGAGGTAACGGCTCACCAAGGCCACGATGCGTAGCCGACCTGAGAGGGTGATCGGCCACACTGGGACTGAGACACGGCCCAGACTCCTACGGGAGGCAGCAGTAGGGAATCTTCCGCAATGGACGAAAGTCTGACGGAGCAACGCCGCGTGAGTGAAGAAGGTTTTCGGATCGTAAAACTCTGTTGTTAGGGAAGAACAAGTGCGAGAGTAACTGCTCGCACCTTGACGGTACCTAACCAGAAAGCCACGGCTAACTACGTGCCAGCAGCCGCGGTAATACGTAGGTGGCAAGCGTTGTCCGGAATTATTGGGCGTAAAGCGCGCGCAGGCGGTTCCTTAAGTCTGATGTGAAAGCCCACGGCTCAACCGTGGAGGGTCATTGGAAACTGGGGAACTTGAGTGCAGAAGAGAAGAGCGGAATTCCACGTGTAGCGGTGAAATGCGTAGAGATGTGGAGGAACACCAGTGGCGAAGGCGGCTCTTTGGTCTGTAACTGACGCTGAGGCGCGAAAGCGTGGGGAGCAAACAGGATTAGATACCCTGGTAGTCCACGCCGTAAACGATGAGTGCTAAGTGTTAGAGGGTTTCCGCCCTTTAGTGCTGCAGCTAACGCATTAAGCACTCCGCCTGGGGAGTACGGCCGCAAGGCTGAAACTCAAAGGAATTGACGGGGGCCCGCACAAGCGGTGGAGCATGTGGTTTAATTCGAAGCAACGCGAAGAACCTTACCAGGTCTTGACATCCTCTGACAACCCTAGAGATAGGGCGTTCCCCTTCGGGGGACAGAGTGACAGGTGGTGCATGGTTGTCGTCAGCTCGTGTCGTGAGATGTTGGGTTAAGTCCCGCAACGAGCGCAACCCTTGACCTTAGTTGCCAGCATTCAGTTGGGCACTCTAAGGTGACTGCCGGTGACAAACCGGAGGAAGGTGGGGATGACGTCAAATCATCATGCCCCTTATGACCTGGGCTACACACGTGCTACAATGGACGGTACAAAGGGCTGCAAAACTGCAAAGTCGAGCCAATCCCATAAAACCGTTCTCAGTTCGGATTGCAGGCTGCAACTCGCCTGCATGAAGCTGGAATCGCTAGTAATCGCGGATCAGCATGCCGCGGTGAATACGTTCCCGGGCCTTGTACACACCGCCCGTCACACCACGAGAGTTTGTAACACCCGAAGTCGGTGGGGTAACCTTTATGGAGCCAGCCGCCTAAGGTGGGACAGATGATTGGGGTGAAGTCGTAACAAGGTAGCCGTATCGGAAGGTGCGGCTGGATCACCTCCTTTCTAAGGATATTTACAAGATGTTGACCGTTTCTGTTTTGTTCAGTTTTGATAGATCAATTCTATCAAACAAATAGAGAGATCAATCTTCAGCATGGCTGGATGGTTGGTCGACTTGTTCTTTGAAAACTAGATAAAGTAAGTAAGTGACATAAACCGAGAATCGCCACTTTAGAATTTTTTTGGTGAATGACTTTCAGTCATACGCAAATCAAACCTGACAATTTTTATTGTCAATTAGGTTAAGTTAGAAAGGGCGCACGGTGGATGCCTTGGCACTAGGAGCCGATGAAGGACGGGACTAACACCGATATGCTTCGGGGAGCTGTAAGTAAGCTTTGATCCGGAGATTTCCGAATGGGGGAACCCACTGTTCGTAATGGAACAGTATCTTTACCTGAATACATAGGGTATGGAAGGCAGACCCGGGGAACTGAAACATCTTAGTACCCGGAGGAAGAGAAAGCAAACGCGATTCCCTGAGTAGCGGCGAGCGAAACGGGACATAGCCCAAACCAAGAGGCTTGCCTCTTGGGGTTGTAGGACACTCTATACGGAGTTACAAAGGAACGAAGTAAACGAAGAGATCTGGAAAGGTCCATCAGAGAAGGTAAAAATCCTGTAGTTGAAACTTCGTTCCCTCCAGAGTGGATCCTGAGTACGGCGGGACACGTGAAATCCCGTCGGAAGCTGGGAGGACCATCTCCC
Organism: Falsibacillus pallidus; assembly: GCF_050990905.1. Classification (GTDB taxonomy): domain Bacteria; phylum Bacillota; class Bacilli; order Bacillales; family DSM-25281; genus Falsibacillus; species Falsibacillus pallidus_A. The sequence continues at coordinate 358,381 of NZ_CP158866.1, forward strand.
AAGGCTAAATACTCCCTAGTGACCGATAGTGAACCAGTACCGTGAGGGAAAGGTGAAAAGCACCCCGGAAGGGGAGTGAAAGAGATCCTGAAACCGTGTGCCTACAAGTAGTCAGAGCCCGTTAATGGGTGATGGCGTGCCTTTTGTAGAATGAACCGGCGAGTTACGATTACATGCAAGGTTAAGCTGATGAGGCGGAGCCGCAGCGAAAGCGAGTCTGAATAGGGCGTTTTGAGTATGTGGTCGTAGACCCGAAACCAGGTGATCTACCCATGTCCAGGGTGAAGTCCAGGTAACACTGGATGGAGGCCCGAACCCACGCACGTTGAAAAGTGCGGGGATGAGGTGTGGGTAGCGGAGAAATTCCAATCGAACCTGGAGATAGCTGGTTCTCTCCGAAATAGCTTTAGGGCTAGCCTCAACGGAAGAGTCTTGGAGGTAGAGCACTGTTTGGACTAGGGGCCCTCATCGGGTTACCGAATTCAGACAAACTCCGAATGCCAAAGACTTATCGTTGGGAGTCAGACTGCGAGTGATAAGATCCGTAGTCGAAAGGGAAACAGCCCAGACCACCAGCTAAGGTCCCCAAGTATACGTTAAGTGGAAAAGGATGTGGAGTTGCTTAGACAACCAGGATGTTGGCTTAGAAGCAGCCACCATTTAAAGAGTGCGTAATAGCTCACTGGTCGAGTGACTCTGCGCCGAAAATGTACCGGGGCTAAACGTATCACCGAAGCTGTGGATTGACACCGTTGGTGTCAGTGGTAGGAGAGCGTTCTAAGGGCGTTGAAGCTAGACCGTAAGGACTGGTGGAGCGCTTAGAAGTGAGAATGCCGGTATGAGTAGCGAAAGATGGGTGAGAATCCCATCCACCGAATGCCTAAGGTTTCCTGAGGAAGGCTCGTCCGCTCAGGGTTAGTCGGGACCTAAGCCGAGGCCGAAAGGCGTAGGCGATGGATAACAGGTTGATATTCCTGTACCACCTCTTGATCGTTTGAGCAATGGGGGGACGCAGAAGGATAGGGTAAGCGCGCTGTTGGATATGCGCGTCTAAGCAGCAAGGCTGATGATGAGGCAAATCCTTGTCATCATAAGGCTGAGCTGTGACAGCGAGGGAAATTTAGTACCGAAGTTCCTGATTTCACACTGCCTAGAAAAGCCTCTAGCAAGATCAATGGTGCCCGTACCGCAAACCGACACAGGTAGGCGAGGAGAGAATCCTAAGGTGAGCGAGAGAACTCTCGTTAAGGAACTCGGCAAAATGACCCCGTAACTTCGGGAGAAGGGGTGCTCTGGTAGGGTGCAAGCCCGAGAGAGCCGCAGTGAATAGGCCCAGGCGACTGTTTAGCAAAAACACAGGTCTCTGCGAAGCCGCAAGGCGAAGTATAGGGGCTGACGCCTGCCCGGTGCTGGAAGGTTAAGGAGAGGGGTTAGCGCAAGCGAAGCTCTGAACCGAAGCCCCAGTAAACGGCGGCCGTAACTATAACGGTCCTAAGGTAGCGAAATTCCTTGTCGGGTAAGTTCCGACCCGCACGAAAGGCGTAACGATCTGGGCACTGTCTCAACGAGAGACTCGGTGAAATTATAGTACCTGTGAAGATGCAGGTTACCCGCGACAGGACGGAAAGACCCCGTGGAGCTTTACTGTAGCCTGATATTGAATTTTGGTACAGCTTGTACAGGATAGGTAGGAGCCGTTGAAACCGGAGCGCCAGCTTCGGTGGAGGCATCGGTGGGATACTACTCTGGCTGTATTGAAATTCTAACCCACGCCCCTTATCGGGGCGGGAGACAGTGTCAGGTGGGCAGTTTGACTGGGGCGGTCGCCTCCTAAAAGGTAACGGAGGCGCCCAAAGGTTCCCTCAGAATGGTTGGAAATCATTCGTAGAGTGTAAAGGCACAAGGGAGCTTGACTGCGAGACCTACAAGTCGAGCAGGGACGAAAGTCGGGCTTAGTGATCCGGTGGTTCCGCATGGAAGGGCCATCGCTCAACGGATAAAAGCTACCCCGGGGATAACAGGCTTATCTCCCCCAAGAGTCCACATCGACGGGGAGGTTTGGCACCTCGATGTCGGCTCATCGCATCCTGGGGCTGTAGTCGGTCCCAAGGGTTGGGCTGTTCGCCCATTAAAGCGGTACGCGAGCTGGGTTCAGAACGTCGTGAGACAGTTCGGTCCCTATCCGTCGTGGGCGCAGGAAATTTGAGAGGAGCTGTCCTTAGTACGAGAGGACCGGGATGGACGCACCGCTGGTGTACCAGTTGTCTTGCCAAAGGCATCGCTGGGTAGCTATGTGCGGAAGGGATAAGTGCTGAAAGCATCTAAGCATGAAGCCCCCCTCAAGATGAGATTTCCCATAGCGTCAAGCTAGTAAGATCCCTGAAAGATGATCAGGTTGATAGGTCCGAGGTGGAAGCACGGCGACGTGTGCAGCTGACGGATACTAATCGATCGAGGACTTAACCACATTTGGTTGATTCCGGTTTAACTTGTCACTTACTCTTTATCTAGTTTTGAGAGAACAAACTCTCAATATGTCCGGTGATTACGGCGAAGAGGTCACACCCGTTCCCATACCGAACACGGAAGTTAAGCTCTTCAGCGCCAATGGTAGTTGGGGGTTTCCCCCTGCAAGAGTAGGACGTCGCCGGGCAAAAGGAAAAAAGCAGCTGAGAGGCTGCTTTTTTGTGTTTTCTGGAGGGTAAGTTAGATGCAAAGCATGGGATTCAAGCCGAGCGAGCGCTCAGTCGGAGAAACAGAGACCCAAACCATTCAATTTGCCAGGCTAGCGCCTGGATATTTGGCAAGATCAAGAGAACATGGAAAAAATCACTCTATTGCAGCAGATTTGCTCTTATAAATGCTTCAAATTGTCCCTTTTATCGGTAATTAAGGGGTAACTCATCTTGAAATGCATGTAAAAGAGGAAAAAGAAGGGGGAAAAACCGGAAATTCTGTCTCGCTAGAGGCTCTATGCGCGAAAAATCCCTGCTTATGATTCAAATTATGAAGCCTATGCGCGAAAACACTTGGCTTATGCACCGGTCAGCGAGGGTTATGCGCCAAAATCCATACCTTATGCGCGAGTGGCCATTTCGGCACCAATATGGGTAGTCCCGAGAGCCAATTGAGCGCTCAGTCAGAGCATCAAAGATCCAAACCTTTCAATTTGCCAGGCTAGCGCCTGGATATTCGGCAAGATCAAAAGAACATAGAAAAAATCACTCCATAACAGCAGGTTTGTTCTTATAAATGCTTCAAATTGTCCCTTTTATCGGTAATTAAGGGGTAACTCATCTTGAAATGGATGTAAACGAGTAAAATTAAGGGGAAAACACCGGAAATTCTGTCGCGCTATAGACTCTATGCGCGAAAAATGAGTCCTTATGATTCAAATCATGAAGCCTATGCGCGAAACCACCTGTCTTATGCGCCGGTCAGTGAGGGTTATGCGCCAAAATCCATACCTTATGCGCGAGTGGCCAATTCGGCACCAATATGAGTTGCCCCAAGAGCCGATTGAGCGCTCAGTCAACCGCACCTCCAAAAACAAAACCGATCCAATTTGCCAGGCTATCGCCTCGATATTCAACAAAATTAAGGACTAGCAGTAATCAATAATGATAAAACCGCAGCCCAATAAGCTGCGGTTCTAGGTCCCCCTATCATTTCTCCATTCAAATGTCTATTTCTTCCTCCCAATATAAAGCAAATGAGAAGATACCCCTAATATGTAGGGATTCCCAGCCTGTTCTATCAATAGCTGAATCAGCTTGTCGTATTCTCCTTTTTCTTTCCAATAATTTAGTTCATCTTGAGTAAGGATGGAAGCTATGTTTGATCCGATCAGCTCCAAGGCTTCGAATCCGTTTTCTTCCATAAACGGTTCGATTTCGTCTATGTTGAAGTAGTAGGCTCCGGTAAATCTGCCTTCATCCTGGTGGTTGAAGACACCGGTTTCGGCGAAATGATTGATGACATCCATCTCGTTGTTTGGCGGCCACACATCTGGTCTCATCAAGGAGTTGAAGATATGTTTGATCCTCGGCATGAATGCTACGAACACCAGTCCATCTTTTTTTGTGACGCGGTGGAGTTCGCTGATGGCAGCATTTCGATTTGCTTCTTCTTGAAGATGGTACATCGGGCCGAGCATTAGGGATGCATCAAATGTTTCTGATTTTAAAGGCTCGAGCCAACGGGCATCAAGAGAATGGAATCCGGAGAAGTTGTTAATAAGTTGAAACTCCTCTGCTTTTTGTTTAGCCTTTTCTACTAAACTTGGCGTTAAGTCGGAAAGAGTGACCTGATACCCGTCTTGGGCTAGTTTGATGGAGTATTTTCCTGGTCCGGCGCCATTGTCCAGTACTTCACCTGAGGCGGGAAGGTGTTTTTTTATAAAATGCCAATTGACCTGAAATTCGATTGGTTCGCGATCTAAGCGGCCCCATTCATCGAATTGGTTATAGTAGCTGATAATGTTATTCATCACATGTCTCCTCGCAGTCGTTTTATCTACCATTCGACAAACTAGAAGAATATTCCTTTAAGAGTGGCAAACATTCCAAAATGAATGTTTGAAAACCCCCATAATAGTAAAAACCAATAATAGACAATAATTTGGATGTGAACCATGTCGAATTTTGGTGTACAATGGTTCGTAATAGAGCTTCAAGTGACAGCTTGTTCCATACAGGATGATTGGTTCAGCGTTGAAAGGAGGAAGAAGAGTGCTTGAGAATAGCTTTGTCATGGTTGCGATTATATTAATTATCAATATTGTTTATGTATCTTTTTTTACGATCAGAATGATCCTGACGCTTAAGGGATACCGGTATATTGCTGCTTTTGTGAGTATGATCGAGGTGGTCATTTATGTGGTCGGGCTCGGACTGGTGCTCGATAATTTAAATCAGATCCAGAATTTGATTGCGTATGCAGTTGGCTACGGAATTGGGGTCATCGTTGGAATGAAGATTGAGGAGAAGCTCGCCCTTGGCTATATTACCGTCAATGTCATTACGAAAGAGTATGATAAGGATTTGCCGAAGACATTGAGGGAAAAGGGATATGGCGTGACGAACTGGGCTGCTAATGGCTTGGAAGGGGAGCGGATGGCTCTGCAGATTTTGACTCCTAGACGTCATGAGCTGCAGTTGTATCATACGATTAAAGATTTGGACCCGAAAGCATTTATTATTGCCTATGAACCGAAGACCATTTATGGCGGCTTCTGGGTGAAGGCGGTTAAGAGAGGGAAGCTGCAGACATGAGTAATTCGAAAAAGGTGTTTGAAGTTCAGGAGACAGAAACGATCGGCGACTGCCTGGACCGGATGAAGAAAGAAGGCTACATGCCTGTCCGCCGGATGGAGAAGCCTGTGTTCAAAGAAGTGAAGGAAAACGGACAGGTGAATTATGTTCCGGCAGGTCAAAAGATTGTGTTTGAAGGGAAATTGTTAGTCTAAACACGAACATTCGGTTTAATAGAAGTTTTATTGTTCGAATTTTGTTGACAACCTGAAGGCCCTTGGTTAATATAAGGGTATAGATAGCTTAATAGAACCTCATATAATCGCGGGGATATGGCCTGCAAGTTTCTACCCGGTTACCGTAAATGACTGGACTATGAGGGAGAGTTGACCTTTTGGATAATAATCAAGAGGGTATTCCCATGCGTCATTTAACCCTTAATTTATCCCCAGATTCTTCTTTCTCTCATAGTGGAGAAGTGTATCTGGGGTTTTTTATTTGATAAAAAATGGAGGCGTTGAATATGAAACCACTTGTTGGAGTCATCATGGGAAGTGTTTCGGACTGGGAAACGATGAAGCATGCATGCGATGTACTGGAAGAACTCAATATTCCTTTTGAGAAAAGAGTTGTTTCTGCCCATCGGACGCCAGATTTAATGTTTGAATATGCAGGTGAGGCTAGAAGCAGAGGATTGAAAGTCATCATTGCAGGTGCTGGCGGTGCCGCCCACTTGCCGGGGATGGTTGCAGCAAAAACCACTCTTCCTGTCATCGGGGTTCCGGTTCAATCAAAAGCATTGAACGGACTTGATTCTCTTCTGTCGATTGTCCAGATGCCTGGAGGGGTGCCGGTAGCAACGACGGCCATTGGAAAAGCAGGGGCTGTCAATGCGGGGCTGCTTGCAGGACAGATCCTTTCCATCGAAGACGAAGGGATTGCAGACAGGCTGGAACAAAGAAGGCAGGAGACGAGACGACAAGTATTGGAAAGTGGTGATCAACTTGGATAAACGTGTGATTATGCCAGGATCGACCATCGGGATTATCGGAGGAGGGCAATTGGGGCGTATGATGGCCCTTGCAGCCAAAGAAGCCGGCTTCCGGATTGCTGTTTTGGATCCTGCTGATGATTGCCCGGCTGCTCAATCTGCAGACCATCATTTAAAAGCAGACTACGATGATGAGATCGGGCTTCGTACGCTCGGCAGATGCTGTGATGTGGTTACATATGAATTTGAGAATATAGATTATGAAGCATTGAAGGACCTTTCAAAGAACGCTTATGTTCCCCAGGGGGCAGATCTCATCAAGATTACGCAGGACAGGATCCTGGAGAAAGCGGCACTGGTTGAATCAGGAGTAGAAGTCGCACCCTATGCGGTCGTTCATTCCCTTGAAGGGCTCGCTGAGGCAGTCAGAAAAATCGGATTCCCTTCAGTCTTGAAGACTTCCCGCGGGGGATATGATGGAAAAGGCCAGTTCGTTTTAAAAGGCGTAGATGATTTGAAAGAGGCATCTGTGCTTTTGGATCACGGACCATGTGTACTTGAAAGCTGGGTGCCGTTTGAGAAGGAAGTGTCGGTGATTGCCGTCAGGAATCCTAATGGGGAAACAGCATTCTTCCCTATAGGAGAGAACATCCACAAGCAAAATATCCTTCACCAGACGATCGTGCCGGCGAGGGTGGACAGCTCGATTGAACAAAGAGCGATTGACACTGCCGTTAAGGTGGTGGAACATCTCGGTCTTGTCGGGACGCTTGCCATTGAAATGTTCGTCACCCAAGAAGGAAAGGTGCTCGTCAACGAATTGGCGCCTCGGCCGCACAATTCAGGGCATTATTCCATTGAAGCGTGCAGCATCTCACAGTTCGGACAGCATATAAGAGCGGTGTGCAACTGGCCGCTTTCGAACCCGAAGTTATTGAAACCAGCAGTAATGGTCAACCTATTAGGAAAGCATCTCGATAAAGTAAACGAAGAATTTTTAAAGCAGCCGGAATGGTCCATCCACCTTTATGGGAAAGGGGAGCCGAAGCCTCTGCGCAAAATGGGGCATGTCACCGTTTTGACGGAAAACCTGGAGGAATTGCTCGCACAACTTAACCAAAATCCGGTTTGGACAGAAGCTGCCGAATAGAACGGAGGAATCGCATTATGATCGAACGTTATACAAGACCTGAAATGGGTGCGATATGGACAGAAGAAAATAGATTCAACGCTTGGCTCGAAGTGGAAATTTTGGCTTGCGAAGCTTGGGCTGAACTGGGTGATATCCCGAAAGAAGATGTGAAGAAAATCAGGGAAAATGCATCTTTTAACGTGGATCGAATCAAGGAAATCGAAGAAGAGACCCGTCATGATGTCGTAGCATTCACACGCGCTGTTTCTGAAACGCTTGGGGAAGAGCGCAAATGGGTCCACTACGGACTGACTTCCACTGATGTGGTGGATACAGCACTATCCTACCTTGTGAAACAGGCGAACCACATTTTGCTGAATGACTTAGAGCGATTTGTGGAGATTTTAAAAAACAAAGCCATCGAACATAAGCATACGGTCATGATGGGCCGCACACACGGTGTCCATGCAGAGCCGACGACGTTCGGATTGAAGCTTGCTCTTTGGTACGAAGAGATGAAGCGCAACGTGGAACGATTCAAGCAAGCAGCGGATGGCATCGAGTTCGGGAAGATCTCCGGTGCTGTCGGGACATATGCCAACATTGAACCATTTGTTGAGCAGTATGTATGCGAAAAGCTTGGACTTAAGCCTGCGCCGGTTTCAACACAGACGCTGCAGCGCGACCGCCATGCGCATTATATGAGTACACTCGCATTGATTGCAACGTCCATTGAAAAATTCGCCGTGGAAATCCGTGGGCTGCAAAAAAGTGAAACACGTGAAGTGGAAGAGTTCTTCGCAAAAGGGCAAAAAGGGTCATCGGCAATGCCGCATAAGCGAAACCCAATCGGTTCTGAGAATATGACTGGGCTTGCCCGCGTGATCAGAGGGTATATGATGACGGCTTATGAAAATGTTCCGCTATGGCATGAAAGGGATATTTCCCATTCATCTGCAGAAAGAATTATCTTGCCTGACGCAACGATCGCATTGAATTATATGCTCAACCGCTTCGGCAATATCGTGAAGAATTTGACGGTATTCCCTGAAAACATGAAGCGCAATATGGACCGCACCCTTGGGTTGATCTACTCGCAGCGCGTCCTGCTTGCCTTGATCGATAAAGGGATGGCCCGCGAAGAAGCGTATGATACCGTTCAGCCGAAAGCGATGGAGGCTTGGGAACAGCAAGTTCCTTTCCGCCAGCTGATCGAGGCAGATGAAGTGATTACTTCGAAGTTATCGCCTGCTGAAATAGAGGACTGCTTCGATTATAACTATCATCTGAAGCATGTCGATACTATCTTCGACCGAATCGGACTGTAAGAAAGAAACCAGTCAATAGCCAATTTCATAGGAGGTAAAGTGGACCGCTTTGCCTCTTTTTTCATCAATTTTATTCGCAATATTCCTAATTTTCCTGCTATGGAGGGCGATATTAATGGAAAAACGAGACCTGCTTTACGAAGGAAAGGCTAAGAAAATCTATGCAACCGATCAAGAAGGAGCAGTGTGGATCCAGTACAAGGACTCTGCAACCGCCTTCAACGGAGAAAAAAAGGCCGAAATCAATGGGAAAAGTGTTTTGAACAACGAGATTTCAAGTTTTATTTTTGCCAAATTGAAGGAAAAAGGGATCGACAGTCATTTCATTGAGAAGCTTTCCGATACGGAACAGCTCGTAAAGCGCGTTTCAATCATTCCATTGGAAGTAGTGGTCCGGAATGTACTCGCAGGAAGTCTTTCGAAAAGGCTAGGCTTGCCGGAAGGGCTTGTGTTCGAGGAACCGATCGTCGAATTCTACTACAAGGATGACGCACTTGGGGATCCATTGATCAATGAAGATCACATCCAAATTTTAAAAGCTGCGAGTTTAGAAGAAATCGAGTTTTTGAAAAAGACCGCTTTGGAGATTAATAGATTTCTTCAAGATTTATTCCTATCCTGCGGTGTGAAGCTGATTGATTTTAAATTGGAATTCGGCAAGGACCAAGACGGAGAAATCCTCCTGGCTGACGAAATTTCCCCTGATACGTGCAGGCTTTGGGATTTGAAAACGAATGAAAAGATGGATAAAGATGTGTTCCGCCGCGATTTGGGGAACTTGACAGATGCCTACCAAACTATTTTGAACCGATTGAGAGGAGAATCAGCCCATGTATAAAGTAAAGGTCTACGTAACATTAAGAGAGAGTGTATTAGATCCACAGGGAAACGCAGTAAAACAGTCGCTCCACAGCATGTCCTATAAAGAAGTAAGCGATGTCCGCATCGGTAAATATATGGAACTGACCATCGAAAAATCGGAAAAAGATGTGGAGGCACAGGTGAAGGAAATGTGCAGCCGCCTGTTGGCAAATACGGTCATTGAGGACTTCCGCTATGAGATAGAGGAGTGTGTGGCACAATGAAGTTCGCCGTGATCGTTTTCCCAGGTTCGAATTGCGATATCGACATGTACCATGCGATAAAAGATGAGTTGGGTGAAGAGGTTGAATATGTCTGGCATGATGCAGAAAACCTCGAAGGTTTTGACGGGATCCTCCTGCCGGGAGGCTTCTCATACGGAGACTATCTTCGCTCCGGCGCCATTGCCCGCTTCTCCAATGTGATGAAAGAAATCAAGAAAGCGGCAGAGGCAGGAAAGCCCATTTTAGGCGTGTGCAACGGGTTTCAGATCCTGCTTGAGGCGGGGCTCCTTCCTGGTGCGATGAGAAGGAACGAGAGCCTTCAGTTCATTTGCCGCCCTGTCCAGCTGAAAGTGGAAGCGCCTCATACGATGTTCACTTCTGCTTATGAAGATGGGGAAACAATCACGATCCCCGTTGCCCACGGCGAAGGAAACTACTATTGCGACGAACAGACGCTAGCAGAGCTGCAAGAAAATAACCGCATTGTGTTCACCTATGCCGGAAGCAACCCGAATGGAAGCATCGCTGATATCGCAGGAATCATGAATGAAAAAGGAAATGTACTGGGAATGATGCCCCACCCTGAAAGAGCGGTCGATTCATTGCTTGGGAGTTCAGACGGATTGAAACTATTTAAATCAATTGTCCATCACTGGAGGGAATCAAATGTCATTAATGCTTGAGCCAAGTCCAATTCAAATAAAGGAACAGAAAATCTATAAGGAAATGGGATTGTCTGAAGAAGAATTTTTAATGGTAGAAAAGATCCTGGGAAGGACGCCGAATTATACCGAAACAGGGCTATTTTCGGTCATGTGGTCTGAACACTGCAGCTATAAAAACTCAAAGCCGGTCCTGAAAAAGTTCCCTGTCACAGGGGATAAGGTGCTTCAAGGCCCCGGAGAAGGAGCGGGTATCGTTGACATCGGAGACAGCCAGGCAGTTGTTTTCAAAATTGAAAGCCATAATCATCCATCTGCCATCGAACCTTATCAAGGCGCAGCGACGGGTGTCGGAGGCATCATACGGGATGTATTCTCGATGGGGGCAAGACCTGTTGCACTCCTCAACTCTCTACGCTTTGGAGAATTGGATTCTGATCGCGTTAAGTATTTATTTAAAGAAGTCGTAGCAGGCATTGCCGGATATGGAAACTGCATCGGGATCCCGACTGTCGGAGGGGAGATTCAATTTGACCCTACATATGAGGGAAATCCATTGGTGAATGCAATGTGTGTTGGCATCATCGATCATCAAGACATCCAAAAAGGGCAGGCAAAAGGAATCGGAAATACAGTCATGTACATCGGGGCGAAAACAGGCCGCGACGGCATCCATGGAGCAACTTTCGCATCAGAGGAATTAAGCGAAAAATCGGAAGAGAAGCGCCCGGCTGTCCAAGTCGGAGATCCTTTTATGGAAAAGCTTTTATTGGAAGCCTGCTTGGAGCTTGTAAAGTCTGATGCCCTTGTGGGGATTCAGGATATGGGTGCAGCCGGGTTGACGAGTTCATCCGCTGAAATGGCAAGCAAAGCGGGGTCCGGAATTGAAATGAACCTCGATTTAGTCCCGCAGCGCGAGACTGGGATGACGGCCTATGAAATGATGCTGTCTGAATCACAGGAGCGGATGCTTGTCGTGGTGGAAAAGGGCCGTGAAGATGAAATCCGCGAAATCGTGGCCAAATATGATTTAGAAGCGGTAGCGATCGGTAAAGTGACGGAAGATAAGATGCTCCGCCTCATCCATAAGGGAGAGGTTGTGGCAGATGTGCCTGCTGATGCATTGGCAGAAGAGGCGCCCGTTTACAATAAGCCATCCAGCGTGCCGCAATATTATCGTGATTTTCAAAACATGGAGAACGAGATTCCAAGTGTAGAAGATTACGAGGAAACATTGAAGAATCTTTTGAAACAGCCAACGATTGCGAGCAAGGAATGGGTATACGGACAATATGACTACCAGGTCCGCACAAGTACAGTGGTCACTCCGGGATCTGATGCAGCGGTAGTAAGGATCCGCGGGACGCGCAAAGCATTGGCGATGACGACAGACTGCAACTCAAGATATCTCTATTTGGACCCTGAAATGGGAGGGAAGATTGCCGTCGCTGAAGCAGCACGGAACATTGTCTGCTCCGGGGCTGAGCCGTTGGCGATCACAGATTGCTTGAACTTCGGAAATCCGGAGAAGCCGGAAATCTTCTGGCAGATTGAGAAAGCAGTGGACGGAATGAGCGATGCCTGCCGTCTTCTGCAAACCCCTGTCATCAGCGGCAACGTCTCCTTATATAACGAAACCAATGGGACAGCGGTCTACCCGACGCCGGTTGTCGGCATGGTTGGACTTATTGAAGATTTAGATCATATCACGACCCAGCATTTCAAAAACGCCGGCGATGCGATTTATGTCATTGGTCAAACTGGCGATGATTTCGGTGGAAGTGAGCTTCAGAAAATGCTGAAGGGCAAAATCTATGGAAAAGCGCCGGCGATTGATTTGGAAGTGGAGCAGAAGAGGCAGAATCAATTGTTGGAAGCCATCCGTGCAGGCGTCATCCAGTCCGCACATGATGTGGCAGAGGGCGGTGCAGCGGTCGCAGTTTCAGAATCACTTTTCGGTACAAGCGGATTGGGCGCCGATGTGCAGCTTTCCGGTATGGCAATCTCTGCTCTCTTCAGTGAAACGCAGTCACGTTTCATCGTTTCTGTTAAACAAGAGAATAAAGCCCGCTTTGAAGAAATCGTCCAGGATTCCATTCAAATTGGCGCAGTGACGGATACTGAAAAATTGGTCATCCAATCAGTACAAGGTGATGCATTGGTAGATTGTGAAGTAGGAGAATTAGAGAACGCTTGGAGAGGAGCCATCTCATGCTTGCTGAACTAAAGGGATTAAATGAAGAGTGCGGGATATTCGGCGTCTGGGGACATGAAAAAGCAGCACAGCTGACTTATTACGGTTTGCACAGCCTTCAGCATCGCGGGCAGGAAGGGACAGGGATTGTTGTCTCTGACGGTCATGCGCTGCAAGGACTGAAAGGGGAAGGCCTCGTCACGGAAGTATTCAAGCAGGATAAACTTGATGAATTAAAAGGGCATGCGGCCATCGGACATGTCCGCTATGCAACAGCAGGCGGCGGAGGCTATGAAAACGTGCAGCCCCTTCTTTTCAACTCCCAGGAAGGCGGTCTTGCCCTTGCCCACAATGGAAATTTGGTCAATGCCAATGCATTGAAGCATCAACTTGAAAGACAGGGCAGCATTTTTCAGACCAGCTCGGATACCGAAGTTCTTGCGCATTTAATCAAGAGAAGCGGCTATATCTCTTTTAAAGAGCGGGTCAAAAATGCCCTTTCCATGCTAAAAGGAGCCTATGCCTTTTTAGTGATGACAGAGACGGAATTGATGATTGCGCTTGATCCGAATGGCCTTAGGCCGCTTTCCATAGGCATGATCGGCGATGCTTATTGTGTGGCATCGGAAACGTGCGCTTTTGACGTAGTGGGTGCAGAGTTCATCCGCGACGTTCAGCCAGGCGAGCTGATCACATTAAGTGATGAAGGGATTCAATCAGAGCCATTCACGTTTTCTACCCAAAAAGCAATCTGTACGATGGAATACATTTATTTCTCCCGTCCAGACAGCAATATCCACGGAATCAACATCCATACAGCACGCAAAAATCTCGGGAAGAGGCTTGCGATGGAAGCACAGATTGAAGCGGATGTAGTGACTGGCGTGCCGGATTCGAGCATCTCGGCAGCAATCGGCTTTGCGGAAGCATCAGGGATCCCGTATGAACTTGGACTGATCAAGAATCGCTACGTTGGTAGGACGTTCATTCAGCCGTCCCAATCGCTGAGGGAGCAAGGCGTCAAAATGAAGCTTTCTCCGGTAAGGGGCGTCGTTGAAGGGAAGCGGGTCATCATGGTCGATGATTCCATCGTAAGGGGAACGACCAGCAGGCGGATCGTATCCATGCTGAAGGATGCAGGTGCGAAGGAAGTCCATGTCTGCATCAGTTCACCTCCGATCAAGAATCCTTGCTATTACGGAATCGATACGTCCACACATGAAGAATTGATTGCGTCTGCCCACAGCGTCGAGCAGATAAGGGACATCATCGGGGCTGATTCATTGACATTCCTTAGTGTGGAGGGAACGCTCGCGGGCATCGGACGGAAAGAAGAAGGCGAAACATGCGGTCAGTGCATGGCGTGCTTTACGGGGAAATATCCAACTGAAATCTACCCTGACACATTATTGCCGCACGAAAAAGAACTTGTTCGATAAGGGGAGGAACCGACTATGGCAAATGCATATCGTCAAGCGGGTGTAGATATTGAAGCTGGCTATGAGACAGTTGAGAGAATCAAAAAGCATGTGGCAAAAACGAACAGGCTCGGCGTCATGGGGGCCATCGGGGGATTCGGCGGGATGTTTGATTTATCCTCCCTCGGACTGAAAGAGCCTGTGCTCATTTCGGGGACAGATGGAGTGGGAACGAAGCTGAAGCTTGCATTCATGGCTGATAAACATGATACGATCGGGATCGATTGTGTGGCTATGTGCGTGAATGACATTGTGGCACAGGGAGCAGAGCCGCTCTTCTTCCTGGATTACATCGCTTGTGGAAAAGCTGTACCTGAAAGACTGGAGGCTGTCGTTAAAGGCATTGCAGACGGATGCGAGCAGGCAGGCTGTGCACTGATCGGAGGAGAAACAGCTGAAATGCCTGGGATGTATGCAGAGGACGAATACGATCTAGCTGGTTTCACCGTCGGAGCGTGTGAAAAGAGCCAAATCGTCACAGGTGAAGCCATTCAATCCGGCGACGTACTGATCGGACTTGCATCAAGCGGCATCCACAGCAACGGCTATTCACTTGTAAGGAAAGTCTTTTTTGAACAAAACAGCTTCAGTTTTGATCAGAAAGCATCCGGGCTGGAAAAGAGCCTGGCGGAAGAACTGCTTGTGCCGACCAAAATTTACGTGAAGCCGGTATTGTCGTTGTTGAAGCAATTTCCGGTTAATGGAATGGCCCATATTACAGGCGGGGGCTTTATCGAAAACATCCCGCGCATGCTGCAACAGGGACTCGGGGCAGAAATCAAGTTGAATTCATGGCCGATCCTACCTGTATTTAACGCGCTTGAACAAGACGGAAATCTGGATAGGGAAGAAATGTTCAATATTTTCAACATGGGCATTGGATTTGTTATGGCTGTTGCAAGAGAGAATGCAGGAGAAATCTTGGCTTTTCTTCGTGAACAAGGTGAAGAGGCGTATGAAATCGGCCGTGTGGTCGAAGGGGCAGGAGTCAGTTTTCGATAAGCCGGCTAAACCGGATGGGGGTCTGGGGGAGTTGGAGGATATCGGTTAAATCAAGGGGTATTTCATTCAAATAATATAGATATCTAAACAGGAGGCTCAGCAGCATGAAGTTGGCAATCTTCGCTTCTGGCAATGGAAGCAACTTTCAATCGATCCTGGATGCGATTGAAAATGGAACTTTGCAGGCAACGGTCGAATTGCTGGTCTGTGATAAGCCTGGCGCATTTGTCATGGAAAGGGCTGCAGCCGCAGGGGTCCCGGTCTTTTCATTTTCCGCAAAGGATTATTCAAATAAAGAAGAATACGAGCAGGAAATTCTTGAGAAGCTGAAGAGCCGCGGAATTGAATTTATCGCTTTGGCAGGATACATGAGGCTGATTGGAAACGTCCTGTTATCTGCCTACGAAAAGCGGATCGTCAATATCCATCCATCCCTGCTGCCTGCATTTCCTGGCAAGGATGCCATTGGACAGGCTTTTGAAGCTGGAGTAAAAGTGACGGGTGCAACTATCCATTTTGTTGACGCAGGTATGGACACGGGTCCGATTATTGCCCAGCAAGCGGTTGAAATCAGCGATGGGGAGACGGAAGAAGACATTGCTGCAAAGATTCACCAAGTCGAGCATCAATTATATCCGAAGACGCTGCAGCAAATTTTTGAAGGATCCGGCAAAATATTTTATCATGGTAGTACTGTAGTGTGATAAAAGATATTAATGGGTATTGAAGGAGTGGAAATAGATGAAGAGAGCATTAATCAGTGTTTCAGATAAAAGCGGCATCATTGAATTTGCGGAAAGCCTAGTGAAATTGGGGTATGAAATTCTCTCGACAGGCGGCACGAAAAGAGTGTTCGAAGAAAATGGCATCCCTGTAACGGGTGTAGAAGAGGTCACAGGTTTTCCTGAAATTCTCGATGGCCGAGTGAAGACTCTTCATCCGTCCATTCATGGAGGGCTTCTTGCCAAGCTTTCCAATCCGGCACACAAAGAACAGATCGAAAGCCAGAATATCAAGCCGATCGATCTTGTCTGCGTGAATTTATATCCGTTCCAGCAAACAATCGCCAATCCGAATGTTGCCTTTGAAGATGCCATTGAAAATATTGATATCGGTGGTCCTTCCATGCTGCGTTCTGCTGCGAAAAATTTTGAAACGGTTACGGTGATTGTCGATGCCGCAGATTATGATGCAGTGCTTGCGGAGCTGAATGTGAACGGCGTAACTACTTTGAAGACCCGTCAGAAGCTGTCTGCAAAGGTATTCCGCCACACAGCTGCGTATGATTCTTTCATTGCTGAATATTTGACGGAACAGGCTGGGGAAGAACTGCCGGAGCAAGTGACGTTTACGTATGAATTGAAGCAATCGCTTCGCTACGGGGAAAATCCACATCAAAAAGCATCTTTCTATGAAAAGAGGCTGGGCTCAAACTTTTCTATCGCCAAAGCACGCCAGCTGCATGGAAAAGAATTATCCTATAATAACATTCACGATGCTGACGCAGCCCTGCAGATTGTCAAAGAGTTCAATGAACCTGCCGCTGTAGCAGTCAAACATATGAATCCATGCGGAGTTGGAACAGGGGCAACTGTTGAGGATGCCTTCAGTAAGGCTTTTGCTGCGGATCCTGTTTCCATTTTCGGTGGAATTGTCGCATTCAATCGTGCAGTGGATGGAGCAACTGCTGCCCAACTTCATGAAATCTTCCTTGAAATCGTCATTGCCCCTGCTTTCTCTGATGAAGCGTTGGACATTTTGACAGCGAAGAAAAATATCCGACTGTTGACGGTTCCGTTCGATCAAACTGGAGGAGTTGAAAGGATGCTCACTTCCGTGGAAGGCGGCTTGCTTGTACAAGACCTTGATTCCTTCAGCTTGGCTGATGCGGATGTGAAGGTTGCAACAGATCGTACGCCGACTGCAGAAGAAATGGAAGCATTGGAGCTTGCATGGAAAGTGGTGAAGCATGTGAAATCCAATGCCATTGTGGTAGCGGATAAAGATATGACGCTAGGTGTTGGTGCAGGGCAGATGAACCGTGTAGGTGCTGCCAAGATTGCCCTTGAACAAGCCGGCGAGAAAGCGAAAGGTGCTGTGATGGCGTCTGACGCATTCTTCCCGATGGATGATACGGTGGAAGCAGCGGCAAAAGCAGGGATCACGGCCATCATTCAGCCGGGTGGATCCATCCGCGATGAAGATTCCATTAAAAAAGCAAACGAATATGGCATAGCCATGATAATGACCGGGATCAGACACTTTAAACATTAAAAAGCAAATCGACAGGATTCGGGAGGTGCCTGTCACCTCGAAAAGCGGAAGCGCCTTGCAAGCCCCGACCAGCATAAGACGAAACTCGAAGGAAATCCTGATTTCCGTAGAGTTTTGGCTTATGACTTCGAGGGGCTAGGCGCTGGAGCTGGACAACGCCCGAATCCTGTCGAATTATATGTGGAGGTGCACGAAGAATGAATGTGTTGGTGATTGGACGAGGCGGCAGGGAGCATGCAATCTGCCATAAGCTAAGTGAAAGTCCCCGCCTAACGAAGCTTTACTGTGCCCCGGGAAACGCCGGAATTGGTGAAACAGCGGAACTGGTGGATATCAATGAAATGGATCAGGAATCGCTCCTTCGTTTTGCAAAGGAAAAGAACATCGGTTTGACGATTGTGGGGCCTGAAAACCCATTGATGGCAGGCGTTGTAGATGCTTTTGAAGCAGAAGGACTCGCGATTTTCGGACCTAGAAAAGCGGCTGCTGTTATTGAAGGGAGCAAATCCTTTGCTAAAGACCTGATGAAAAAATATCAGATCCCTACAGCAGCATACGGCACTTTCGAAAACTATGAAGATGCAAAGTCTTTCCTTCAGCAAATGGGTGCCCCCATCGTTTTAAAGGCGGACGGACTCGCTGCTGGTAAAGGCGTCGTTGTAGCGCAGACAATGGAAGAGGCGCTGGCGGCATTGAAAGATATGATGATTGATGACCGGTATGGAGATGCTTCAGCAAAAGTGGTGATTGAAGAGTTTCTTGAAGGAGAGGAATTCTCTTATATGGCTTTTGTCAACGGAGAAAAAGTCTATCCGATGGCCATTGCGCAGGACCATAAGCGTGCATTCGATGATGACCAGGGCCCCAACACCGGCGGAATGGGTGCTTATTCACCTGTTCCACACATTCCGGCATCTGCCGTTGAAAAGGCGTTGCATGAAATTCTCAAACCGTCTGCAAGTGCAATGGTGCAGGAAGGGAAAAGCTTCTGTGGAATTTTATATGCAGGCTTGATTCTGACAGCGGACGGCCCGAAGGTCATTGAGTTTAACGCCCGTTTTGGGGACCCTGAAACACAGGTTGTGCTTCCGAGGCTTGATTCTGATTTAATCGAGGTGATCCAAGCGGTCCTTAAAGGTGCGGATTTTGATCTGCAATGGAGCAATGAGGCAGCAGTTGGTGTTGTTTTTGCTTCACAAGGGTATCCCGGTGATTATAGCAAAGACAAAGAACTACCTGATTTAAACGCAATCAGCAAGGAGTCTATTGTGTATCATGCAGGGACGAAGCAAAAAGAAGGCAAGCTCGTCTCGGATGGCGGCCGTGTCCTTCTCGTCGCTTCAATGGCGCAGACAATCGATCAAGCCATCCATCAAGTATATGGAGAAATGAAGAAACTTCACTCTTCACATTTCTTCTATAGAACGGATATCGGGAAGAAGGCTATCGAACGCGCCGTCCTCTGACCCTTTTAATATACACATAAGAAATGGCGACAATTCCGCCGATCAGAGCAATCAATACAAATGACATATCAGTCAGATATTCCATGAACATTAGGATCCATTCCTTTCCAATAATTTCTCATAAAAAAGTATGGCGGCCATCCATTACAGGGGCCGCCATTTTCCTTCAATATCAATGGTTCGGCTGCCCGCCATTTCCATTTTTAGAAACAGATTCATCCACTTTTTTCTCAAAGGACTTGACGACCGCTTCCACTTCCGGACTGAATTCATCCTGAGACTGGCCTTGTTTGCTTGAGCGGGAAACTTTTGGAGCATCCTCGCCAAGTTCATTTTGGAATGATTTCATGACGGCATCCAATCCTGGCCCCATGGAAGAGCCTGCGCTTCCACCTGCATGAGAACTCTCATGCTTCTGGTTTTGCTGCTGGCCGTCATGACCTTGGGAACGATAGCCTGCATCCTTGCCTTCGCCTTTTCCCATGAATGATCCCATGCTGCCATTTTCAAACAGGGCAGTGATTGGGCAGTAGCGCAAGATTCCTTCGCCAACTTTCATTGCTCCAAGCATAGCTAGCAGCAGGTAGGAATTTTTCCATGGGCGGCGAGTAAGCTTAGCTGTTGAGAAAGCTACGACAGTCAACCCGATTGTGATTCTGATCAATGCGTTGGCAATACCGATATTTTGTTTTAAGTTCATTGAAAGCACTCCTTCACAGAATTTTTAAAAATTTTATTTCGACTCTTTAGTGCGTTAAATAGAAAAATATGTTAGGATAATATCCAATAGTAAAAACAAAGGACATAAAACATCTCCTTAGGGAGGATTGATCAAATGAACGGACAGCGATATCGATGGAAAAACAAACAAATCAGAGACCACGTAGCCGTGCTGAACGGAGATAAATCACCTACACTCCTTTTGAAAAATGCGCGCTATTTGCATTCCGTACTAAAGAAATGGCTGACGGGGAACATTTGGGTGTATGAGGACCGAATTGTCTACGTCGGGGAGAACTTACCGGAAACAATGAACGGCTGTGAAATCGTCGATTGTGCCGGCAGTACCTTAGTGCCCGGCTATATTGAACCTCATGTACATCCATTTCAATTATATAATCCCCAAAGTTTTACCCAGTATGCATCCCAAACAGGAACGACGACCTTTATAAATGACAATCTCATGCTTGTTTTATTGGGAGGAAAATTGAAAGCGTTTTCTTTGTTGGATGAGTTAAAGAAACTGCCGGTGACTATGTATTGGTGGTGCCGGTTCGATTCCCAGACAGAACTGCTTGATGAAGAAGCCGTGTTTTCCAATGGAGAAGTGAGAGCGTGGATGGAGCGTGATGACGTTGTGCAGGGCGGGGAGCTGACCGCATGGCCGAGGCTTCTTGCGGGAGACGATTTAATGCTTCATTGGATCCAGGAAATGAAAAAGCTCAACAAGAAGATTGAAGGGCATTTCCCGGGGGCGTCTGAGAAGACATTGGCCAAAATGACTTTGCTGGGGGCAGACTGCGATCACGAAGCCATGACTGGAAAAGAAGTGCTGTCCCGCTTGATGCAGGGGATGATGGTTTCCTTGAGGCATTCATCCATCAGGCCGGATCTGCCGGTTCTTTTAAAAGAAATGAAGGAGATGGGCATCGATCAATATGAGTCCATGATGTTCAACACAGATGGATCGACTCCGGGCTTTTATGAAGATGGCGTTTTGGACAACACGATCAAAATGGCGATCGCATCGGGAATTCCTCCTGTTGACGCCTATCAGATGGCATCCTATAACGTTGCGAAATACTACCATTTTGAACATTTGCATGGAATGATCGCAGCTGGAAGGATAGCCAACATCAATTTTCTGGAAGATGAATTCAATCCGCTTCCGCATTCCATTTTATCCAAAGGGACATGGATTAAAAGAGATGGCCGCGAAGTGATGCGGGATGATGCAAGCATCAATTGGGAAGAGCACGGCCTTTCCCCGATGAAAATCGATTGGGATTTAGAAATGGAAGACCTTCAATTCTCCATGCCGTTCGGGATCGAAATGATTAACGATGTCATCACGAAGCCGTATTCGGTCACATTGGATGCGTCTGGAGAATCACTCCCGATGGATCATGATGAAAGCTTCCTCATGCTACTTGACCGAAATGGAAAGTGGAGGATCAACACATTGGTCAAAGGCTTTGCCAATCGAGTGAGCGGCTTTGCATCGTCATTCTCCAACACGGGGGACATCCTGTTAATCGGCAAAAATAAAAAAGACATGATGCTTGCCTTCAATAGAATGAAAGAACTCGGAGGGGCAATTGTCTTGGCGGAAGAAGATCAAATCGTACATGAGGTTCCTTTGAAACTGGCGGGCGCAATGTCCGACAAGCGAATGGAAGAGTTAATAGAAGAAGAAAAAGGGCTGAAAAGGGAGTTGAAAGAGAGAGGCTACCGATTTGGGGACCCCGTTTATTCATTGCTTTTCTTTTCTTCCACCCATCTTCCTTATTTGCGGATCACACAAAAAGGCATGTATGATGTCATGAAGAAAACTGTATTGTTTCCAACGATAATGCGTTAAAATAGTAAATGGTTAAAGGATATCCGATCTAGATGTCGAATGTGAAAGGAAAAGGGGTATAGGGGGAAAAAGAGAAATGTGGAAAAAAGTGTTGTGTTTGGCGGCTGCCGCTGCCATCTCTCTTTCCGGCTGCAGCAGTAAATCAGAGCCTACGGCAAGCAAGAAACCGCAGACGGTCGATCAAAATAAAGAGAACCAAAGCGATCAAGGAAAGAGCGGACAGAAAGAAGAATATGCGTACCACTTTCCATTGACGGGGATCGGGACAAATGAAGAGCCTGGCAAACGTGCCGTGGCAGTGATGATCAATAATTTTCCTGCTGCACGTCCTCAATCAGGACTTCAAAAAGCGGATGTGACCTATGAACTTCTCGCTGAAGGAGATATCACGAGGTTCCTATCCATTTTCCAAAGCGAAATTCCAAAGAAAGTCGGTCCTGTCAGAAGTGCAAGGGATTATTTCATTGAACTGGCCAAGGGGTATGACAGTCTGTATATCGCCCATGGCTACAGCCCTGAGGCTAGACAGATGCTCTCGTCGGGGTATATCGATAATATTAATGGAATTCAGTACGATGGAACACTGTTTAAGCGGGCAAGTTTCAGGAAAGCACCGCATAACTCTTACATTACATTTGCCAATATTGAAAAGGGTGCCGACAAGCTTGGCTATGACATGGATCAGCTTCCTGACCCGCTGCCATTCATGACGAAGAAGGAAGCAGATAAGCTGACTGGCGACCCTGCAAAAGAGGTCATGATCACTTATTCCCACGGGAATGCCTTTCATGTCATGTATGAATACGACGAGGCAAAGAAGAAATATATGCGCTATTCAGATGGAGAGCTGACGGCAGATCTTGATACAAAAGAGCCGGTTCAGCTGGATAATATTTTTATTGTGGAAACGGACCATAAGGTAGTTGACAATAAGGGCCGCCGTGATATTAACTTAACTTCGGGAGGAAATGCTTATCTGCTTCAGAAGGGCATGGTCAAAAAAGTCCAATGGCAAAACGTCGATGGACGTATACTCCCATATGAAAACGGAGAACCACTGAAATTTGTTCAAGGGAAGACGTGGATCAATTTTGTCCCGACCTCACCAGGAATGGACAATATGGTATCGTTTAAGAATGAATAGATTTAACTAAAGGAGACATAGATTATGCAAATCGAAAAACTGAGAGGCAAGGAACTGGATCAGTTATTCAATGCGGTTCTTTCTCTTAAAAATCTCGAAGAATGCTATCTGTTTTTTGATGATCTTGCTACAGTGAACGAGATTCAATCGCTGGCACAGCGTCTTGAAGTGGCAAGGATGCTGAGAGAAGGAAAGACTTATCATAAGATTGAAACAGAAACGGGTGCAAGCACAGCGACAATTTCCAGAGTGAAGCGCTGTCTGAACTACGGAAACGATGCCTACTTGATGGTATTGGACCGTTTGAATGAAGAAGAAGAAACTGAAGAGTAATGAATTGCCGCGGCCATCCGCGGTTTTTTCTTTTTTAGGCTTTATAAAAATGTTAACTTCGAAATAAGTTAATCGACGTCCAGCTCCAGCGCCTAGCCCCTCGAGGTCATAAGCCGTCCCTCTACGGAAATCAGGATTTCCTTCGAGTTCCGTCTTATGCAGGTCGGGGCTGACCAAGGCGCTTGCGCTTTTGTTCATTGGTTAAAAAAGGCCATGGGGAAATTGTTTTTTGCTCCCTATGAGTAATGCTATAATGGTGAAATGGAATGTTGAATGGGAGGATTTGAGGATGTACGATGTTCGGGATTGGAGACATGCGTTTAAGCTGGATCCTAATAAAGAAATTACCGACGAAGCACTGGATTTGATTTGCGAATCTGGAACAGATGCTGTCATTATCGGCGGAACAGACGGCGTCACATTAGAGAATGTACTTGACCTGATGGCAAGGATCAGAAGATATACAGTCCCTTGCATACTTGAGGTTTCAAATATTGAGTCGATCACACCGGGTTTCGACCTTTATTTCATTCCAACGGTCTTAAACAGCAATGACGTAAAATGGGTGTCCGGCATCCACCACGAGGCTGTTAAAGAATACGGGGAATTGATGAACTGGGATGAAATCCTTGTGGAAGGATACTGCATCCTGAATAAAGACTGTAAAGCGGCGCAGACAACCGGGGCAAACACAGAGATTTCAGCAGAAGATGTCGCTGCCTATGCCATGATGGCTGAAAAAATGTTCCATATGCCGATCTTTTATCTCGAATACAGCGGGGCTTACGGTGATCCGACTCTTGTGAAGCATGTTAAGGAATATTTAGAAGAAACCACGCTCTTTTACGGAGGCGGAATCCAAACAGCAGAACAGGCAGAAGAGATGGGCCATTCGGCAGATGTCGTCATTGTCGGGAATGCCCTCTATGAAAATTTAGCAGAAGCATTAAAAACAGTGAAAGCTGTGAAAAAGAACAAGTAAAATGTTTGAAAATAGAGTATAATAAGAACAAATGTTCGAGGCGGTGAAGATGAATGCAATTTTTAACAGATAGGATTCTTCAAGGATTGAATCCACAGCAGCTTGAAGCAGTAAAGGCTACAGACGGCCCGTTATTGATCATGGCCGGAGCGGGAAGCGGAAAGACACGGGTGCTGACCCAGCGGATTGCATACTTGATGGTGGAAAAAGGGGTCAATCCTTACAATATTTTAGCCATTACCTTTACGAATAAAGCAGCCCGTGAAATGAGGGAGCGGATCGGTAAAGTGATGGGCGGAGCGGCAGAAGAGGTTTGGATCTCCACATTCCACTCCATGTGCGTGAGGATCCTGCGCAGGGATATCGATAGAATCGGCTTTAACCGCAATTTTACGATCCTCGACTCTACGGATCAGCTGTCGGTTATTAAATCCATTCTTAAAGACAAAAACATCGATCCGAAGAAGTTCGACCCGCGCACCATCTTAGGGAGCATCAGTTCCGCTAAAAATGAACTGATCACACCGGAGGAATTCTCCAAGCAGGCTGGCAGCTATTATGAAAATGTGGTCCATGATGTATATGAGGAATATCAAAAGAGGCTGCGGAAGAACCAGGCCCTGGATTTTGATGACCTGATCATGATGACCATCCAGCTCTTCCAGCGGGTGCCGGAAGTACTTGAGTATTATCAGCGGAAATTCCAGTATATCCATGTCGATGAGTATCAGGATACGAACAGGGCTCAATACATGCTCGTCAAGCAGCTTGCTGCACGATTCCAGAACCTGTGCGTCGTCGGGGATTCCGATCAATCCATTTATCGATGGAGGGGCGCGGATATTGCCAACATCCTTTCATTTGAAAAGGACTACCCGCGTGCCAATGTCATCATGCTCGAGCAGAACTATCGTTCAACAAAGAAAATTCTGCTGGCAGCGAATGAAGTCATTAAAAACAATTCCAACCGCAAAGCGAAAAATCTTTGGACAGAAAATACCGATGGACAGAAAATCACCTATTACCGGGCAGACAGCGAACAGGCAGAAGCTCAATTCGTCACTGGTAAAATTCAGGAGCTTTCGAGGAAAGAGAACCGCAAGCTATCTGATTTTGCAATTCTTTACAGGACCAATGCACAATCACGTGTAATGGAGGAAGTCCTTTTAAAATCAAACATTGAGTACTCGATCGTCGGAGGAATCAAGTTCTACGACCGCAAAGAAATCAAAGATATCCTTGCGTACCTGCGCTTGATTTCCAATCCCGATGACGATATCAGTCTGCAAAGGGTCATCAATGTACCGAAGCGCGGAGTAGGATCGACTTCAATCGATAAAATCTCCCGTTTTGCTCAAATGAATGGCATCTCTATGTACCAGGCCCTTCAGGAAATCGACCACATCGGGCTCAGTCCGAAAATCACAAAGGCATGCGCCGAATTCAGGGACCTGATCAGAAACTATACAGCGATGCAGGAATATCTCTCTGTCACTGAACTGGTGGAAGAAGTCCTTGAGAAATCAGGCTACAGGGAAATGCTGAAAGTAGAAAAGACAATCGAAGCGCAAAGCCGTTTGGAAAATATCGACGAGTTCCTTTCTGTTACAAAGTCTTTCGAAGACGGAAGTGAGGATAAGAGCCTCGTCGCTTTTCTGACTGACCTTGCCCTTGTTGCGGATATCGACCGTTTAGATGAAGATGATCAGGTAAAAGACTCTGTAGTGCTAATGACGCTCCATTCAGCAAAAGGCCTTGAATTCCCGGTCGTTTTCCTGCTCGGTCTCGAAGAAGGGGTCTTCCCTCACAGCAGATCATTGATGGAAGAAGAGGAAATGGAAGAAGAGAGGCGCTTGGCATATGTGGGGATCACCCGTGCAGAAGAGCAGCTTTTCATCACAAATGCACAGATGCGGACATTGTTCGGACGGACAAGCATGAATCCTGTTTCCCGATTCATTGGTGAAATCCCTGAGGACCTGATTGAGGATATGGCAGCTGAAGCAAAGCAGCAGCAGCGCAAATCATCACCGTTTGGCGGCGGCGGATTTTCCGGAGGGACCCAAAACCGCATGGCAGCCAGGAAGCCTGTTTCACGCCCTGTCCCGAATACAACTGGAGCCAATGAAGTCGGCTGGAAAGTTGGAGACAAAGCGGAGCATAAAAAATGGGGAGTCGGCACAGTCGTCAGCGTAAAAGGCGAGGGAGAAGGCGTTGAACTTGATATCGCATTCCCAAGTCCAATCGGCGTCAAACGACTGCTGGCTAAATTTGCTCCTGTTGAGAAAAAATAATTCGTAAATCAGTATATTTTTTATTCCATTCAGACTGACTGATGGGTTATTCCATCAGTCTTGAGAGAGGATGTTAGCATGGACCGTTCAACTGCTGAAAAGCGAGTGAAAGAACTTCATAATCTGCTGAATCAATATAATTATGAATACCACGTTCTGGATAAACCTTCCGTGCCTGATGCGGAGTATGATCGATTATTAAAAGAGCTATTGGAGATTGAAGAAGCATTTCCGGATTTGAAAACCCCGGACTCTCCTTCCCAGCGTGTTGGAGGGGCCGTGCTGGACTTTTTCCAAAAGGTCGAACATCGCAGTCCGATGCTCAGCCTTGGGAATGCCTTTAATGAAGAAGATCTGCGGGATTTTGACCGCAAAGTGAGACAGGCTGCAGGAGAAGAATTTTCCTATGTCTGTGAATTGAAAATTGACGGACTTGCTGTCTCGCTTCGCTATGAAGATGGTTTATTTGTTCAAGGTGCTACACGCGGCGACGGAACGATCGGAGAGGACATCACCGTCAACCTGAAAACGATAAAATCCATTCCCCTCAGACTGAACGAGCCTGTTTCGATTGAAGTCAGAGGTGAGGCGTTTATGCCGAAGAAATCCTTTGAGAAGCTAAATGAAGCGAAGCATGAAAACGGCGAGGAGCCATTTGCAAATCCGAGGAATGCCGCAGCGGGGTCGTTGAGGCAGCTCGATCCGAGGATTGCCGCATCACGGAATCTGGACATTTTCCTATACGGAATTGCCGATCCCGGCGAGACTGGTGTCGAGTCTCATAGCGAAGGATTGGACTTGCTTGAAAAATTGGGATTCAAGACCAATAAAGAGCGCAGGAAATGTCCAACAATCGAGGAAGTGCTGCAGTTCGTTGATGGATGGGTGGAAAAGCGTCCATCTCTTCCATATGAGATTGACGGGATTGTCATCAAGGTCGATTCACTTGATCAACAGCAGGAGTTGGGCACCACGGCCAAAAGCCCTCGCTGGGCGATAGCTTATAAGTTCCCTGCTGAAGAAGTAGTGACAAAGCTTATTGATATTGAACTTAATGTTGGACGGACAGGTGTCATCACTCCAACGGCCATCCTTGAACCGGTAAAGGTAGCCGGTACGACTGTTCAAAGGGCATCCCTTCACAATGAAGACCTCATCAGGGAAAAAGACATCAAGATCGGCGATTCTGTTGTCGTGAAAAAAGCTGGGGACATCATCCCGGAAGTTGTCAATGTCCTCGCTGAACAGCGGACAGGGGATGAAGTGGAGTTCTCCATGCCTACCCACTGTCCTGAATGTGAAAGCGAGCTTGTCCGTCTTGAAGGAGAAGTTGCGCTGCGATGCATCAACCCTAAATGCCCGGCTCAAATACGGGAGGGCTTCATCCATTTTGTCTCAAGGAATGCCATGAACATTGACGGCCTTGGAGAGAAAGTGGTTTCTCAGCTCTTTCAAGAGAATTTAATCCACGATGTGGCCGATCTTTATAAATTGACCAAGGAAGACCTTCTTGGCATGGAGCGGATGGGGGAGAAGTCTGCTTCCAATCTCTTAAAAGCCATCGAAGATTCCAAAGCAAATTCTCTGGAAAAGCTTCTGTTTGGACTCGGCATCCGGCATGTTGGTGCAAAAGCCGCAAAGACATTGGCTCAAGCCTTTGATACAATGGACAAGTTGGCGGCTTCAACCATCGATGAACTGACTGCCATTAACGAAATCGGCCAGAAAATGGCTGATGCAGTGGTTGCCTATTTTGATAACGAAGAAGTCCAGGTCCTGCTTAATGAACTCAAAGAAGCAGGAGTCAACATGGAATATAAGGGTCCTAAGCCTGTTGCGGCTGCTGAATCAGATTCCGTTCTTGCAGGAAAGACAGTCGTATTGACTGGGAAACTCGAAAAAATGACGAGAAACGAAGCGAAAGAAAAGATCGAATTGCTCGGCGGCAAGGTTACAGGCAGCGTCAGTAAGAAGACCGACCTGCTAATTGCAGGCGAAGAGGCAGGTTCAAAGCTCTCCAAAGCGGAGGAGCTTGGAATCGAAGTGTGGGATGAGGAGAAAATGCTTCAAGAACTCAACCGATAAGATAAAGAGGTGGCAATTAAAGCATGAAAAAATGGTTGGCGGTAGCTTTAGCTGCTGTGTTGTTGTTGACAGGATGTGCACCGAAATTCGAAAAGAATAAAGAAGTAGTTCAAAAAACGGATGATAAAACGGAAAAAGCGTTCATCCCGAACTACCAGATCTCCAATAAATACTACCGCACCATTCTTCCTTTCAAGCCAAGCAAGACGAGGGGAATGGTCGTGGCCAATCTTAACTCAAGATATGATATCAAGGAATTTGAAACGGGACTGATGAGGATTGCCAAAAGCGAATACTCGCCGGAAAAATACCTCTTTCAGGAAGGACAGATCCTTGATAAAAAAACAGTCAGTCTTTGGCTGAACCGAAAATATACGGCGAAGCAGCTAAAAGATGAAGGACTTGAAGCCTCCGATAATATCGGATTGAATCCTTTGGATGACGAAAAAGGCTCCATTGATGACCGGAATAAAAAGAATCCGATCTACTTGGCACACGTTCTTGAACAGGATTATTTAGTGAAGACCGATAAAGACACTGTTAAACTGGGCGGGGTCATGATTGGCCTTGCGCTGAATTCTGTCCATTATTATCAAAAAGAGAAATATGGCGCCACGTATGAACGCAAAATCCCTCATAAGGAACTGAAGGCAGAAGGCGAGAAAATCGCTGCTGAAGTGGCGAGAAGGCTAAGGGGGATGAGTGAACTCAAAGGCATCCCGGTTACAATCGCTTTGTTCGAACAAGAAAGCAAGAGTTCAGTTGTACCGGGGAACTTCTTTGAATATGCGACCGTCGATGCCAACAGCTCCTCTCTTAATGCCTGGGAGCCTGTTAAGGAAAAGTATTACTTATTCCCTGACACGACTTCTGAGAAGGACCATCGTGATGACTGGACGTTCTTTATGAATTTCAAGCAGGATGTCGAAAAGTACTTCTCAAGCAACGGTGTCATCGGCCGCGGCTTCTACAAGGATGACCAGCTGACAGATCTCCGGATTGAAATCCCTATCCAATTCTACGGAGAGGCTGAAGCGATTGGCTTCACTCAATATGTCGCTGGGTTGATCATGGACAACTTCCCTGACTATATTTCGATTGAAGTCAATATCACTTCCGTCAACGGTCCTGAGGCATTGATTGAGAAAAAGCCAAAGGAAAAAGAACCATACGTTCATATCTATAAATAACACCTAAAAGCCGAAGCACATTTTGTGTTTCGGTTTTTTATATTCAAGATCCAGTATTTTCTATTCTCAAAATTTGAAGTAGAAAAATGATTCGTGATAGAATGATAGATGTTGTAAACGTTTTATTTTTAGGAGGCGAAATCATGATTCCATACAAACACGAACCATTTACTGATTTTTCAAATGAAGAGAATCAAAAAGCCTATGAAGCGGGACTGAAGACAGTCGAGGGCTATTTAGGCCAGGACTATCCGCTTGTCATCGGCGGAGAGCGCATCACGACAGACGACAAGATCGTCTCCATCAACCCAGCCAATAAAGAAGAATTGATTGGACGCGTGTCCAAAGCCAATAAAGATCTAGCAGAAAAAGCAATGAACACCGCTTATGAAACATTCCAGACATGGCGCAAATTCAAGCCGGAATCCCGTGCGGACATCCTGTTCCGTGCCGCAGCGATCATCCGCCGCCGCAAGCACGAATTCTCCGCGCTTTTGACAAAAGAAGCAGGAAAGCCTTGGAACGAAGCAGATGCTGATACAGCGGAAGCGATTGACTTCCTGGAGTTCTATGCACGCCAGATGCTTCAAATCAAAGACGGCGTGAAAGTGGAAAGCCGTCCGGGCGAATTCAACCGCTACGGCTACATTCCATTGGGCGTGGGCATCGTCATCTCCCCTTGGAACTTCCCATTCGCGATCATGGCTGGTACAACAGTTGCGGCCATCGTGACAGGAAACACCGTTCTCTTGAAGCCGGCATCTACGACTCCTGTCGTGGCAGCGAAATTCGTTGAAGTCATGGAAGAAGCAGGACTTCCGAAAGGCGTCTTGAACTATGTACCGGGAAGCGGTGCGGAAGTGGGCGACTATTTGGTTGACCATCCGAAGACACGCTTCATCTCCTTCACAGGATCCCGCGACGTCGGTGTCCGCATCTATGAGCGCGCATCCAAAGTGAACGAAGGCCAAATCTGGCTGAAGCGCGTCATCGCGGAAATGGGCGGAAAAGATACGATCGTTGTCGACAGCGATTCCGATCTTGAATTGGCAGCGAAGTCCATCGTGGCTTCTGCATTCGGATTCTCCGGCCAAAAATGTTCGGCATGTTCTCGCGCGATCGTCTTGGAAGACGTCTACGATACGGTTCTTGACCGCGTCGTTGAATTGACGAAGGAATTGACAGTCGGCAACCCGGTTGACCGCTCCAACTTCATGGGGCCTGTCATCGACCAGGCGGCGTTTGACAAGATCATGAGCTACGTGGAAATCGGCAAAGAAGAAGGCCGTTTGATGGCAGGCGGAGAAGGCGACAACTCCACTGGCTTCTTCGTACAGCCAACGATCTTTGCAGACTTGAAGCGCGAAGACCGTCTGATGAAAGAAGAGATCTTCGGACCGGTTGTGGCGTTTGCCAAAGCAAAGGACTTCACAGAAGCGATCGAAATCGCCAACGATACCGACTACGGTTTGACAGGTGCTGTCATCACGAACAACCGTGCACACATCGACCAGGCGAAGGAAGACTTCCACGTCGGCAACCTTTACTTCAACCGCGGATGTACAGGCGCGATTGTCGGCTACCAGCCGTTCGGCGGATTCAACATGTCCGGAACCGACTCCAAAGCGGGCGGCCCAGACTACCTAATGCTTCATATGCAAGCGAAAACTACATCAGAAATGTTATAAGATAGAAAAGCGGAAGTGCCTTGAAAGCAGCGACATGCATAAGACGGAACTCGAAGGAAATCCTGATTTCCGTAGAGTAATGGCTAATGACACCGAGCAGCTAGGCGCTGAAGCTAGCCAGATAGAAATGAAAAAGAGCCCCTGTTTTCTGACAGGGGCTCTTATAGTTTCGCCGTAAGCTATATAATCAATATTATTTAGTTTCCTCTTCAAGCACTTCTTCCATTTCTTCAAATGTTTCATGAACAGCTTTTTTCGGACGGCTCGTAATCAAACTTACTACGATTACAGCAATCAAGCTGAGGATGAAGCCTGGAATCATTTCGTACATGAATTCGCTCAATCCATCGATGCTGATCCAAATGATGACAGTAACGGCACCGACGATCATCCCTGCAAGTGCACCCCACTTGGTCATGCGCTTCCAGTACAAGCTCAATAGGATTGCCGGACCAAATGCGGATCCGAATCCTGCCCAAGCATTACCGACGAGGCCAAGGATGGTGTCGTTTGGTGTAAGGGATAATAGGATACCTACAATGGCAACAAGCAAAACAGCAAGTCGACCGATAGTAACGAGTTCCTTATCAGAAGCATTCCTGCGTAAAAATGCTTTATAGAAGTCTTCTGTCAACGCACTGGACGTAACGAGCAATTGGGAAGAAATTGTGCTCATGATTGCCGCCAGGATGGCTGCTAATAAGAATCCAGTGATATATGGGTTGAACAGCACTTGCGAGAAGTAGATGAAGATTGTTTCCGGATCATCCAATGAAAGACCATTCACTGAGATGTAAGCAATACCGACCAAACCTGTCAGTAATGCACCGATGATAGAAATAATCATCCAGCTCATAGCAATGCGTCGTGCCGGCTTTAATTCTTTAATAGAAGAAATGGCCATAAAGCGAACGATGATGTGAGGCTGACCGAAGTAGCCCAATCCCCATGCAAGGAATGATAGAATTCCAATAATGGACGTTCCTTTAAAGATATCTAATAGAGTTGGATCAATATTTCTAACTTCATCAAAAACAGGTGTTGTTCCACCTAAATCAGTAAATGCAACGATCGGCACCATGACCAATGCGATAAACATGATGACACCTTGTGCAAAGTCCGTCAAACTAACCGCAAGGAAACCGCCGAACAAAGTGTAGCAGATAACGACAGCTGCCGTAACGAATAGCCCTACACGGTAATCAAGACCAAATGCAGATTCAAATAAAGTTCCTCCTGATACTAATCCAGCTGAAGTATACAGCGTAAAGAAAATAATGATTACGATTGCGGAGAAGAACCGTAGAATCCTTGTTTTATCCATAAAACGATTTTCGAAGTAATCGGGGATAGTAATAGAGTCATTTGCTACCACCGTATACGTTCTGAGGCGTGGAGCCAAAATGAGGTAGTTCAGATACGCACCGATGGCTAAACCGACTGCAATCCAGGCGCTTGAAAGACCGTCTGCGTACATGGCCCCAGGCAATCCCATGAGCATCCATCCACTCATATCAGACGCCCCAGCTGATAAAGCTGTAACAGCAGGACCCAGTCCACGTCCGCCTAACATGTATTCCGATAAGTTGCCTGTCGATTTCTTATAAGCATAGAAACCGATCAGGAGCATACCGACGAAGTATATTCCTAATGATACTAACGTTCCTGTTTCCACTATATCTCTCCTTTGAGTAAATTTTTTTTAGAGCTCACGAACGACGAACCGAAAGCTCTAGCCTACGGTTCAATAACCTAACAAATATATTCCCTTTGTTCAAGGAATCGAAACAATTGCAACAATATACGGAAGAGCGTTCAACCCAGTTGACATAAGGGATAGACAAGGGTTGAAAAGAAATTAAAGTAAAACTATTCAGAATTAAATGTCAAATATATTACAAGCTTTTTTCAATGGAAATCCGCTAGACAATCATTCGGTTTTCACCCCAATAATTTCTCCCGTCTTTTAATTTTTTATACAAAAAAAGCACCCTCTAAAAGGCGCCATATCGATATAAAAAGTGATTAAATTTTTGGATCGAAAACAGGTATTAAATCAGGCATGAATTTCTCAGGGGAGAAATGTTCTCCTTCCATTACAAACGCTGTCATTCCGCTTTCAGAACCTGATTCATGTTCTTCGCCGGTTTCCCAGAATACAGCAGTACCTGCTGACACAGGAACTGGATCTTCCCCTCGCAGTTTTACCCACCTGAGCCATCTGCCACTAAAAATAGCTGCGGGCATGTGGCAGGATGCATTCCAAGAACGCTGTCTGCACTGAAATGCATACAGCCGATCTGGGAAGGTGTACTTGATTTCACAACTGGACTGATCCCAACGCTGCGGCTGTTAAATGCAGTGATGGAACGTTTCACTTCCTCGTCGAATCGATAAAATTTCATCAAAATATCCCCCATTTCCTTCATTATTATTTTTTACTTTTACGGGAAGAATGTCCATATGAAACTTGTAAAAATATTCAATTTTAGTGCAGGCTTCATTTTCCATCATCTTTGCAAGGAAATAACTAGCTCAAACCTGTGAGACAGACGGGGTTCGTGGTACAATAATACTTATGTATTGAAATGCCGATTCAAGTTGCTTGTCATGATTGAAGTTTGATATTATCAATATTATTGTGTTTGTTCGACTATTTTCGGAGGTGAATGAAATGTCCAGAATTTCAAAAGAAGAGGTCAAGCACGTTGCTCACCTTGCCCGTCTGGAATTTTCAGAACAGGAAGTTGAAAAATTTGCCCATCAGCTTGACGCTATCATTGGATTTGCGGAACAGCTTAATGAGTTGGATACAGCTAATGTGAAGCCTACTTCACATGTATTGGATATGAAAAATGTACTGCGCGAAGACAAATCCGTCAAAGGACTGCCGCGTGAAGAAGTATTGAAAAATGCACCAGATCATCAAGATGGACAAGTTCGTGTTCCGACCATCTTGGAATAGGAGGGAATTCAATGTCATTATTTGATCATAAAGTATCAGAGCTTCATGAACTTTTACATAAAAAAGAAATCACTGTAACAGATCTTGTAGATGAATCATATAAGCGCATCGGTGCCGTTGAGGATCAAGTAAAAGCTTTCTTGACCCTTAATGAGGAGTCTGCACGCCAAAAAGCAAAAGAACTCGATGCCAAACTCGGAACGGATGAATCCAAAGGACTTCTGTTCGGAATGCCGATCGGAATCAAGGATAACATCGTTACAAAGAATCTGCGCACAACCAGCGGAAGCAAAATCCTCGAAAACTTCGATCCTATTTATGATGCGACTGTCATGAACAAGCTGCATAGTGCTGAAACAGTGACGATCGGAAAATTGAACATGGATGAGTTCGCTATGGGATCTTCCACTGAAAACTCCGGTTTCCAAAAGACCCGCAATCCATGGAACCTTGAAACTGTTCCTGGTGGATCTTCCGGCGGTTCCGCAGCATCTGTTGCTGCAGGGGAAGTATTATTCTCCCTTGGATCAGATACTGGCGGCTCCATCCGCCAGCCTGCAGCATTCTGCGGTGTGGTAGGGTTGAAGCCTACCTATGGACGCGTTTCCCGTTTCGGACTAGTGGCATTTGCTTCTTCATTGGATCAAATCGGCCCGATCACACGTACAGTTGAAGATAATGCCTACCTTTTACAAGCCATTTCAGGACTTGATGAAAACGACTCTACTTCAGCAAATGTAGACGTACCGAATTTTGCAGAAGCTTTGACTGGAGATGTCAAAGGGCTTCGCATCGCCGTCCCTAAAGAATACCTAGGCGAAGGTGTCAGCGAAGAAACAAAGCAATCTGTGATGAGTGCGCTGAAAGTCCTTGAAGGATTAGGCGCTACATGGGAAGAAGTTTCCCTGCCTCATTCAAAATATGGTGTGGCTACTTACTACCTGCTAGCATCTTCTGAAGCATCGTCCAACTTGGCCCGCTTCGACGGCGTACGCTACGGCTACCGTTCTCCAAATGCGGAAAACCTTGTCGACCTGTACAAGAAGACGCGTTCTGAAGGATTCGGTGATGAAGTGAAGCGCCGCATCATGCTTGGAACATTTGCGTTAAGCTCAGGCTATTATGATGCCTATTATATTAAAGCTCAGCAGGCGCGTACGCTGATCAAAAAGGACTTTGAAGATGTCTTTGAAAACTATGATGTCATCATTGGGCCTACAACTCCGACGCCTGCGTTCAAGATCGGCGAAAAAATCGACGATCCATTGACAATGTATGCAAACGATATCCTGACAATCCCTGTCAAC
Organism: Falsibacillus pallidus; assembly: GCF_050990905.1. GTDB lineage: Bacteria > Bacillota > Bacilli > Bacillales > DSM-25281 > Falsibacillus > Falsibacillus pallidus_A. The sequence continues at coordinate 393,814 of NZ_CP158866.1, forward strand.
CTTGCTGGTGTACCGGGCATCTCAGTTCCTGCAGGATTTGCATCAAACGGACTGCCGCTAGGTCTGCAAATCATCGGAAAGCACTTTGATGAGAGTACGGTTTATCGTGTTGCACATGCCTTTGAACAGGCTACAGACTTCCATAAACAAAAACCAGGACTGTAAGGGGGGGTATAGGAATGAACTTTGAAACGATCATTGGACTTGAGGTCCATGTAGAACTAAAAACAGATTCCAAAATATTTTCACCGGCACCTGCTCATTTCGGGGCGGAGCCAAATACAAATACAAACGTCATCGACCTTGGCTACCCGGGCGTCCTGCCAGTATTAAATAAAAGAGCAGTCGAGTTCGGTATGAAAGCCGCAATGGCGCTGAACTGCCAGATCGCAACGGATACAAAATTCGACCGTAAAAACTATTTCTATCCAGACAATCCAAAAGCGTATCAAATCTCCCAATTTGATAAACCGATCGGTGAGCATGGATGGATCGAAATCGAGGTCGACGGAAAGAAAAAACGAATCGGCATCACTCGCCTTCATCTAGAAGAAGATGCTGGGAAATTGACTCACTCAGGCAACGGTTATTCCCTTGTGGACTATAATCGTCAAGGAACTCCTTTGATTGAGATCGTTTCCGAGCCGGATATCCGTACGCCTGAAGAAGCGTATGCTTATCTTGAAAAGCTGAAATCCATCATTCAATACACAGGTGTTTCCGACTGTAAGATGGAAGAAGGCTCATTGCGCTGCGATGCGAATATTTCCCTTCGTCCAATCGGTCAGGAAAAATTCGGCACGAAAGCAGAATTGAAAAACTTGAACTCCTTCAACTTTGTCCGCAAAGGATTGGAATTCGAAGAGAAGCGCCAGGAAAAAGTGCTTCTTTCAGGCGGTCTTATCGAGCAGGAAACAAGACGCTTTGATGAATCCACTGGCCAAACCATCCTCATGCGTGTAAAAGAAGGATCCGACGACTACCGCTACTTCCCGGAACCGGATTTAGTGGCACTTCATATCGATGACGAGTGGAAAGAGCGTGTCCGTGCAGAAATCCCTGAGCTTCCGGATCAGCGAAGAAAACGCTACATTGAAGACATGGGCCTCCCTGCATACGATGCAATGGTATTGACCCTTACGAAAGAAATGTCCGATTTCTTCGAAGAGACCGTTGCAGCCGGTGCAGATACGAAGCTTGCTTCCAACTGGCTGATGGGTGAAGTATCTGCCTACCTGAATTCCGAGCAAAAGGATTTGGAAGATACGGCATTGACTCCTCAAGGATTGGCAGGCATGATCAAATTGATCGAAGCCGGAACGATTTCTTCCAAAATTGCGAAGAAAGTATTCAAAGAACTGATTGAAAACGGCGGCGACGCAGAGAAAATCGTCAAAGAAAAAGGCCTTGTGCAGATTTCTGACGAAGGCGCACTTCTTAAAATCGTAACGGAGATCCTGGACGCCAACGAGCAGTCCATCGAGGATTTCAAAAACGGTAAAGACCGCGCCCTTGGCTTCCTAGTCGGGCAAATCATGAAAGCGACCAAAGGACAGGCGAACCCACCGATGGTCAATAAATTATTGATTGAAGAAATGAACAAAAGATAAACCTAAAGTTTGATGATTGAAAAGCTGGCTGCGGCCAGCTTTTTTTGTTGTTTTTGGCCATCTTGGAGTCAGATTCTATGTGTCATTGTGAAAAAATGTGCTAGAGAAGGAGGGTGGGGGACAAAATTGCCCTGGATAGAGGGGTTTTTACCCTTGAGGAAGGCTCTTATGCGCGAAAAACCCTTGCTTATGCGCGACTTGGCATGCTTTATGCGCGAAAAACAACCGTTTATGCGCCGGAAAGGGTACGTTATGCGCTAAAAACACCCACTTATGCGCCAGTGGGATTTCCCAACCTTTATCCGCCAATCTTCGACAAAAACCGGGTGGTGACAGGCACCTTTACTGTCTTATGCTGATCGGGGCTGACCAAGGCGCTTCCGCATTTAGGCACCTTCAAAGCCAAAAAGCCACCCTCCAATATACCGAACCCCCGCATTCTATTCCGATTATTCCTATAGTTATACAAATTAGGTAAATACGCATGGGTGTATTTTCACAATTGGGTTATAACGGACTATTTTAAATATTATTTATTTTCTGTATATTCATATCTGTAGTCCAAAAAAATAGAAAGAGGAGTTGTTGTTTCATTGAAAAAACAATTGGTTGCGTTAGGGTTGGCGGCAGGTCTGGTCATGAGTCCGACGGTGTATTCATATGCCCAAGGGAATGGTTCTGCGGATCTATCTGAAAAAGTGAAATGGAGCGATCGTGTCGGGACGCCGGAATTTGTTTCAGGCAAATTGACAAAAGCTTCGAAGGATTCGGCAGAAACCATCGTATTCAATTATCTCAATGGCAAAGAAGGCTCCTTCAAACTTGGGGGAGACGCGAAGAATTCTTTTAAAGTCGTGGAGCAGCAAAAGGATGAACTGGGCTTTACATATCTTCGACTTCAACAGGTCTATAAAGGGACTCCAGTTTTCGGATCGGTAATCACAGCCCATGTCGATAAAGATGGCGTTTTGACGGCTATCTCAGGCGCTGTTCAGCCGGACTTGGATAAAAAGGCTGGAAACAAGGCAGATAAAGTATCCAAGAAGGATGCAATCTCCAAAGGGGAAGCAGATTTGACGGCAGCAGTAGGTTCACAGCCTGACTACGAATACGCTCCAAAAGCGGATTATGTAATCTTTGTGAAGGATGGCTCTGCACATTATGCTTACCATGTAAATTATAACTTCCTTTCTCCGGAGCCGGGCAACTGGGATTATTTTGTCGATGCATCGTCAGGGGAAATTCTTTCAAAATATAATTCTATCGACCATGCGAAGCCGGGCGGCGGTGGTGCAACTGGCGGCACGAATACAGTCGGTACCGGTACGGGAGTGCTTGGAGATACGAAATCATTAAATACTCTTCTCTCAGGTTCTACTTATTATCTTCAAGACAATACAAGAGGCAAAGGAATTTTCACATATGATGCCTCCAGCCGTACCCGTCTTCCAGGAACGCTTTGGGCTGATGCAGATGATCAGTTCAATGCAAGCTATGATCACGCAGCTGTAGATGCTCATTATTATGCAGGTGTGACTTATGATTATTATAAAAATACATTCAACCGCAACAGCTATGACAATAATGGTGCTGCTTTGAAAGCTTCCGTCCATTACAGCCGCAACTATAATAATGCATTCTGGAATGGTTCCCAAATGGTATATGGAGACGGTGACGGGGTAAACTTCATCGAGTTCTCAGGAGGCATCGATGTCGTGGCGCATGAATTGACTCATGCCGTGACAGAAAAGACGGCAGGACTTGTCTATCAAAATGAGTCTGGTGCCATCAATGAATCTCTATCCGATATCTTCGGTACTTTAGTAGAGTTCTATTCAGGCAAAAGCCCTGATTGGGAAATCGGCGAGGACATCTATACGCCTTCAAAACAGGGGGATGCTTTACGTTCCATGTCCGATCCTACTAAATACGGCGATCCGGATAACTATGCCAACCGCTACACAGGTACGAGCGATAACGGCGGGGTTCACACAAACAGCGGAATCAGCAATAAAGCAGCATATTTATTAAGCCAAGGCGGTACAGCTTACGGAGTGAAAGTAACAGGCGTTGGTACAAGTAAAACAGGAGCTATTTTCTACCGAGCGCTTACTCAATACTTGACGCCTCAAGCCACTTTCAGCCAGCTGCGTGCTGCAGCAGTCCAATCTGCGGTCGATCTTTACGGGGCCAGCAGCCAGGAAGCAGCGAGTGTGAATGCAGCATTTGATGCAGTCGGCGTACACTAAGATTTAATTCAATAAACAAGGGCCTTCAACTAAAAGTCGGAAGGCCCTTGTTTTATTTAGGCTCTTTTCTCAAACTTCGTGCTTTAAGCATTAGAACAGAATAATTTATGTAATTCATGCAGGAAATTTAATTCGAAAAGAGCCTGGATACTCAATTTCAACGCTCATAATAAGTATTTTAACGTTAAAATGGGCATTAAGATTTTAACAACAAAGATTACGAAAACAGCCTTTATTTATTCTCAATTAGTCCGATGCCAACTCCGACCGGATCGACTAGATAGGCTAAATAAAATTCTTCAAACTCCATCTTTTCCCTTACGATCTGAGCACCGTTTTGGACAGCTTCCTTTAGGGCGACATCAATGGAATCCACCTCCAAATGAAGTCGCACCCCATGTGGATAGTCACTCGGGCCATGCGCAATCCCGCCATTTATCCCGCCGCCATTTGTAATGGCTTCACTATACCCCCATTTTGGCTCACCGATCGTCCAGCCGAAAACATTCGAGTAAAACACTGCTGCTTTTTCAGGGTCCTGTGAGTTCATTTCAAATGAAACTACTTTTGATTTGATCATCTACTCATCCTCCATGATTTTTTATCTACCATCAATTTTCTCACGTCTGCCAATGAATTCCAATAAAATTTTGAGTTTTTAAAAAATTGGTATAAAAATGCCGGCGGCGAGTAGATTTGATTAGGGGGGTGTGTCATTTGGACTATCTTAAGAAAAATCTGACCCAGGTTCGGTCTCATACGTATCTTTCTAATAATGACCCAAGGTATTGTGAAAAATATTTAAAATTTCATCCTCATGATCGTCAGATGCTTTACCAGTATGCACAGGAATTATTTAAAAAAGGGAAGTTTACAGAGGGAGTCAAGCAGCTTGAAAAGTCTAGTGCGCTTGGCTATTTTCAAGCAAAAAGAGAGTTGGGCCACCTCAACCAATTTCAATCATTGCCAAATGCGAAGCAGAATAAAACGGCGAGCAGATATTCTTCATTATGGAAATGGCTTCTTGCCCTTCTGATTTTGTCCCTGCTCCTTTTCAGCTTCCTTATCGTCTGGAGGTATGTGGAGAATCGTTTCTTTATCGAAAAGAACGACTACTATTATCAGTTCCACGAATATCATAATCCTGAGCCGCCTCCGAAAGACGACGATTTGAACAGCGTATCAGTGCCAATAGAGAAACAGAAAGAAACGCTTGCCCTCCTTTCAGTAGAAAATGCCCTTGTGAGGTATAACGAAATATATGGACACATTCCGAAAAGCCTCGACGAGTTGACCGGCGGGGCTCCTTCTAATTTTTTGACGCTTTCACATGAAGCATCCGTACAAAAAGACAAGATCCTTATAAAATCAAAGAGCCAGGATGAATTTTCGAACTTCAACAAATTCGAGCTTCATTTTTATCCGAAAGCCAATAAATTGATCCTTGCCAAGATAAGCCCATCAGGGAAAGAAACAATCCTGTCATCATATACAACGGCATCAGGCAAGGGGGCTCTTCCGTTTTCCTCCAGCAAAGTCTCCCAGAGGGTAGTCAATCCAAATGGGGGAGGTGGTGTACTTGGGACTCGCGGCCTTGTCCTGCAGGATGGGTACGCCATTCATGGAACCAATGATCCCACATCCATTGGACAAAAAGTGACGCATGGCTGCATCCGATTAAGGAGCGGTGATATGGAAGCTCTATATCCGTATATATCCATTGGTACGCCATTTATGGTTAAATCGGGTTTTCCGGATGCTCCATTTCTTAAAACTGGGCTGCCGGAGCTTGCTGTAGACTCCTCAATATTAAAGAAAGAAGAAAGTCCGGGCACACATTTTACTTGGAGAAATTGATATTTGGCGAAAAAGAAGGAATAGCCTAAAATACATGTCCCTGCAACGTCCGAGTCCTGCTTTTGGGGGAGAGGAGCACCTTGGGAATGAATAAATGCTGGAATACGTGTGACTATTATCATGAATTTTCCATTTTTCTTCCTGCAAACTTTTTTTGAAATTTCCTTCTAATTGTCCATTCAGAATATTCTGGAAAATTATATAATATAAGTAAATCATTTCAAAGGGTGTATCGATTATGTCCTTAATTGAAATCATTGTATTACCGATGTTGATGGGTGGTATCGGGGGTCTGGGACATATTTTAGTCTTCAAGGATGGAGAGTTTACACTTCCAAGAAAGTTTGTGACAGAAGAGGGAGAAAAGCATTACATTTTTGGCTCATCGAAGGATATCATCATTGGGATCATTGCCGGATTTTTGTCAGTCCTGCCGGTCATGGATACGGTGCCTGTCTGGTATGTGATTTATATCAGCCTGGTATCAGGAATTGGAGGAAGCTCAGTCATTACCAGAAAGCTTGAACAGAATTTGGAATGCACCAGGCAGCACTACTTGGGTGAAATTTCAAGGTATCAGTTTGAGACAGCGTCTCATCAAGGATCTACAATACACAATGAGGTGAACACGGTTGGCGAAGTCGAGAGAAGAGAAAGTGAAGATTAAATTGACTCCTGACAAAAAGATGGAAGCTGAAGATCTGGTGCAGAAGCTAAAGGAAGCTGACAACCTGCCAGAAGTCAGGTATTACTTCCAAAAGGTCAAAAAAATTATCGAAGAACATGAATGATAAGCCCTTCTTCCAGCTGGCGGGGGTTTTTTTTATGTCTGCATTTGGACAAGAAAAAAATCCAGTAATTGGATTGTGTTAAAGTGTTCCAGAAAATGTCCGTCCACGTTATGATAAAAAGGTAGAAGTGGAGGGCTGTACAATGATACACCAAAAGACCAATGAAATCATCATAGAAACACTTGCCAAATATCCTCATAAAGTAAATGTGAAGCTCGGGAAAATCCTTAGAGCCAGAGGTATGACGCAGGGTGATCTGCACCGTTTGACCGGTCTTCGTATAGCTACAATCAATGAACTGGTTCACTTTAAGAAAAAATCTTTCACAGTGGCGCATTTAATTTCCATTATGATTGCACTCCGGATATATGATATCCGCGAATTGATTGAAATAGAGTTCGATGAAGAAGTAGTGGAGTATTTTAAACAAGAAAGAGCCGTCATGAAAAGAGGATTTACAGAGGATTTAGAGAATACTCTAAAAGAAAATGTGAACCGCATGAACGAAGGCAAGTGAAAAAATAAGGCTGACTCATAAGCGCCTGTTTCTCTCCTATGAATCTATTGCAGGAGGACAGACCAATCCGATGAGTCAGCCTTATTTATTTAGAATTCCATGTCTTTATCATGATTTTTAGCAAGTTCATCTTTTAGATCCTTAATGGAATCATTTAAATCGATTACTTCGTTTTTCGTTTTGATCAACTCGTATAATATAAAAACACCGACAATGGCCAGTAAAATATTAAACATAGTGAAACCCCCAATTTTTATTCCATTTTATTATGGTATACAGAAACGCAGTCTTTTTTCAAGGATAAAAGGAACCAAACTGACAGGATTCTACATAGAAGAATGGAAATTTTCCCTTATTTAACCATAAAACAGCCTTCAAGAATCTTGTCTGTCATTATATGAGATTTAAAGTCAGAAAATTACATAAATTACACAAAAAAATCCCGCTCTCGGTCGATGGCCAAGGCGGAATCGGGGTCATGCGTTCACTTTAAATTTGACTGACTTTTGGATTAAATAGGGGGTATGAGAGCTGTTATCAGGTGTAACTTTATATTTTGCCGGAAGTTTGACTACATGCACGATTTGATCCGATTTTACAAAGACAAGAAGGGAAATATCATCACGATAGGTAAGACCGTATGATTTCAGTTCGGCCGAACGGTTTCCCAGGTGCTTTTTCAACTCATTATCGGATGTATATGGAGGGAAAATATATGCCTTATCATAAGAGATTCCGATGTCTTTTTGGAAATTGATATGAGCGGCACCGTTCTTTTCATTCTTTTCAATAAAGGAAACGACTTTGTTCTCAATGTCCAACCTTTTCGATTGTTTGTTTGCACTCGATGCGATCAGCAAACCGTATAAAACTGCGGAAATAATGATGATGGATAAAAGTGCTTTTCTTCTTCGCACGCTTGATTTCCTCCCTGCGGCAATCGTCTTCTACTAGTAAGACGGATGGCAGGAATAAATAGTTTCACATTTTTTGCGCAGAATCCGCCAACATTTGCTTTCTTCCTAAAAAAATTGAAGGATGATAGATGTTGATTTTCATAGATTTGACTAGTAAAATCAAAGAAAAAATGAAACGTCTTAAAAATATTATGAAGATGTCATGTCGTTGTCACGTTTGAAGTGTTTAATAGGAAACAGATAGTGCCGGCGCCCGGATGGCCCCGAAGCCTAATGTTGAAATGAGTGATAATCATGAATGATACGGTAAAAAAATATCTGGACTATTTAAAAATGGAGCAGGAATCGCCAAGCCTCAATTATTTGCAGAGGCTCATCCAGCGTCATCTGTTTAAGGTGCCCTATGAGACATTCAGCAAATTCCATTACTATTCCAAGAACCCCGTCCATGTCCCATCAATGGAGGAGTTTGTAGGCAATCTGGTTGATAAGGGCTGGGGTGGAACCTGCTTCACGCTGAATATCAACTTCACGAGACTTTTGAAAGCCCTTGAATTTGACTGTTCGCTGGTAAGAGTGGACCCAGGGCACCTGGGAGTCATGGTTGTCTTAGAGAATAAAAGATATTATGCAGATGTGGGATACGGCTCCCCCATCATGAAGCCGATAGAACTTGAAGGTAAGCGGCAGCACGTCCTGCACGGATTCGGGGAAGAGATTATCTTTACGCAGAAAACAAAGGAATCCTATGAAGTCGATCGCCGGGCTAATGGCAAATCCTTTGTGAAAAAAGAGATTCAGTGGAAGCCGTTGAAAGAAGAAGATATCCAAAAAGATATCGAAAGTTCTTATTTGGATGAAGATAAAAACCAAACAATGAGAAGAATCACCGCAGTGCGGTTCAATGGCCATGAATGCTATTTCCTTCGGGATCATTCCTTGAAAGTGATGACCTATCGGAATATTTCAGAAATCAACCTGAAAGATAAAGAAAAATGGAAGAAGTATGTGCGCGAAGTCTATCAAATCGATGAAGACTCGCTGGATGAATCAATCGAATTCCTAAAATCGCGCGGAGTGGCACTTTTTTAAATAACCAAGGCAGACCTTCTTGAGAATTGAGTTCTCAAGGAGGTTTTTTGTTGATTAGATGAGTGGAATTGGATCAAATGATGCGGGATTTGCTGAAGAATGACCATTTTAGGAGCTCGAAAGTGGAAATAAGTGTGCAGGGAGCCTGAAATCTAGTGAAAATTAAGCTCATCAAGGGCTTTATGCGCGAGAATTAGCTGCTTATGCGCCAACTCACAGGTCTTATGCGCGAGAAATCTACGGCTATGCGCGAGACAGGGCATCTTATAAGCGAAAATCCCCTCCTTTTGCGCGAGTGGCCGACACAGGCATCAATTCCAAAGTTTGAAACGACATTATCTGACAAAAACCGGGGCGTGTCCAGCTCCACCGCCTAGCCCCTCGAGTCATAAGCCGCACCTCTACGGAAATCAGGATTTCCTTCGAGTTCCGTCTTATGCTGGTCGGGGCTTTCAAGGTGCTTTCGCTTTTCTTAGTGACAGGCACCTTTTCACGCCTTTTCGGGCACTCATTTAGGCGGGACATCAAAAAATTATCCCATCCATCCTGTAGGGGCAACATTGAGTTCACTCGTCTATTAGGATATAGAACGCCTGGAAAGGGGATGGATCTTTATTATGCACGTTTCAATTGATCAATGGACGCTTTACGCCGAAAACGAGCTGGATGAAGCCATGCGAGAGGAATATGAGGATCATATGTATGAATGCGACAGCTGTATAGCTTTATATATGAAGGCTGTAGAAGGGCTTGGATTATCTATACCTGCTGAGTATTCTTCCTTTTCGCGTTTATCCTCTCTAAAAAGAAGGCATGATGTAGGAGAAAGAAATTTTAGACACAATGTTTTAATTAGATTTTTTTCCATAAAAGAGGTATGATAATTTCCGTCAGTTTATTAAACGGTTTGATGAAGGATAATCAGTGGAATAGAATAAAGATTTAATTAATTTTTTCGGCTTAAAATAGTACTCAATAAAGAAATAAATAGAAGGTTAGGATGATGGGGTAATGAAAAGAGCAAGAATAATATATAATCCTACTTCCGGACGGGAAATATTCAAGAAGAATTTAGCGGAAGTCCTATTGCGATTGGAAAAGGCCGGGTATGAAACTTCCTGTCATGCGACGACCTGTGAGGGCGACGCCTCAGAAGCAGCGCGCATTGCGGTTGAGAGAAAATACGACCTTGTCATTGCTGCAGGCGGGGACGGGACCATCAATGAAGTGGTCAATGGCTTGGCAGAGCAGGAATTCCGTCCTAAATTAGGGATTATTCCGGTAGGGACAACCAATGATTTTGCACGTGCATTACATATCCCGCGAGATATCATGGCCGCTGTAGATATCATCGTGAAAGGCGACAGAATTCCGGTTGATATCGGAAGGATGAACGACCGCTATTTCATCAATATCGCCGGCGGTGGACGCTTGACTGAGTTGACATACGAAGTTCCGAGCAAGCTCAAAACCATGCTTGGCCAGCTGGCATACTACTTAAAGGGCATGGAAATGCTGCCTTCGATCAGGGCAACTGAAGTGTCCATTGAATATGACGGAAAGTTATTTGAAGGGGAAGTCATGCTGTTTTTGGTCGGGCTGACCAATTCAGTGGGAGGATTCGAGAGGCTTGCACCGGATGCTTCCATCAATGATGGATTGTTCTCACTGCTCGTTTTGAAGAAGACGAATCTGGCAGAGTTCATCCGTATCGCATCCCTTGCTATCCGCGGAGAGCATGTCAATGATCCCAATGTCATTTACACGCAGGCCAATCATATTAAGGTGCAGTCCGCTGAAAAGATGCAGCTGAATATTGACGGAGAATTTGGAGGGCTATTACCGGCTGAATTCGAAAATCTGTACAGGCATCTTGAAGTTTATGTACCCATTGATGCAATACGCCCGGAAGATCGCCCGGATCGATACCAGGAATCATAATAGAAGGCTTCCCGCTTTATACGGGAAGCCTTTTGTATTAACTCGTCTTTGGTTTGCTATCTTGTTTGCCTCGATTTTGAAATCTCTTAAAATCGTCTTTCAGGAATATATAAAGGGAAGGGACGATAAATACGATCATGCCGATGGTCTCTAAAAGTTCTCCTCCGCCTTCAATCAATTTCACGAGTCCTTCAGCGAAAAGTTCTCCGCCGATCAGGATTAAAATAACGCCTAAAGCTTTAAAAATGATGCCAAGGTTATATTTAAGGGTTGTCTTGAATACAATGACGGCCAGCAAGACTGCCAAAGCGATCCCTAAGATGCTTCCAAATGCAACCATACCTGAATTCTCAGCGATTTGAGTCATATTGAAGATGACAAGTTCAATGCCTTCCCGCAATACAGAAAGAAATGAAAGAACAAATAACCCAATCCAGCTGGTGCGTTTTTGAACTTGAGAGAGGACGCTCGAAGAAACCTGTTTGCTTCTATGGAGCCAAAGAATGAAGTAGGCGATTAATCCAGCTGCTACTAGCATCATAATTCCTTCAAAGATTTCTTCACCTGCTTCTTCAAGCTCCTGCGCTTCATTAAAACCAATCACACCGCCGACAGCGCTGACAGCCAATCCGGCCAATGCACCTATGTAAACAGCTTTAGACAGGGAAGATTTATTGAGTTTAGCCAGTTGAACCAAAATGATGCCAATGACAAGAGCAGCTTCCAGCCCTTCCCGAAACGTTAAGAAAAAACTCGACAACATGGGAACACCTCATCTATTCTAATTTTATATTGATTTTGAAAATCATTCTCAATGACACTTTTATCATAAAGTCTGAATCACTTTATTGTCAACCCTAATTGAGAACTTTTTTCAATAGAATAAGAGGTGTTTCTTATGCCTTTTCAATATTCCTTCCAATCATAACTTGGATAAAATCTTCGACAAATTTGCTGTAGTTCAAATCCATATAAATATTGATGTTATTTTTGGATGGCTGGGATTTCGGACGGAAATCGGCGATGCTCTGCCCGCGGCTTTTCTCATCCAGTTCAACATTCACATCCCTTGAAATGCTGCTGCCCATCCCGGGATTAATGAGTAAAAACAGAGTGACTACATCATGCAAAGGAGCCCCTTGGATGCCTGGGACCAGCTTTTTGTAGGCATCTATATAATAGTCGATGATGGGCTGAAGGATGGATACTAACTGATTATTGGCGTTTTGAACAATGTATTGGGCAATTTCTTTTGTGATGATTCCTTTATTCGTCGCATTGAGGGGTACGATGGTGATGTTCTTATAGTTTTCTAAAAACAAATTGACTGCGATGGGGTCTCCGTAGAAATTTGCTTCAGCATACTCTGTCACATTTCCAGGGGTCAAGAATGCACCGCCCATAATGTGGAATTGCTTGATTTTCCCGATCTGCTCGCTGCTCAATACGATTGCAGTGGCAAGCGAGGTGCTCCTGCCCACATCTACAATGGTCAGATCTGGATGCTTTTCGATAATGTCAAAAATCTGGCTGAAATTTAGCAGTTCCCCTTTTATATAGTCAGGAGGCGTGATGGGGCCGAGTCCTTTTTCACCATGAATTTCAGGATAATATTTCGGGATTTGCCCGCTGAATGGCCTTGTCGCACCGCCGATGAGGGGAATATCGGCTTTTCCCGCCAAATGCAGGAGGTAGGCTATATTTTTCGTAGCATCTTTTTTGCTCATATTCCCATAGCTTGAGACAATTCCAACTACCTTTATATCTGGATGCAGAAGTGCGTACATGATGGCAATCGAATCATCTATACCAGGATCTGTAAACAGCAGGACCTCTTTCAGGATGGACCGCCTCCTCAATTTATCTTATTTGATGCTATGCGCTGAAAGGGGGAAACATGAACGGAGGCAATCGTCAAATCGCTTTAGCCATGGACTTATGATACAATCAGAACTAGTGAAAAACGGACAGAAAAGGAAGTTGCATGATGAGCAAAAAAGTGAAAGCCCCTGTAGAGAAAAATGAATATTATGATGTTGTTTTTGAAGATTTGACGCACGACGGGAATGGTGTGGCCAAAATTGACGGCTATCCTGTTTTTGTCCCGAATGCCCTCCCTGGTGAAGAGGCGAAAGTAAAAATCGTGAAGCCAAGCAAGGGCTACGGATTCGGCCGGGTTGCTGAGCGGTATACGGACAGCCCCAAAAGACAGGAGCCGCCATGTCCGATATATAAAGAATGCGGCGGTTGCCAAATCCAACATTATTCATATGAAGGACAGCTCGAAGCGAAAACCAAGCATGTGAGAGACGTCCTGCAGAGGATCGGCAAGCTCCCCGAGGTACCCGTCCATGACGCCCTTGGGATGGAGGAACCTTGGTACTACCGCAATAAAGCACAGGTACCTGTGGGAGAAAAGAACGGAGAACTTGTTGCAGGCTTCTACCAGAAGCGAAGCCATGAAATCATCGATATGGATGCCTGCATCATTCAGCAAAAGGAAAACGACGAAGCGATCCAAATCGTGAAGGATATTTTAAAGAAATACAAAGTGCGTGCCTATGATGAAGAGAAGCACAAAGGGACAATCCGCCATATCATGACCCGGGTAGGACGGCAAACAGGTGAAGTGATGGTGGTCCTTGTGACAAGAACGACGGACCTGCCTCATAAAGACGAAATCGTTCAAGAGATAAAAGAGCGGGTCAATGGATTGAAATCCGTTGTCCAAAATGTTAATTCCAAAAGAACCAACGTCATTTTTGGCAATCAAACGACGGTCCTGTGGGGCGAAGAATTCATCTACGATTATATCGGGGATGTGAAATTCGCTATTTCAGCCCGCTCCTTCTATCAGGTGAACCCGGTCCAGACCAAGGTGCTTTATGATAAAGCATTGGAATTTGCCGAGTTGAATGGGGATGAAACCGTCATCGATGCGTATTGCGGTATTGGGACGATCTCGCTGTTCCTGGCCCAAAAAGCAAAGAAAGTGCTCGGCGTGGAAATTGTCCCTCAGGCCATTGAAGATGCGAAGCGAAACGCAGAATTAAACGGCTTCAATAATGTGGACTTTGCCGTCGGCGAAGCAGAGAAAGTCATCCCTGCCTGGTATAAAGAAGGGATCAGTGCGGATGTGCTGGTCGTCGATCCGCCAAGAAAAGGCTGCGATGAAGCATTGCTGAACACCATCATACAAATGAAGCCGAAAAAAGTTGTCTATGTATCATGCAATCCGGCAACCCTTGCACGTGACCTGAGGGTGCTTGAGGATGGTGGCTACCAGACGCTTGAAGTACAGCCGGTGGATATGTTCCCGCAGACGATGCACTGTGAAGCGGTTGCTAAGATTGTTCTAAAAGAAACAGAAGCAGAATAAGCTTCTGTTTTTTTATGACCCTATTTACAATTTAATGAACTGATGTAATAATAAGGGAAATTGTAAAGGGGGAAAGTAAGTTTATGGAACCAACATCTAATTGCGCATTTTAATTAATTTAAAATGAATAGGTTTTGTATCGAGTGTTTATTCGCCTATGTACTATAGGTCTATTTGATATGCGCTCTTTATGGAATCAGGCAATTAGAAGGCAGCTTACTTTTCTGAATACGGGATATCATTTATGGAATATCAAGATAATCTTGAATCATTCCCCTTGAAGGCACTCAGTCCATTGGTGTTTATTTGAGGCGCTGTACGATTGGTGATAAATGGTGGCATGGATGATTTAGACTGTAGGGAGATTGCATCTTCTTATGGTCTTTTTTATTTTAAAAAAACTAAATCATGACGTCTTCTTTGCCTTGTCCATGAAACAGCGTAAAAATTATGGATGAAAGCAGGAATGAAAATGTTAGAACTAAAATTGAGCGGCATTAAAAAATATATGGAAGCCACTTTGGTCGTAAAGAATATCACATTTGAAGCATATGAAGGTGAAAAAATCGGGATCGTGGGGGCAAACGGAAGCGGAAAAAGCACAATCCTAAAAGTGATTGCCGGTATAGAACCGATGAATTATTATCCTGGCTATCCCCAGACTTCAAGCTCGGGATACGATGAGGGCATCATTCATATGCCCAAAGGCACAACAAGAGCCTATCTTCAGCAAAACCCTGTATTCCCTGAAGGATTGACAGTGAAGGAAGTGCTGAATTTAGCATTTGAAGAAGTTGATGAAATAGAAAAGCAAATGCGTGAATTGGAAGAAAAGATGAAGGTGCTGGAAAATGATGCGCTGGATAAGATACTGAATCAATATGGCATGCTCGTACAATTATTCGAAGTGAGGGGCGGGTATGAAAGAGAAGAAAAATTAAATAAAGTCTGCACGGGGCTGAATTTCAGCGATAGTTTCTTGGATAAGGATTTCGATTTATTGAGCGGTGGGGAAAAAACAACCGTTTCATTAGGGAAGCTCTTGATTCACAACCCTGGTATCCTCCTCCTGGATGAACCGACCAACCATCTGGATATGGAAGCCATTGAATGGTTGGAAGGATATATCAAGAACTACAAGGGGATTGTCCTGATTGTTTCCCATGACCGGTACTTTTTAGATAATACGGCAACCAAGATCGTTGAAATAGAAGATATGGAGTCCATTTCCTATAAAGGGAACTACACTTCCTTTGTCCAGCAGAAAGAAGAAAATATGCGCATTCAATATGAGCATTTCCGTGAGCAGCAGAAAAAGATCGGCAGTATGGAAAAGACCGTATCGAATTTAAGGGACTGGGCCATGCGTGCCGACAATAACAAATTTTTCAGAAGGGCAGCAAGCATCCAAAAAAAGCTCGATAAGATGGAGTTGATTGATAAGCCGGTCTTTGAGAGGCGCAATATGAGATTGGACTTTAAAGAGGCTCAGCGTTCAGGAAAAGAAACGATAAAGGCAATCGGACTCACCAAGAAATTCGGCGACAAAGTGATTTTCAATAAGGCAGATCTTATGATTCATTTTGGGGAAAGAGTCGGGCTGGTCGGACCTAATGGCAGCGGGAAATCGACTTTCCTGAAGATGCTTTTGGGGGAAGAGCAGCCAGACAGCGGGATTGTGGAACTCGGGGCAAATGTGCAAGCCGCCTACCTGCCTCAGAAAATCGTTTTCCAAGATGAAGACCAAACCGTATTGGAATGCTTCAGGGGAGATATCTCCATCCCTGAGGGGAAAGCCCGCGAGTATCTTGCCAAATTTATGTTTTACAAGAAAAGCGTGTTCAAGAAAGTGAAGCACTTATCAGGAGGGGAGCGGATCAGATTAAAGCTCGCCATGCTCCTTTTTCAAGATATCAACCTATTGATTTTGGATGAACCGACCAATCATCTCGACATCGATTCCATCGAAACCCTTGAGGAAGCATTGGAGGATTTCAAAGGGACCATTTTCTTCGTGTCCCATGACCGTTATTTCATCAATAAAATCGGGGAGAAAGTGATTTCACTGGAAAATGGCCGCCTGAGAAGCTATCTGGGAAATTATGATTATTTCAAAAGTGAACAGGAGAAGGCGAAGATGAGGGAGGCCACTGACTCTCCGAAACAGGCAGAAAAAGAAAAGAAAGTTATAAGAAATTCAGGGGACCCTAAAAAGCAGGAAAGCGAGTCTGACATATTGGGGAAAATCGATGAACTGGAAAGAGAGATTGAAGCAATTGATACGGTGATGACGGTCGAATCCTTAAATCATATAGAGTTGAATGACCTTTATGTGAAGAAACAGGAATTCACTGAAAAATTAGAAGTGGTAATGGATCAGTGGCTGCAGCTATATGCAGAATAGAAAATGGACGGCTCTCATTATAGGGAGCCGTCCGTTCTACATTATTTATATCGTTTTCTCCTCATCCACTGAGTGGCAGCCCACTTATCTCCTGTGATGACAGGTGCTCCGCCATGCAGCGTCAAATCGTTTAATTCCTGATTATCATAGAAGTATTCGAAGTAAACGGCCATCCCTTTTTGAGGGGAAACGGACAATTTCAGGCTTGGAAAATACGTTTCTCCGCCTTCTTCCACATCATTTAAATACATGACAAGTGTACTGATTCTCGGGTTGTTAACAGGTTTGGAGAAGAAATCAAAGTGCGCTTTATATTCCTGGCCAATTTGGTAGTTTAGGATTTGAAGGCCTTCCCCGTGCTCGAAAGGAATGTTCATGATCTGGGACACTCTCTTTTCAACTCTTTCGACTACATCACTTTCATTTTCCGGCAGAAAGGTGCTGCTGCTTGTTCTCAATTCATTTACATCGCGGCCGGATCCGATCTTGGAGCGGTCCATTTTTTCCTTGGATAATTGAATCAGCTCATCGCATTCTTCATGGCTCAAAACATTTCCTAGAACAACGACCAGCGGCTCTTCGAATCTAGCAATAATATTAATCTCACGGTCATCCGTTTTGATCTTATTCCCAACGTGATTAAAAATAGTAGGTTCTTTCGTAAGTATGCTCAACTTTCATCTACCTCTTCAGTATATTTTTAAAATTTAGATAAATAAGAGGAAACCAGCGGAAGGATTCGGTTGACTCCCCGCCTTAAAAAGATCATCAGGATTAATATCAGTAGTCAGCAACAACCTCCAGGACGCGAAAATATAATGGGTGAATTCCATTTTTTGATATTCATTTTACACCGCGTATGAGAGATTTACTATCTTTTTTTCATGGCAAAATAAAAGCCCAACCTCATAGGGTTGAGCTTTTTCTATTAACTTGCTTTTTTCAGTTGTGTGCGTGTTTCTTTTGTACCGAGCTGATAGAACCACAGCCCCAAGCCTGCGAACAGGATCGGACCGACAACAAGTGGTGCATATTCTGAAATGGTTGTATGCGGAGCAGGAATCAAAGTCAAAGCTATCGTTCCGATGACGGAAAACAGGGCAGCTCCAGCCACGACATACGCCATGAACGTACTCTTAATTTTAAATGGACGTACAGTTGTCTTATCATTCCTGCGCAACTTGATATAGGCAAGGATCAGATAAACATATGGAATGAAGAAAGCTAATGTCGCCATGAATGTCAGCATATTCAGTGCACTGGAAATGGTCGGGATGAAACCAGAGAATAATAGGATCACAGACACCCCAGCTGATTGCCATAAGATTAAGTTGGATGGCATGTTGGCTTTGTTTGTTTTAGTCAAAATTTTCGGCAGGACATTTTTGCCGCTTTCATAGAACATGACGCTTGGGTTCAGGATAAGAAAAGATAAAGCGCCAATGATGGAAATGACAAAGCAAATCCCTAAAACTTGAGATAACTGGAATGGCAAATGGAATTCCGCCGTTGCTTTATCCGCGAACAGGTACAGTGCCGTTGCCGTTTGATCAGGCTTGATATTCACGACAAATTGGAATGCAATTGTTCCCAGGATATAAACGACAGCAATGATGGCAGAAGTGATTCCGATGGCTTTCGGGAACGTTTTCTGCGGATTTTTCACGTCGCCGGCAATCGTTCCAAGCATCTCCATCCCTGCAAAGGCAAACATCAATGTGGATAAAAACATGATAGTATCCAGAGACAAACTGTTTGGCGTGATCGTTTTTGCGGTAAATTCCGTTGCGGAAGGGTTTCCGCTAAAGATGCTGTAGGCACCGAATCCAAAAATGAGTATGACCGGCACCACCAGCCCGATCGGAGTTCCGATGGCCGCCAGCTTTTCACTCATTTTCGTACCCCGGAGTGTCAGCAAAGTAACGACCCAGAAGATCGTCAAAGCAATGATCGTTCTGAGCCAAGTGTTATCGATAATCGCTGGCTGGTTGATGGCATATGAAATATTGACCGTGATGCCAAGCAGCAATGATGGATAGTAGGTGAAATTTGCTACCCAGTAGAACCAGCTGCTTAAAAAGCTCGCTCTTTGTCCGAATGCCCGGTTAACCCAAGCGCTGACGCCTCCTTGTTCGGGATAGCTTGTCGCAAGCTCCGCTATGATCAAACTGAGGGGGATGAAATATAGAAGTGCCGCGATGACCCAAAATAGAATCGCAGATGGGCCGACAGTCGCTGCATAAGGAATATTCTTTAATCCTAATATTGTATTGACGCTGATGATGGATAATCCCAAAACACCAAGCTTTTTAGTAGAAGCAGTATTCATGGCTGTATTCCTTCCTGAATAAATATAAATTAAAATGCAAGATTAATAATACGTCGGAAAGAATATTTATACAATATAATTTATTAAAATAAGATTTTTAAATGTATTTATATAATTTAGACAGTTCGACAAAAATCGGGTAGTGCCTGTGACGCCCCGATTTTTGTCGAATAAAAAAAGAGCGGTGGAAGCACCGCTCTTATCAAATATTTAGTGTATTTTTTTCTTTGCGAATATCGAAATGACTGTTAGTCCGGCTACTGCGGCAATGCATACCGTGGAACCGATGATATTATCTTTATTGAATAAAAATGAAATGAAGATGAATGAAAGACCTGCGATGGCAATGATGTTCGTTGCCGGCGACCATTTGAGCTGGAAGGAAGGACGCATCTGATTTTCTTTGCGAAGCTTCAGATGGGCAGCGCAGATTCCAATCCAGATCAGCATGACCGTGAATCCTGGGATTGTCATCAAATAGCCGATGACTTGTTCAGGCGTCATGTATGCAAGGAACACACCGACGACGATAAAGAAGCTGGTGATCATGATGCCGTTGATCGGAATGCCCGTGTTTGTTGTTTTAAGCAGTCTTTTTGGAGCCTCGCCGCTTTGTGCCATGGAATACAGGGTCCTTGAAGTCGCATAGATGCCTGAATTGGCTGCAGACAGTACGGCCGTCAATAAAACGAAGTTCATGATATGCGCTGCTCCAGGAAGACCTGAGAGGCTGAAGACCTGCACAAATGGACTTTCTTTTGCCGATACTTCGTTCCAAGGCATCAATCCACAGATAATGAGCATTGGGAGTACGTAAAAGATCATGACCCTCCAGACCGTCCCTTTGATGATCTTCGGAAGGACTTTCTCCGAATCCTTGACCTCAGTGACAGCGACCCCGATCAACTCTGCGCCTCCATACGAGAACATGACCACTAAAAGGGCGCTGATTGTTCCGCCGAATCCATGCGGGAAGATTCCTCCATGCCCTGTGAAATTGGAGATGGGATCATCCACATGGCTTGGCAGAATGCCGAATATTATAAGGAAACCTAAAACAATGAAAGCAATGAGTGCTAATATCTTGATTCCGGCAAACCAGAATTCCATTTCACCATAATGCTTGACCTGAAACAAATTGATTCCAATAATGACGATGCCGCAGATCAGGCTCAACAGCCATAACGGCACATCGGGAAGCCAGTACTGCAGGAAGCTTCCGCCTGCTAATAATTCAACGATGGTGACAAGGATCCAGTTGATCCAGTACAGCCATCCGACGATGAATGAAATTCTGAATCCAAAAGCTTTATGAACAAGGTTCTGGACATTTAAATTGGGATGCATCATGGCCATTTCCCCTAAAGCTGCCATGACGATAAAGAGGAGAAGTCCTCCTGCCAAGTAGGCAAGCACTACACTCGGCCCTGCCATGCTTAATGTGTCTGCACTGCCTTTAAAGATACCTGTTCCAATCATCCCCGCCAATGCAATGAATTGTACATGCCTTGGCAGCAATCCTTTTTTCAACGCCTGCTGATTCTCCTCCATGCTGAAACACCCTTTCTATCTGGACAATAAAAAATAAAAACGCCCCTACCGGAAATACCAGTAGGGACGATGAATATCGCGTTACCACCCTAGTTGCAGGAAAAAAACCTGCCGCTTCATTTTGTTAACGGCTTACACCGCCCTGATTCACCAGGGAGCTCAAGGAGTGAATTTCATTTTTGTCTGTGTGCTGATTTCCACCATCCATCAGCTCTCTATAAGCAGCAGGACAAAAACTACTGAATTCCTATCAACGCTTCTATAAATATTCTATTACTTAAACGCTTTTAAGTATTAAAGTTTTTACTACTATATCACATTTTGAAAATATGTCAAATGCGTTTTTGATATTTAATAGTATTCTCAGGAATAAAATTAATATGCACATTCAATCCAAAAATTGGATTATAATGGTTTCATTCAAACGATGGATGGAGGAAGAAGCATGGTGCTTATTCGAGATGCCCAAGAAACAGAATTGGAACTGATAAGAAAGCAGCGGCTGGAAGCTTATGACGAGCACAAAAACAAGATTTCAGCAAACCATTGGAAAGGTTTGAGGACAGCCATATCTTCAAAAGCAGATCAAGAAAATGGTGCAATGATATTTGTAGCAGAGCTTGAAGGGGAAATTGTAGGAAGCATTGTATTATGCCCGGAAAAAACAGATGCCTACCGAGGGCTCGTTGATTCGTCAGAGCACCCTGAAATCCGTATGCTCGCAGTTAACCCGCATGCAAGGGGAAAAGGGATAGCACCACTACTGATAAATGAATGCCTGCGCCGCTCCAAAGCAAGGGGATGCACTCACATCGGACTCCATACGGCCCCATTCATGGAAACAGCGATGAAACTCTATCAAAAATTGGGATTCCAGCATGTCCCCGAGCATGACTTTGAGCCTGCGGATGATGGAGTTGTGGTAAAAGCATTTCGGAAAGTGTTGTAAAAAAAGGGACCCGATCCATTCTCGCAGCCATTTGCATGGTTTGAAAGGAAAAAGGTCATGAAGATAGTCGGCATTTGATGAAGAGCGGACAAAATGTTGAAAAAAGACCTCCTGCGTGTCCAATTTGGAGTCTAAATGAGTAAAATTCTGCTCTAATTAGAGGTGAAGGAGATTTGCGAGAGACATTTGGAGAAAAATAGTGTGGAATTCATAGTGGATTTCCCTTCCTGACGGGGTTTATGCGCGAAAAATGGTCGGTTATGCGCCACTCGGCATTCTTTATGCGCAAAAAATGACTCTTATGCGCCGGTCAGTGCCGCTTATGCGCGAAAAACCCGGCCTTATGCGCCATTGGCTGGTACACCAACAATTAGCCATTCTATGGTGGTCAAGGAAAAAATCATGAAAATAGGTGCCAACTTGATGAAGAGGGGACAAAATATAGAAAAAAGACCTCTTGCGTGCCCAATTTGGAGTCTAAATGAGTAAAATTCTGCTCTAATTAGATGTGAAGGAGATTTGCAAGAGACATTTGGAGAAAAATAGTGTGGAATTCATAGTGGATTTCCCTTCCTGACGGGTTTTATGCGCGAAAAATGGTTGTCTATGCGCCACTCGGCATTCTCTATGCGCGAAAATTGACTCTTATGCGCCGGTCAGTACCGCTTATGCGCGAAAATGCCGACGTTATGCGCCAGTGGCTGGTACACCAACAATTAGCCATTCTATTCATGAAAATAAATGCCAACTTGTTGAAGAGGGGAAAAATATAGAAAAAAGACCTCCTGCGTGTCCAATTTGGAGTCTAAATGAGTAAAATTTTCCTCTATTTCGAGGTGAAGGAGATTTGCAAGAGACATTTGGAGAAAAACAGGGTGGAATTCATAGTGGATTTCCCTTCCTGACGGGGTTTATGCGCGAAAAATGGTCGGTTATGCGCCACTTGGCATTCTTTATGCGCGAAAATTGACTCTTATGCGCCGGTCAGTGCCGCTTATGCGCGAAAATGCCGGCGTTATGCGCCAGTGACTGATACACCATCAATTTGGTACAAATGTTCTTAGCCAGTAAGATTGAAAAATAATAATCCCGGCGCTGATTACAAGTCCCAATTAGGGAAGGGTCTTATATAGGAGGGAATGATATGGGAAATTTAATATTATCAGGTGGGGGAAGCTTTCAGCAAAACCTTGAAGTATACAAATTTCTTGGAACAATAATTGAGAAAGATAAACCGGTCCTTTACATCCCTTTAGCAGGAGATCCCAATCATCGTCCGTACACTGAGAGTCTTGATTATATAAAAAGCATATTCAAGCCACTGGGAATTAAGGAAGTTTTGATGTGGACAGATTTAAACCAAAGGACCTTAGGAGAATTAAAATCCTTTTCAGCTGTTTATTTTAGTGGTGGAAGTACTTTAACTTTATTAAATGCTATTAAAAATAGTGGGTTCGAAAAGACTTTAATTGAGTATTTCAAAGATGGAGGCACTATCTTTGGACAAAGTGCAGGTGCAATAATATTCGGAAGCGATGTTTCCCATACGACTCCTGAAAAAAGAGTAGAAGATTATCAGCCATTGAACTTTATACATAATAAGGGACTATGGTGCCATTATGAAAATAGTGATGACAAATTACTGTGTGAAATCTCTAAACAATACAGTATTCCATTAATTGCTCTGTCAGATGGAGCTGCTATTCATGTTACGGAAACGAATTGTCATGTCATCGCGAAAGAAGCTTTTGAATTTCGCGATGGCAGAAAAACACCATTTGAATTTATGGCGAATGAATAAACAAGATCAGGACCATACCTATGAGTAGTAAACTCTAACTAGTATGGTCCTTTTCCTTTCCCCTAATGAATCATTCCCTCAAGATCCTCATTACCAAGAATAAATAATTGATCAATTATTTGATCACCCGTGTGATAGCTTTCTCCATTCACGGAACGCTCAGGAAATGCAGACTGCCCTTTTTGATTCAGCGGGAGCCAGGCAACATACAAAGGGCTGTTTGAAAAAAAGTTCTCCAGTATGGATTGTGGCGCATTCCGGGAAGTGTCCTTAAACTTCTCCATATAGTAAGCCCAGTCTTTCGGGAGTTTCTTGAATCCATAGGTGCTCTCATTTAATAAAGCTGGGGTCTTCATTTGCGTCCCAGGCTCATATGTGGATATCCCTCCTGATCCGGAATAGGATCGCCTTTTTAATAGGTAAAAGTCGATCTGCCCCAGCTGGTCATCCGGATGCATGTTCCAAACGATGTATTGTGAAGACGGGTCATTTTTCTTTAAGGTCCAGATCCTTGGGGAGCCATTGGTTACAATTGAATCCATGGTCCACTTATGGTGTTTCCATACCATAAAAATCAGCCCGTACGTGTCCTCGGAAGTAATAATAGGAACCAATACATGAGTTGAGTCGATTGAAAGGATATCTTGTATCTTGTCGGGACGAATCGTCGTATCTTCCCGGCCGGCAATGGACAGAATTTCTTTTTCCGTAGGAAGGCCGCTCGGCTTTGCTAAATAGAACCAATAGACTAAAAATATGGCTATCACGAGCACCAGTGCTAGAAACATTGAAATTTTTCTTCGTTTGGTCATTCTTCATCCACCCCCTCGAAAATAGAATCAGGTGAGCGGAAATAGTGCTGTTTTTCCTTGCTCGTTATCAAAATCCCTTTTCCATCCTTCTCTACATAAACAAGTGTCTCAATGCCGCTTCCCCACTTCGATGAAGTTCCCTTCAAAACATAAGGGAAAGTTTCTACCATTTGTGTTCTATCGAGAGAAACGGTTTGATCATGCCAATTAAAGATATTCAATTCTTTTTCTTCCATATTTTCCACTGCAGTTTGAAGCTTCTTGGAATCGACCATTTCCTCCTTGCCGCTCGGATGGATCACAATGACCGAAGGGGAGTGGATGTTTGAGACATACGTGCTTGCCTCATCTCGTGGAAAAAGCATGTGATGGACGGAAATGCTCAGGATGCTGGAAATCAAAAAAATGAAATTCGCTGCAAATCCGAGCCAGGCATATGGACGGTAGGTTTGCCATCGGCCTTCTTTCCTGCGCAAAACACCGAATAAAATCCATACGCCAAGAGGGAGAATGGAAATTTGGATTAGCACCGCGTAGAAATGCATCTTGAACGAAAATGAAAATAACCCGATTAGCATTACGAATATGATTTTCCATTTTTTCAGCTTAATCTCTTTTCTGCGGTAAATAAAAACTGCTGAAAAAATAATTAGCCCCCATGCAGCAAGGCTGAATAGAACGGCTGGGAGGTTGAAGTTGGACAAAATGAATCCCCCTTATTTCTCTTTTTATCCATTTTATCAAATAAATGGGTAGCTTTATGCTGATTATTAAAAATGATCATGCCCCGAAAGAGGAATCTCCACGTTTTATCTAGAAAGAATGAGTATTAGCCACTCAAGAAATTTTACATAAATGGGGAGATAGATATGACTAAAACGCTGATAGAAGCTTTTAAAAGTGCAGAATTTCCGGTCAATGGACATGGGAAGAGAAACGTGAAAGTCCTGACAGATGCGTTCGACACAATTGACGAACATCTGGAAAGTGATATGTACGGGTCAGGGAAGGTAATCGAGGAGTTTCAAGAAAAAATGGCTAAGTACCTTGGCAAAGAAAGTGCGGTCTTTTTTCCAAGCGGTACAATGGCGCAGCAGATTGCCCTGCGGATCTGGTGTGATGAAAAAGGGATAAAAAAAGTTGCCTACCATCCGCTTTGCCACTTGGAAATCCACGAACAGGAAGGCATAAAAAAGCTCCATCAAATTGAGTCCGTTCTTTTGGCAGAAAAAGATAGAGTGATTGAAATGGAGGATATCTTGAACATGGAGGATGAAGTCTCAGCCGTTCTCCTGGAACTCCCTCAGCGTGAAATCGGAGGGCAGCTGCCTGATTATAAGACGTTGGAAGACATCTCTTCTTATTGCAAAGAGAAAGGGATCAGGCTCCATTTAGACGGGGCTCGCCTGTATGAAGTGCTGCCATACTATCAAAAAACAGCTGCTGAGGTCTGTTCTTTATTTGATAGTGTCTATGTTTCTCTTTATAAAGGAATCGGCGGCATCGCGGGTGCCATTTTAGCCGGAGATGAATCTTTTACCCAGGAAGCGAAGGTCTGGAAAACACGCCACGGCGGAAACTTGATCAGTCTCTACCCGTACATCCTGGCAGCAGATCACTATTTTGAAGAGAGAGTCGGGAAGATGGAGCAATATTATATTGAGGCAATCGAATATGCTTCTTTTTTCAATGCATGCGACAAGGTTGAGACCATTCCGGCTGTGCCGGTTTCAAATATGTTCCACGTCCATTTTCATGTTTCGAAAGAAAAGGCAGAGGCGATTTTGCTCGAGGTAGCTGAAGAAACAGGCGTCGTCTTTACCGGTTATCTGAAGGAAGTGAATGATCACCAATGCTCGTATGAAGCGACAATCGGTGATTTATATCATACTGTTCCAAAAGATCGTTTGATGGATGCTTTCTGGATGATGGATGAAAAATTGAAGGCAGCCGGCGAGTAAAGAGGCGGGATGTTTTCTTTTCCTGGAATAATCCTATATGCTGATTGAGACGATTCCAAGAAAGGAAAGAAGGGCTGACATGAAGGACATTTACAGCGAGATTATCCAATTCAGAGGTTCACATTACGACTTTGGCTATATGCAGGGTATGCGGCTGAAGGATTCTTTGACCGTCATCAATCGGGAAAATCAATGGAAAGTGCGGAAGCCCCGATTCAAAATAGATGAACAGGAAGCAAAACGGGAAATCAAGCGATTCGCGCCTGGAATATGGGACGAGCTTTTAGGGCTTCAGGATGCTCTGGAATGGCCGATGCAGCAGGTGCTGCAGGAGTTCGGCGGCTACCGGGTGGAGTATAATCGTTCCGGCTGCTCGATTTTGACGGGAGAGGACTATCTCATCCGCAACTACGATTACCATCCGAAGACGTATGAAGGACGGTACGTATTGTACCAGCCGACTGACGGCAAGGGGTATGCGATGATTGGACCAAGCCAGCGGGGAACGGGCCGGATGGATGGCATGAATGAACACGGGCTAGCTGTCGGGTATAATTTCATGAATCGCAAAAAGCCCGGTGACGGCTTCATCTGCTGCATGATCGGCAGGCTCATCCTGGAGTCTTGCGCAACCGTTGCCGAAGCGGCAGCGATGCTGAAGGAAATTCCCCACCGTCATTCGTTTAGCTATGTGGTCTATGACAGGGATGGGGAGGCTGTTGTGATTGAAACTTCTCCTCGGAATGTGGAAGTAAGGAAAGCAGCGGCATGCACAAACCATTTTGAAATCATGAAGGATGAAAACCGCAGGCATCTGGTTGATTCTGAACGAAGGCTCAAAGTCATTGAAGATTCACGGGCAGCTGCTTCATTAAATGCTCATCAGGCATTCCGTTTATTGAATGATACCGAAAAGGGAGTTTTTTCGGACTTATACGGGAGCTGGGCAGGAACTATCCACACAACTGCCTACTTGCCGCATCAAATGAAGGCTTGGATTGCACTCGGCGGTGACAGGGAGCCTGTAGAATTCGACTTTGGCAAGTGGCTGGAAGAAACAGATCTTGAAGAGGAAAGGATCACAGGCGCCGTTGATACAGATATTCCATTTCTGCACATGGATGAGAATGAGGATTGGTATAAAAGGTAGAACAGATAAAAAGAGAGGACCGGATTTTCCGGTCCTCTTTCGTTTATTAAATGAATTTAACGACATCATCAAATGGACGGCGTGTTTTTTCGGCCGGCTCATTGACGCGGTAGCCGAATGCGACCATGACGGAAATGCCGAAATGGCCATCTTCCAACAAGCCTTCGTCAGCGAGCAGCTTGTTCATTTTCTCCATATTGAATCCTTCAATTGGACAGGAGTCGATGCCGATCTGGGCTGCCGCTGTCATCATATTGGCAAGGGCGATGTACGTTTGTTTGCCTGCCCAATCCAATAGCGGACGGTCTCCGTCAAGCAGCTTAAAATCTTCTTTCTGAAACTCTTCGACGCGCTGCATATACTTATTGTAATTTTCTTCAGGCATGTTCTTTCCATTCTTGAAATGATCCTGCAAGTAAGCTGAATCATATTTTGTATCGACTTTTGTGCGGGATAAAATCACCACAAAATGGCTTGCTTCAGGAAGTTTTCCGTAAGCACCCCAAGCGGCATCCTTAATCTTTTCTCGCATTTCGTCGCTTTGGATCACAAGGAAGCGCCATGGCTCAAAGCCGAAGGAACTCGGGGATAAGCGGGCTGTTTCCATGATGAAGTGAAAATCCTCTTCTGGTATTTTCTTATCAGGGTCAAACTGCTTCGTTGCATGTCTAAAATGAAAAGCCTCAAGGATTTCCTGTTTCAATGTGTCTTTATCGCGCATACATCATCGTTCCTTTCCTTACATTTTTACATCTTCTTAAAGGTAACACATTCATTATGTGCATTTCATTTCATTCGTATCGGAGAATGTGCTGTAATTTTTCAAATAAGGGGTTTATATCGTGGAAAATATTAGGTATAATATATGTGAATTAGTTCACAAACTTTAATGTGAATTTCATGTAAAGGGCTGATATGATGGAGAAAAAAGTGGTCATTGCCGGTGGAACAGGATTTATAGGTCAATATCTTAAAGAAAAGTTCACAGAGGATGGTTATGAAGTCTGCATCATCTCCAGGCGTTCCCCCAATATTCAGTGGGAGGATGAATCAGGAATCGTAAGTGCATTAGAAAACGCTGAAGTCCTAATCAACTTGGCAGGGAAGTCAGTGGATTGCCGATACAATGAAAAAAATAAAAGAGAAATCTTCAGATCAAGAACAGAAACGACTGAGCTATTGGGAAATGCTCTGTTAAAATGTGGAAACCCTCCTGCATTATGGCTCAATTCAAGCACAGCGACGATTTACCGCCACGCAGAGGATCGCCCGATGACAGAAGAAGACGGTGAAATCGGGAGCGGATTTTCAGTTGAGGTAGCAAAGGAATGGGAAAAGTCCTTTTTTGGATTCGATCTTCCGAAGACGCGCCAAGCAGCGTTAAGGATCGCAATCGTTTTGGGACCTGACGGCGGTGTCATGGGTCCGTTTAAAAACCTTGTTAAATTCCGTCTTGGGGGACATCAAGGGCCGGGCAATCAAAAGTTCAGCTGGATTCACATCGAAGATCTGCATCAAATCATGCGATTTTTAATGGAAAGAGAGGATTTAAGCGGGGTCTTCAATTGCTCTGCACCCAATCCAGTCGACAACCGGAAGCTTATGGAGCTGTTGAGAAAGACCATGAATGTGAAATGGGGTCTGCCTTCCCCAGTATGGATGCTCGAAATGGGAGCCGTATTTATCAAGACAGAAACGGAACTGATTTTAAAAAGCAGATGGGTCATCCCTGAAAGATTGTTGAACGAAGGGTATACGTTTAAATTCCCTTCTCTAGATGGTGCTATTGAAGAGATTATACAATAAATGCCCATAATAGTAAGAAAAAGGACTGCGCGGGATATTCGGCAGTCCTTTTCTTACGATTTTCATTCTCTTTGTCTATGTTATTTTTTTTGTACTGTTAACGTTTGAGAACTATGTGCTGGGATTGTCATCTTTACCTCTAAATATTGTTTACCGTCTGAGCTGTAATTCTGTTCGATGCTGCCGTTAGAAGAGATTTGATAATCCCCTTCTTTCATATACATAGGGACGGTCAAAGTCTGTGGTTTATTCAGACGGTTAACGACTTTTACTTCTTGTGATGTGGATTGGCCATCATTTGCTGTTTGGTAGTCTGCTTCAAATGACATGACGCCGCTTTTCGTATCGCCGTTTTCATAAACAGGGATCGAGTGGCCGGGTTCTTCATAATTATAAGAACTAATTTTACCGGCCGCTGTTGTGAAGTCTCTAAATCCAACCCACGGTTTTCCTGTTAACTCTACAGCAGTGGTAGTAGTATAGAGAATCCCATCCTGTTTTGTCACATTGTCAATGTGCGTATGTCCATGGAGACTGAGCGTTACATGATACTTTTTCATGAGGTCGATCAGTTCCTGTGCATTTTCACCGTGCCACTGCTGATCATATTTAATCCCAAGCTTTTCTCCCAATGCCAGGGTAGCAAGAGATTGAGGATTATGCTTTTGGTCATACTTCTGCCAATATTCTTGTACTTCTGAGTCACTTTGCGGCCAAATATCTCGGTCTCTCCATAATGGATTGTGATGGGAGAAAAGGCCGGTAATCTGACTGCTCTGTGCAGTCTTGGCGTTGTCTGCTAAATCGCTGCTGATCCATGATAACTGCTTCGACCGAACTTGGCCACCCCATGTGGGTACTGAAACGGTGCCATTGCCGCTGCGGTCAATCTTGTCCCAGTCAAAGGAATTGTACCCGATAAAGTGAGCATAAGGACCATAATTAAATGAAAAATATTGTGGTCCGAAATACTTCTCCCAATATTTCGCACCATCTGACAAAGTAGCATCTTGGGCATAGTAGTCATGATTTCCAGGAACGATATAGACTGGTACATTTAATTTTTGAAGCACTTTGTATGCTTCTTCATATTCGTAAATATACTCTAGTGGATTCATTTGGCCAAACATTAAATCCCCAGTGAGGACTACAAAATCAGGGTTCTTTAAGTTGACTTCTTTCAGCGCTTTTTGAAGGTAAAGCCAACGCTTTGATGGATCTGGATCCCACATGCCCGTTTCCCTGGCTAAAGCAGGATCCAAGCTGGAAGGGTTTTCCGGATCTCCTATATTCCTTGGAGAACCGACATGAATGTCCGTTAAGTGAATGAAGGTGAAATCTTTTTTATATGCATCCAAGACTTTCACAGAATGTGGCTGTTTATCAGTGATTCGCTGACCATTGCCTGTATAGGAGACCTCTAAGTCATATAGTTTCTCAGGAACGTCCGTAGGGATCTTCACAGTGACATCCGAAATGGTAGAGCTATTTTTCCAATAGGATTGGCCGGTATGTATAGATTCTACCGGCAAATCGTATTCTGATGTAAGGGAGGAATGGTTTGTTGGCTTTAATTTAACACTCCAATTCCCAGCTTCTTTTCCTTGAGTATCAATCTTTAGCGTCAACGATTCCCCTCTTTTTTTGATGGCAGGCGTTGAAAATAGGGGATAGATGATTTGATTTACTTTTGTATCAAGAGAAATATTGGGGGCTTCCTTTAAATAGTTTGTACTGATTCCAATGCCGCCATCTTGGATTCCTGCTGGACTGATTGGATTTTCGATTGCATGTGCAGAAAAGGGGAGCAAAGATAAAATAAATAAGGATGCTGCAAGGATCATTCTAATTTTTTTCACTTTTAATACCTCCTTTTGTTGATTAAAGCGTAGCAAGTATATGTAAAGGGTTCTTTGAAATAATGTAAAGAAATAGAATTACTAAACATTACCTGTCAATATGCTGCCTGATAAGATTCAGAGGGGTCAGCTTGGGACGGTTGTGGATGAAAATAATTGTATGGGATAATGGAACAAAAGTTTTCAATAGAAAAGGTGTTATAACTAGATGAAAAAAATTATAGTAGTCGGAGCTGGAATTCTCGGTGCATCCACCACTTTCCATTTAGCCAAGGCGGGTTTGGACGTTGTATTGATAGATCGATTTGATAAGGGGCAGGCGACTGATGCGGCTGCAGGCATCGTGTGTCCCTGGATATCGCAGAGACGGAATAAGGCGTGGTATGAAATGGTGAAAGGGGGTGCCCGCTACTATCCGGACCTCATACAGCAGTTGGAAGAATGCGGGGAAACGAAAACCGGGTACACCAGATCCGGGGCATTAAGTATACATAATGATCATTCAAAGCTTGAAAAAATGGCTGAGAGAGCGATTGAACGCCGAAAGGATGCAGCGGAAATCGGCGAAGTGAAAATTCTGACCCCTGAGCAAACAAAAGAGTTGTTCCCACCATTATCGGATGAATTTGGTGCTGTATGGGTTTCTGGGGGAGCCAAAGTAAACGGCAGGGCGTTAAGGGATGCATTGATCAATGCTGCGGTCAAAAAGGGTGCGGAAGTGATCTGTGGCGATGCGGAATTGATTCAAGAAGGGTCTCGCATATCCGGCGTTCGAATGGATGGACGTGAAATGACGGCAGACAAAGTCATTGTCACAGCAGGCGTTTGGGCAAGGGAACTCTTGGAACAGGTAGGCATTAGTTTTATGGTGAAACCGCAGAAAGCGCAGATCGTACATTTACAACTAGAAGATAAAGGGACGGAAAATTGGCCGGTGATCATGCCTCCGAATGACCAGTATATCCTTTCATTTGCAGACGGAAGGGTGGTCGTCGGGGCCACTCATGAAAATGAAGCCGGATTTGATTTTAAGGTGACAGCAGGGGGAGTCCATGAAGTCATCAGCAAAGCGCTGGATATTGCGCCTGGATTGGCAGAAGGGGAATGGGTTGAAACACGTGTCGGATTCAGGCCGTTTACCCCGGATTTCCTGCCGGTAATCGGTCCATTGCCTGGAGTGGATGGACTATTGATTGCAAATGGCCTCGGTGCATCGGGTCTGACAAGCGGCCCGTATCTCGGGGCGGAGCTGGCGAAATTGGTTCAGGGCATCCCAACCGAGTTGGATTTAACCCGCTACGATCCGGCGGGTGCTCTCCAAACAAAAGAATAACCATATTGAAAAAGAGCTCAATCACTGAGCTCTTTTTTTGTCGAAAGATAATTTACCAATTTTTATTGTATTTTAATATTTCCGTGATATTCTATTCGAGGAGAAAATTAGAAAAATTGAACTTTGGGGAAGTGAGAAAAATGGAATCAAATAAAAGAATGGCTTATGTTGTGCTGGCGATGGCACTTGGCCTGTTCATGTCATCGCTGGATAATACCATCGTATCAGCGAGCATCAGCCAGGTCATTAAAGATATCGGCGGATTTGAAAAAATGAGCTGGATCTTTACTGCCTATATGCTTGCCTCTACCAGCACGATGCTCGTTTTTGGGAAAATGAGTGATTTATTTGGAAGGAAGCTGTTTTATTTAATAGGCATCAGCTTGTTTTTAATCGGTTCTGCCCTTTGCGGTACAGCACAGACGATTGATCAGCTGATTGCCTATCGTGTGATTCAAGGGGTAGGTTCAGGGGCAATATTCCCGATTTCCTTTACCATCATTTTTGCTATGTCTTCTGATCCTAAGCAGGCGGCCAAAATGTCCGGTGTCTTTGCAGGGATCTTTGGTATCTCTTCTGTGCTTGGACCGCAGATCGGAACGTGGATTTCTGAATCAGCCGTGCTTGGCTGGAGATGGTGTTTTTATGTTAATGTCCCGTTCGGCATCCTTTCAATTGTCACACTGCTATTAGCTCTGAAGGAGTCAAAATCGGATCAAAAGCCGAAAGTCGACTATCTTGGAACACTGCTGCTTGTTGCTTCCACAGTCCTTCTCCTGCTTGGACTCGAGTGGGGTGGAAAGGATTATGCGTGGGATTCTGTCCAGATCATCAGCATGTTCTCGGCTTCTGCCATTGCGATTGCCTTGTTCATTTTGGTGGAGAGAAAAGCGAAGGAGCCGATCTTGCCGCTTGGAATCTTTAAAAATAAAATGGTCCTTGGCACAAGCATCATTGTTTTCTGCCAGGGTGCCATCATGTTTTCGGCCATTACGTATCTGCCGATTCTTTCCGTTGCTGTCATGGGGAATGAGAACTCCAACAGCGTCCTTACCCCTATGATGTTTCCTATTATGATCGGTGCGATCGTTGGTGGTTTCCTCTGTACAAAAGTTCCATTCCGCACAATCATGATCATTTCAATGGCAGCGGGAATCGGGGAAGCATACATGCTCGGAACGATCACGCATGAAACGGCCAAATTGACCGTGACCCTTGTCATGATCGGGATGGGATTGATTGTGCTTGGTCCTTTGATGAGTGTCTCTCAAAATGCCGTGGCTCAAAATGTTGAGATGAAATACATTGGAATAGCATCATCCGTCGTCGGTTTCTGGCGCAGCATCGGCGGGGTCATGGGGGCAGCCATTACAGCAACGATCGTCAATAATTACTTGAAAGATAAAATGACGGCGTTTGCTGCTTCTTCTCAGATGCCTGCAGAGCAGGTTCAGAAATTAGCAAAGCCAGAGGTCCTGATGCAGAAAAATACAGCGCTGCCTCCTCAGATCATCGAATACATGAGAGGTGCTCTTGAAACGGCATTGCATCATGGATTTGTCTTGGCATTGATTGCGGGCATCATTGGCCTGTTTGTTTCGTTATTTGTAGGGGGAGAACGCTACATCATAGGTGCAAGGGCAGAAAAAGAAGTGAAGCCAAAAGGCGTCCCTGCTAACTGAATATAATTGAAATTCAACGAGCTGTCCTGAATAAATCAGGCAGCTTCTTTTTTTGACATGGAACATTCAACCTCAGGAAATAAGTGCTATAATTAGGAAGTTCAGTAATATTATATTTCGATAAAAATTCTGTTGCGGTCCTATTGAAGGAGAATTTGAATGAAGGAATTCAATCATATAGCGAATATCGTTTTATATAGATGGACGGTAGCACTGATTATTGCCATCATGGTGCTTGGAGTCTTGACCTCGCCTTCACTTTCGTGGAATGCTGGGATCATTATACAGTCATTTTTTGTGGTCGTCATTTCCGTTTTACTTATCATTTATCCAAAAAAAGAGTCCATCTTGCTTAGAAGCATTCTGATATTTACAATTGCAGGATACTTTTATACCTTTTTCATTTACTATCCGATGACAGCTTTAAATTTTATATTTATTGCCCTGCTTCCTGCCGTGGCAATCGGATTTTTTCATAAAAAGCTATTCTATACAATATGGATTCTGAATTTTGCCGGAGCTTTTGGTGCATTCCTATATGTTTATTTTGAAGAGGGGGATAAGTTTTCCTTCTTAAAGGGTGATTTTACAGGAAATGTGCTGGATTTTATCGGGGCGCAAATCATGCTCTATTTCATTTTCTTCATTACCAATAACCGAATCGATCGGATCGGTCAATATTACGATCATATCCAAAAGTCGGAGAGGCTGAAAATGACAGGGCAGCTTGCTGCGGCCGTGGCACATGAAATCCGTAATCCGATTGCGGTAGTCAAAGGGTTCCTGCAGTTATACCGGGAAGACCCGAATATCCCTGAATCGGCCAAAGAGCACTTTCAATTGATGCTTTTGGAGATGGATCAAGCAGAATCCGTCATACAGGATTTTCTTTCACTTTCAAAGCCTCATGATGAACATGCTTCTTTAGTTGACCTGCCTGAAACCTTGAAGAGTGTAACAGACCTTCTTCAGTCCTATGGATCCATCAACAACATCCAATTCATAGTGGATCAGGCAGAAGAGTCCTTTATTTATGGCAGCAAAGTAGAGCTCAAGCAGCTGCTCGTGAATATCATGAAGAACTCGATTGAAGCGATGAAAAACGGCGGGGAAATTCGAATTTCTTCCAGAACAGAAGGGGATTATGCTGTTGTAGAAATTGCAGATGAAGGGGTTGGGATGGACCCAGATGAAATAAAAGAACTTGGAACTCCGTTTTATTCCTTGAAGAGTTCGGGGACAGGCCTGGGGTTGATGATCTGCTACAATATTTTGGAGAAGTATGGCGGGAGCCTCGAATTTAAAAGTAAAAAAGGAGCAGGGACTACGGCCTTTTTGACATTTAAAAAAGCATAAAAAAATGAGGTGTCCAAGTGCAATGCATTTGGTACACCTTTTTTTGATGAGCTACTTATCTTCTATTACTTTCCCTTTCATCATGCGCTGAAACTTTTCGAGCTCTTTATCATGATGTTCAAGCTTTGTCACATGGTATGGGTGCTGATGGTTCTCAGTTTGCGCAGCAACACCTGCCTGCTTCCCTAAATCTACTCCAGGATCGTTTATAACGGTATCCAATTGTCCATCCCTATGAACGTCCATTTGGGTATTGGTATTTTGACTTTCTTTCGGCATCAACCTTCAACTCCTTTTTGGTTAGGATGATTTTCTGAGTGCTGAAATATGCACCTTGCTGCTTAAATAGTAAAGCCCTGATCTCCGATGGGGACTCAGGGCTTCTGCTGTTTTTATTTAAATATCGCAGAGATTTTCTGGATCTCTTCTTTTGTTAATTGAACGTCTAATGTCTGGAGATTGTTGACGACTTGTTCCGGTTTTTTCGCGCCTGGAATGAGGGCATCGATGGAGTCGACTGTAAGGTACCATGCCAAAACGAGGTGCGCTGTTTCAACATTTTTCGTCTCAGCGATCTGTTTCAACTGATCCACTTTCTCCAGGTTCTTCTCAAACTGCTCCCCTTGGAACATTGGGTTTTTAGCCCGGCCGTCCTGGAATGTAGTGTCCTTTGTGTATTTTCCGCCTAACAGTCCGGCAGCAAGAGGGAAGTAGGGAACAAAGGAAATCTGATTTTCAGCTGTATATGGCAGCAAGTCTTTTTCTGCCTGGCGTTTGAACAAATTATATTCTGATTGAAGGACATCTACGTATCCATCCTGGTTGGCTTCCTTCAATTGTTCAATCGAGAAATTAGAAACGCCGATTGCCTTGATTTTCCCTTCATCCTTCAATTCCTTCAACGCACCGACTGCTTCGTATTTCGGTGTATCTTCATCAGGGAAGTGGATATAGAAGAGGTCGATATAATCCGTTTGCAGCCTTCGGAGACTGTCCTCTACACATTGTTTTAAAAATGCAGGTGAATTATCTTTGATGATTTGATTGCCTGGCAAGATTTTATGGGCCCCTTTGGTAGCAATGACCATTTCAGAGCGGCAGCCTCTTTCTTTTATCACTTCGCCAATCAGTTCTTCTGACCGTTCAGGGCCGTAAATAAATGCGGTATCTAAGAAATTGATGCCATTTTCAATGGCGGTGCGCACAACATCTTTACCGACTTCTTCACTGAGATTCGGATAGATATTATGACCGCCGACTGCATTCGTTCCAAGTCCGATGGGATTTACAAAAAGTTCGGTTTTGCCTAATTTCACTTGCTTTGCCAACTCACTCATCTCCTTTTCACTTATAGGATTATGATAGCAAACAAGACAGAAACCACCAACTAAATGACCTTGTTCCGCTTAGTTTTCTTGAGCCATTTCCTTTGTCCGGCAGATGCTGCGGCGTATCCAATGATACTGACAGCATCCAAAGCGATCGCTCCGGACGTGAGCCAATAATGATCAAGATAAATTCCGGAAATGATGCCTGCCATACCAGCCAATCCGATGTATACCCAATGTTTCTTTTTGTTTTCGTAAATCCTGAATTCGAATTCATTGTATTGCTGTGACTCTTGTAGGGAAAGCATCTTCTTCGGGGCTTGCAGGTAATCTGATACATGATGGACAATCTGGAAAATCGGCTGGGTATTCATCCATTTATAGAAGAGTTCCCACTTGCTCGTCCCCGATTTTTTCAGCCAGTCCATGAATGCCGGCTTGATGATGGACAACGTTTCTTGATCAGGTGAAATGATGTGGATCATGCCTTCAATCGTCACGAATGAACGGCCAAGAAAGATGAACCGCGTCGGAACTTGGACTGGCAGTGTTTTGAATAAATCATTGATTTCTTTTTTTGCTGTAAATAAGTCCATTTCTTTCATTTGCTGCA